>JAOZOF010000004.1:16821-34351 GCA_029933425.1 Marinilabiliaceae bacterium
TCCTTTGAAAAATTGTTGGTTTAATATGCCTTAACGGTACGTTCATTCCCGATAACGACTCAGAGTGTCCGATGAAAAAGTATCCTCCCGGCACAAGATGCTGACAAAGATTGTTTATCACGCGTTCCTGTGTGGCCCTGTCGAAATAAATAAGCACGTTACGGCAGAATATCACCTGGAATTTCTCTGTTACATCATAAGGACTATTTATAAGGTTTACATATTTAAGTGTTATGTTATTTTGAAGCAGAGGGTTCACCCTTACTGTAGGATTATCCCTGTCCTTGCTTTTCAGAAAATATTTTTTCTTGTAATCCAAAGGCATCAGTTCCACTTTACTGGCAGCATAAACACCTTTGGCAGCTATGTTCATCACTTTATGCGAAATGTCGGTTCCCAGAATGGAAAAATTGAAAGCAGGATTATTTGCCTTGAACTCATTCAGGATTATCGAAATTGTATAGGGTTCTTCACCACTTGAACAACCTGCACTCCACACATTGAAAATGCCGGAGTTGCCATTGTCAAAAAAATCAGGCAGTATCTCATCTGCCAGGAAATTAAAATGTACCGGCTCGCGGAAAAAATCCGTTTTATTGGTAGTTATTACATTCAGGAAGTTAAATATCTCCTTTTGCTGTCCTTCCTTGCTGAAAAAATATTCTTTGTACTCCGAGTAGGAGCTCATGTTCAGTTCGCGTATGCGTTTCAGCAAACGTCCCTGAAGCATGATACGTTTTACCGGAGGCATTTTTATTCCGTACTGGGAATAAATGAAAGAACTGAAAGCCTGAAAATCTTTTTCTGAAAGTTCAGCTTTAAAGATGTTCAGATCCTTAGCTACCGGCTCTTGTTTGTATTTGCTCTCCTGAAACATGATATTTTACTTACTAATACTTTCAATTATTTCATCCAGTGCAGTGATGTCTTTTTCTGAGAATATCCGGTTCGAATCAAGTATCATTACAAGAGTATCATTCAATCTGTATGTGGATGAGATATAATTTGGTTTGTAATCGTTCTCAATGGGTTTTAGCTGCTCGAGTTCCGGCTCGAATACATCCGACACGGTATCAACAATTATGCCGACCTTAGCTGTTGAGTTCTTTTGTTCGTTAATAACCTCGATAACGATAATGCATGTTTGCGGGGTAAGAGTGATCTTACCCAGATTGAACTTCATGGCTGTGTCGATCAGCGGTATCACCTCTTCACGATATTCAAGCACGCCGGTAACATAAGGCAGTGTTTCCGGTATGCTTTCCGGTTCAGTATACTCCTTGATCTCAACCACCTTTTCAACATGTATGCCGAAGGTGTTATCATTGACCTTGAATGTGAGATATGAGTTAGTGCTTTGATCCATCTGTCTTAATGTTTAATTTTCAATTTCTTCCATCAGATCATCCTGATTGATTATGTGGATGAATTCCGTATCTGACTTTAATGTTCCCCTGAATGTTATGTTTATCAGGGTTCCTGATGCAGCATCAATTATCGTATCTTCCAGTATCTGGTCTTCAGAGAAAGAGGAAACCTCTTTAACTCCGTCGACAATCAATCCTATAAGCGAATCGGTCTGTCCGTCATTAGACAGAACAATGATCACTGTATCTTTTGTGTCTTTAGGCTTCTTAACGCCCATCATCATTCTGAAATCAACAACGGGAATAATGTTTCCGTGCAGGTTGATAACTCCCAAAAAATACTCTTTGGTGTTAGGGACTTTGGTTATCTTCCCGACTTCCAGAATGTTTCGTACGGTATCGGTATCAAAGGCAAAAAGTTCGTCTTTAATATTGAATGATAATATCGATGTCAATTGCTTTTCTGCCATGGATAAACTACTTTACATTTTTGTATTTCTGAATATCGTTGTAATAGATCAAACGGTTAGTATCAATAACCAATGATATTGTTCCGTCACCCATTATGGAAGCACCGGAAACGTTCTCAAGTTTTTTAAGGAATCGACCCAAGGGTTTTACTACCGTTTGATATTCTCCTATCACATTGTCTACGATAACACCCACTCTTTTATCCTCGTATTTCACAAGGACCAGCTGGCTGTCGTCGACGGAAACATCTTCTTCTTCGAATATTTCCCGCAGATTCAGGTATGAATATTGTTTGTCATCGATAACAGCAATGTTGTTGAACGAACTGCTCAGTTTCACATCGGCTATCGAGTATATCTTTTCAATGTTTGATATTGGTATCACATATTGGTTTTCGGCAACCGTTACAAGCAGCCCGTCGATGATGGACAAGGTAAGAGGTATCTCAAGGGTCAGGATAGTTCCTTGTCCTACTTCCGATTCGATGGAAACTTCGCCTCTGATGCCATTGATCTTCCTTTTCACAACGTCCATACCTACACCTCTTCCCGAGATGTCGGATACTTCGGCACGTGTGGTGAATCCACTGAGGAATACAAGGTCAAGTATCTCCTTTTTCGAAAGTTCAATATCTTTTTTTATCAGGTCTCTTTCAATGGCCTTTTGCATTATCATTTCCGGATCTATTCCCCTGCCGTCATCCTGTATCTTGATTATGACGTTGGCTCCCGAATAATAGGCCTTGAAGACAATAGTTCCTTTGGGTGATTTTCCGGCTTTGATCCTCTCCTCCGGTGATTCGATCCCGTGATCGACAGAGTTACGGATGATGTGCAACAACGGGTCAGTAAGGTTCTCAATGATATTTTTGTCAAGTTCGATCTCACCTCCTTCAATGATGAAATCGATCTCTTTGTTCATCTCTTTCGAAAGGTCGCGTACAAGGCGCTGGAAACGCATCAGTTCGTTCTGAATGGGGATAAGGCTGATCTCAAAGGCATTGTCCCTTAACTGACGTGACAGCTTCTGGATATTCTCCGACAGTGCCACAATGGTAGGATCGCCACTGTTCTCGGCGTAAAGAGTGAGTTGTGCCTGGATCGTCACCATTTCACTAACAAGGTTCACAAGATCATCTATCTTGGTTGATGCCACCCGGATACTTGATATCTTATGATCTTTAAAGATGTTCTTCTTTTTGGTAGCGGCAGCTTTTGCTCCGTTCTCCCCTGAAAAATCGATATTAAGAACAATATCTTTATCAAGAGGTTTTTCCTCTGTACGGGCTTTTTCTATAAGTCCGCCGAACTGAGGATGTGAAAGCACATTACCTGCTGCTATCTCCGTGATCTCTAACTCACACTCATCCTCAACAAAGATGAACACATCCTTAATCTCATTAAGAGGCTCCAGGGTATTAAGTATCACCTGCCATGAACAGTAGTTTTTTACAGGATCAAATTCGGAAATGACAGGAACATCATTGCAATAAGATATTGTCACGGCTTCACCTAGTGCATGCAGATCGTCCATCAGGAATAACGGGTTGGTGCCGTTCTTCAGGATCTCGGCATCAGGAACAATAGTTATCAGATAGGTTTTCGACCCGTCATCAACAACATCGGCGGAGTCAGATGATTCTACAGTTTTTTCCTGTTGAGGTGCAGATGATGAAGTGTATTTACTGATATTTCGTATTAGTTCAGCCTGCTCTTTTCTGTCCTCTTCCGATTCAATGTTTCCAATGCTCAGAAGGAACTTGATATGATCGACAGAATTAAAAGTTAGCGAAATGATATCCTGATCGGCATTAAGCTTGTCATTCCTGATCAGATCGAAGATAGTTTCAAGATGATGAGTGAAATCACTCAGATCGTTAAAACCGAACATGGCGCCGCCACCCTTTAAAGAGTGCATGGCACGGAATATCCGTTCAATTATATCGCGGTTGTTCAGGTCTTCTTCAAGAAGTAAGAGTGCCTCTTCAAGGTCTCTCACATTATCCTGAGCCTCTTCAACGAATTTCGCTTTGAATTTATCAATCATAACGTTAAAAGCATTTACCGGTATGCATCATTGATCTGTTTCCGGTGTTGTTTTCAATTTCCCCTTACCCGGACGTAAACTGTCATTCGGCCTTTTTTAGAATGATGATCAGAATACCATCAATCTGCGGCCCTGTTTTGGTTGTTTTCAGGACAAGGTCTTAATAAGGAACATCAATGAGCATTAACCTGATTTTCTATTATCTCAACACGCGTGAGATCGCACTTAAAAGTTTCGCAGGCACAAATGGTTTGATTATCCATCCTGTGGCTCCGGCCTGCTTGGCTTCCATTTTTTTAGCGGTTTGAGATTCTGTGGTAAGGAAAAGAATAGGAATGTGTTTGTATGCATCCATCTCCCTGATCTTTCTTATCAGCCCCAGACCGTCAAGGTTAGGCATGTGTAGGTCGGTAATTACGATGTCGATGGTACGGCCGTCGAGATACTGAAGCGCATCTACGCCGTCGACACCAACAAGAACGTCGTATCCTTCGTTCTGAAGGGTAAAGTTCACCACTTCACGGATACTTTCTGAATCGTCAACAATAAGAACTGTTTTTGCCATAATCTAAATAGTATGGTTGTTAATTTGAAATTATATTATTAAACCCTGCATTAGCCAGAATAATTTTCAGATCATCTTTGATCCTGGCAGCTACAGTGAATTCAATATTTTTGTTCAGACATGTTTTTTGCAATGAAATAACCAGTTGAATAAATGTAAGATCAATGCTGTCGGGATTTGCAATGTCGATATGCAGAGGCTTTGACATGTCAGCCATTTCCGTTACCGATCTGGTAATATCCTCGATATAATTGATCACCAGATTTCCTGAAAACTTCAAGGTCAGTTTATCCGGCTTATTTTTTAGCTTTATTTCAAAAGGTTTGTCCATTGTATCAATTAGTTTTTCTGATTAAAACTTTTCGTAATTGTCAAGGTCGAACTCTTTACCCAGATTTGTAATGGGTGTAGATTTTGGCTCTTCGCTGACATGAGGCTTCTGCTCTTTGTCTTTATCATCAAGAACCTCTTCAACGGCATCTTCTTCCTGTTTTTGGATATCCTTTGGAATATCTGCGGTTTTCAGGTCAATATTGCTCTCATCCAGTTTAAAGAATCCAACGGCCTGATTAAGGTTCATTGCAAGAACTGAAAGCTGGTTAGAGCTTTGCGTAAGCTCGTCGGATGATGATGCATTCTCCTGGGTGATCATGTTGAGCTGTTGCATTGCAAGGTTGATCTGTTCGGCTCCTGTTTTTTGTTCAAGGCTGGCTGCAGAGATCTCTTTGATGAGCTGCGTTGTCTTTTCGATATCGGGAACAAGCATCTTGGTCTTTTCTCCTGCCTCATTCGACACCTTCAACCCTGTGTTCACAAGAGAGACGATCTCGTCGGCTGCACTCTTACTACGCTCGGCGAGCTTACGTACCTCGGAGGCAACTACTGAGAATCCCCGTCCGTGTTCACCGGCCCTTGCTGCTTCAACAGCAGCATTGAGTGCAAGAATGTTTGTCTGGAATGCAATATCGCTGATCACAGTGATCTTCTCCGAAACAAGTTTCATTGCTTTTGCAGCTTCTGAAGATAGCTCGTTGGCAATATTTACATCCTTTGCTGTTTCTATTGTAATTTTTTCTGTTTTAACTGCATTCTCTGTGTTCTGATCGATATTGGCCACCATCTCCTCAATAGATGTTGAAACTTCCTCTGCAGAAGCTGCTTGTTCAGCCGATCCTTTCGACAGTTGCATTGAACTTGACTTCAACTGATGACCGGAGGCAACAAGTTCGTTGGCATTACGCTTAATGGTTACAACAATGTTCTTGAGGTTTTTGGCCATCATGCTCAGAGCTCTTGCCAGATCACCAATCTCATCATCCTGGTCTATTTTCACATCTGCCTCCAGATCTCCGCTTCCGATAGACTGCGCAAACTTAACGCCTACTATCAGCGGCTTGACGATGGATTTGTAAAGCATATAACCTATCATTGAAGAAAAGATTACTATTACGATACTCATAATTATGATTATCCATGAGAAGCTTGAAAAACTCTTGTTCATTTTTGTGAGGCCCAAATCACTTTCCTTTGAGAACTCGCCGGCAATGTTTTCTACTTCATTTATTATTTCATCGCTTAACGTTATCACCTCACCACCTTCCTGTACCATAGGCTCAACCTCGAAAAGGATCATTGCATCATCGTACGATTCAAATGTGCTGAGGCTGTTCATAATACCTTTCTGTATCTGGAACAAAGAATCGGTCTTTTGAAAAATAGTCTCCAGACTGTCAACATCCTGGGCATGCCCTGTCTCTTTCCAACTGCTGTAAAAGCCTTTGATCTTATTTTTAAGTTCGGGATAACGTTTATCCTGAAGCTCTGCAAGTCTTACCTTATCGGGAGTTCCCGATTGCTTATCAATGAATACCCAGTTCTTTATTAACATTTTCGACTGTGTAATCATTTGAGATAATTCACGCAGACTGTTAGATGACGGAGAATATACCTCTGTAAGTGTCTTGTTCAGCTTCTTACTGTTCGACAGGGTTACGTATGTCCAGACCCCGTTCACGGTTATCACAAACAAAATCACTCCGAAACCTACGAGGAGTTTTTGGGCAATATTCAATTTGATCTTCATTATGATTGTGTTTTATTGTTTTATTCTGAATCTATTAATTACAATTTTATCGCTGATGCCATATTCTCTAACTTAGAGCTGACCTGGAGCCCGAACCTCGAAGCATTGGCTTTATTTATCTCGAACTTCAGTTTATCATCACGTATGACGAAGTTTATCATTGCTCCGTACTTTGTGGCACCTTCTTTTTCTGCTATTATCAGCGAGTTCTTCCCTCCCAGTTTATTAATTATCGTTGAAGCGTTCTTCCCAAGATTGATATTGCTGGGGATGAACAGTACCTGGCAGTAGGATACTTCAGCCGGTGATCTGAACTCTTTGATTACAATGTCCTGAAATCCGAACTTCTTCCCTTTCGAAACGTTCTTTAAATGATCAACCATTTCCTTATCCCGGATGACTCCGATCACAAAATCTCCCTGCTTGGCTGCTTCGGGCCACCCAATGTACCTGATAAAGTTAGCAGTAAAAACAGCCTTGTATTTTGCCACCTGCCCTTGTACCAAGAGTGGCAACACTAATAGCGCAATAAATAAAAAGACTTTTTTCATATTTAAATTAATATTAAAGCTTAGTTCAATGCTTGGTACGTAGATATCATGGAATGGTTTCTTTTTTTTTTGATTTTTTTGGCATATAATTCCTTTGAATAATGCTTTAAATATTCTTGTAAGATATTATATTTCAAAAAGGGACAACGGGTACTAAAAAAGCACCTATTTCTGGAATAAGTGCTTTTTCGTAAGACCTGTGATCTGAAATTATCAGATACTAAGTAGGGATAATCTTTTTACAAAGTTATGGCGCTGTTCATAGCACTAAGCTTTGAACTGATAGGAAGCCCGAATTTGGATGCATTGTCCTTTTTGATCTCAAACTTCAGTTTATCCTCCTTGATAACAAAATTTATCATTGCACCGTATTTCGTAGCACCGGCTCTTTCAGTTACAATAAGAGTATTCTTGCCTCCTACTTTGTCGACAATAGTAGCTGCATACTTCGACATGTTAACAGAGCTGGAAACATAGAGCACCTGACAGTCCGAGATCTCAGCCGGCGATTTGAACTCTTTGATCACCACATTCTGATAACCGAATTTCTTTCCTTTCGAAAGGCTCCTAAGCCAGTTTGCCACCTCTTTGTCTTTTAAGACCCCGATGACAAAATCACCTTGTTTAACCTCTTCGGGCCAACCGATATAGCGTATGAAACTTAAGGTAAAAATAGATTTGTACTTTTCTACCTCTCCCTGCCCGTACATAGATAAAGGCAGGATTAAAATGCTGATTAAAAATATTATCTTTTTCATGACCTAAAAAATAAATTTCTGTAACGTTTCTGAACTTATTACGCTGAAAAAACAATTAGGTTACTTTTTTTTTGATCTTTGCTGTTTTGTTTTAAGTGAATTTTCAGATAAAATAAAATTTATAGCTTTGTAAATTAATCATTTAAGTTTGTTGTGTGAAATAGGTAAAAAAATGGATATTTATATTGTTGATGAGAATTTCAAAGGGTCATTAGAATCAAGATTAGAACAGTCGGTCTTAAAATTGCTTAAGATCATCAAGGATAAAGAGCAATATGTAAAAAACATTTTAAAGCTGAATATCTTTCTGCAAACTGATAATGAAGAGGAGCTGAGTGACGTCTCCGGGGAGCTGATCTCTGTTTTAAAAAAGGAGTTTTCAAAAAATATTCCGGCATACACTTTGGTAAGCCAGCCTTCACTGTCGGGTAATAATGTTTTGATTGAAGGATTTTTTCTTGAAAAGAGTACTGATGTCAGGATCGAAAGGAATACTTTTTATCAACATCCGTATGTAGTCTTATCATCGGGTAAGAATAAACCAAGAATGATTTTGTCAGGAGGAATAAAAATGCCTGATGAAGGGGATATAACGTTTGAATGTCAGAGGGTCTTTGATTTTGCAGAGCAGTTGCTGTTGAAGGAAGATATGGATTTCCGCAATATTACAGGGCAGTGGAATTACGTACCCTTGATATTGTCGTATAGCAAATACGGAAATGAAGAAACACAAAATATCAGTATATACAATAAAATACGTTCTCTTTACTTTAGTCCTGAACTATTCCCGAACGGATTGCCGGAATTGACTGTGACAGGCGCATTGGCAGGGAGCATTACTCTCGATTTTGTTGCAATTTCCGGCAAAACTGATGTTGAAAATATTTACGGATATGGCAGATGTCTGACGGGGGTACTTCCTGAAGACGTGAAGCAGAAAAATGTCGGAAGCCAGACTGAAGCTATGATCAACGACCTTAAAGAAAAGGCCGGTAAAGGAACTTTAAACCATTTAAGAGTGTATCTTAAGAATGAGAAAGATCATTCAACGGTAAAAAATATTATCGATGAGAACATTCATGCAGAGAATATTGTATATATAAAAGCGGATATGCATGACGATGAAATAAAGATACATATGGAGGCTTTTGTCTGATCTTATTTCGGCTTTCACTTACAATTAACACTAAATTAATACGGGGCTTTATCATGTTCTTTTTTATTTTTATTTAATTTCGCAAAGCTTTTAATACAATTAATATGTGGACCGGCATTGCCAGGATAATTTTAAAAAACAGAATTCTAATTCTGATCATACTTTTTCTTCTGACTGTTTTCATGGGCTACAATGCCCGGCACATACAGATGTCGTATCAATATGCTCCCTTGCTCCCGGAAGATGATCCGGCCTATCAGGAGTACGAATCGTTTGTGAAAAGTTTCGGTAACGAGGGCAATATACTTGTGATCGGAGTTAAAGATGATGATTTTTTTACAGTTTCGCACTTCAATCATTGGAACAGTTTTTCTGATACATTGAAAAATATTCACGGGGTAAAATCTGTGTTTTCGGCCACACAGGCATATCGCCTGTTGAAGAACAAAAAAGAGAAAAAGTTTGTGGTGATGCCTGTATTCCCCGATAAGGTGAAATATCAGACAGACCTTGATTCTCTGAAAAGGTCATTCTTCGACCTGCCTTTTTACAGGAAAATCATTTACAATCCCGAAACAGATGTATATATGATGGCTGTTACTCTTGATGACAAGATATTTCACAGTTCCGAAAGAGTACAGCTTATCAAAGAAATTGTAAAAGCAGGGGATGAATACAGCCACTCTACAGGCAATGAACTTCATTATTCCGGACTTCCTTACATACGAATAGTAACTGCTGAGATGATCAAGAAAGAACTTAACATGTTCATTTTTCTTGCGCTCGGAGTTACCGCCCTCATAATCTTTTTGTTTTTCCGGTCTTTCAAAGTCGTTATGGCATCCATGCTTGTGGTTGGCACTGCCGTGATCTGGGCTCTTGGAATTCAAGCCCTGTTCGGCTATAAAGTGACCATATTAACCGGGATGATCCCTCCATTGATAATTGTAATAGGAATACCAAATACCGTTTTCCTCATAAATAAGTATCACCAGGAATACAGAAATCACAGCAATAAGATAAAGGCATTACAGAGAGTGATACGCAAGATAGGTAATGCCACGTTCCTTACAAACCTTACTACAGCGTCGGGATTTGCCACTTTCATTTTCACAAGCAGCCGTATACTTGTTGAGTTTGGTGTTGTTGCAGCCATAAACATCATTGTCGTTTTCTTCCTTTCCATATTACTTATCCCTATTATTTTCAGTTTTCTGAAAGGCCCGCAGGAAAGGCATGTTAAACACCTTGACCGAAAGGTCATGACAAGCATAGTTAATCGACTGGTCAAAATATCATTATACCATCGTACCGCAGTTTACATCAGCACCGGCATTATTCTTTTCCTTGGTGTGATAGGTGTTACCAAGATAAAAACAACAGGCTATATGCTTGATGACATACCTCATGATAACCCGCTTTATATCGATCTGAACTTTTTTGAAAATAATTTCCATGGCATGATGCCTCTGGAGATAGTTATCGATACAAAGAAACCTAACGGGGCTATTCAGGCTTCATCACTGCGGAAAATGGATAAACTACAAAAAGAGCTTGCGCAATATCCTGAGATATCCTCGCCGTTGTCCCTTGTTGAAGTGGTCAAGTTCGCCCGTCAGGCTTTTTACAACGGAAAGGAGAAGTATTACGGTGTTCCCGGAAATCAGGAGCGGAATTTCATTCTTTCCTATGTCGGGAAAATGAAAGGCGGTAATACCGATATTGTAACATCCTTTGTTGATTCCTTAAAAGAGCGGACCCGGATCAGTTACAGAGTAGAGGATATCGGATCAACAAAAATGAAAGAACTTCACGAAGACATAAAGGCTACTATCGATTCGGTATTTACTCCAAAGAAATATGATACTTCCGTAACAGGTTCAAGTGTTGTTTTCTTTAAAGGTACCGATTATCTGATCAGAAATCTTTTTACCAGTCTGATGCTCGCGATACTTCTTATCGCAACATTTATGGCATGGATGTTCTCGTCAAAGCGGATGGTAATTGTATCACTTATTCCGAACCTTATTCCACTGATAATGACAGCAGCCCTGATGGGATATTTCGATATTTCGATAAAACCTTCGACAATACTTGTTTTTAGTATAGCATTCGGCATATCGGTGGATGATACCATACACTTTTTGGCAAAATACAGGCTTGAGCTTGAGGATACAAACTGGAGTATCAGAGCTGCGGTTGTTCTGGCATTAAGGGAGACCGGGGTAAGTATGATCTATACTTCAATAATTTTGTTCTTCGGGTTTGGTGTTTTCAGTGTTTCGGAATTCGGAGGGACTGTAGCTCTGGGTATTCTTGTCGCAATCACATTATTGTTTGCAATGTTCTCGAATCTCATACTTCTTCCTTCTCTGCTGTTGACACTGGAAAAAATGATAACAAACAGATCGTTCAAGGAGCCTTTGCTTCAGATCTATGATGAGGATGAAGATATAGAACTTTCCAACCTTAAGATCAAGAAAAACAAAACAGTAGGAAACCCGTAAAAGAAAAACATGTATTCGCTTAAAGAACTCCAGGAATTGATACATAAAGAGATAAAGGAACTTCAGACAGGAGATGAGCCAAAAGGGCTATATGAACCTATCCAGTATGTATTGTCGTTAGGCGGGAAACGAATACGGCCTGCTTTGTGTCTGCTTGCCTATCAGCTGTTCAGCCGGAAGGAACCCGGAGCGGAGGTGATCTTTCCTGCGATCGGTCTGGAAGTATTCCATAATTTCACTCTTCTGCATGACGATGTTATGGATGCTGCCGACATGCGACGGGGAATGCCTACCGTCCACAAGAAATGGGATGATAACACAGCCATTCTGTCGGGTGATGCTATGATGATAAAGGCATACCAGTACATGTCGATGTGTCCCGAAAATAATATGTCTGAAGTTATGAAAGAGTTCAATGACCTTGCTTTGGGAGTTTGTGAAGGTCAGCAGTACGACATGGATTTTGAAACGAGGAATAATGTTTCTGTTGAAGAATACATAGAGATGATACGTCTTAAAACTTCGGTTCTGATAGCAGGCAGCCTGAAGATAGGTGCTGTTATCGGGGGTGCGTCTCAAAGGAATAAAGACCTGATTTATGAGTTCGGAGAAAATATCGGCATAGCTTTTCAGCTTCAGGACGACTATCTGGATGTTTACGGTGATCCGGCGGTTTTCGGTAAGAATATAGGCGGGGATATCGTTAACAACAAAAAAACGTTTTTACTGCTTCAGGCGTACAGGAAGGCAGAAGGCAAGGTAAAAACGGAACTGGACAAATGGATAGAGAACAAGGACGCTGATGCACAGGAAAAGATAGATGCGGTAAGAGGTATCTATGACAGCCTCAGAATACCATTTTTGTCTCAAACACTAATGAATGAATATTTTGACAAGTCGATAAATGCTTTGCTCAGTATTGATGCAGATGAAAAGATCAAAGAAGATCTGAGGCAGTTTGCCATTAATCTGGTCGACAGAGTGAGTTAAAAAATATTTTTGTATCTTTTGGCATAATTTAGTTTTATTATGGAAAATCTTACCGGAAAAATTATTCAGATAGTAGGTCCTGTTATCGATGCGAGTTTTGATCTGACTGAAGATCAGGAGCTGCCCGCTATTCTTGATGCTCTGGAAATAACACGTGATAACGGTGATACTCTGATAGTGGAATGTGAACAGCATATCGGAGAAAGCACAATTCGTTGTATTGCCATGGACTCAACCGATGGGCTTACACGCGGAATGGAGGTCAAACATCTTGGCTCACCAATTATGATGCCAAAAGGAGACCTTGTAAAAGGACGACTGTTGAACGTGGTGGGTGATGCCATTGACGGTCTTGACCCTGTGACACGCGAAGGTGGCTCGCCTATCCACAAGGATGCACCACACTTTGATGAGTTGTCAACGGAATCGGAGATATTGTATACCGGTATCAAAGTTATTGATCTTATAGAACCTTATGCCAAAGGGGGTAAGATCGGACTGTTCGGCGGTGCGGGAGTAGGAAAAACAGTTCTTATACAGGAGCTGATAAACAACATTGCCAAAGGGCATGAAGGTCTTTCAGTATTTGCAGGTGTGGGTGAAAGAACACGTGAAGGGAATGACCTGCTGCGCGAAATGATCGAGGCGGGAATTGTGGATTACGGTGAAGAGTTCAAAAAATCGATGGAAGAAGGAGGTTGGGACCTGAGTAAGGTCGATAAGAAAGCTCTTGCAGAAAAATCCCAGGTAACCATGGTTTTCGGGCAGATGAACGAACCGCCGGGAGCACGTGCCCGGGTAGCCCTTTCAGGGCTTACCATAGCCGAGAGTTTCCGTGATGGTGATGGTAAAAGCGGAGGGCGTGATATACTTCTGTTCATTGACAATATTTTCCGTTTTACCCAGGCAGGTTCCGAGGTGTCTGCCCTTCTCGGGCGTATGCCTTCCGCAGTAGGATATCAGCCGACCCTTGCATCTGAGATGGGAGCTCTACAGGAGCGTATCACATCGACTAAACACGGTTCCATAACATCGGTACAGGCAGTTTATGTGCCTGCTGACGACCTTACTGACCCTGCCCCGGCAACAACATTTGCCCACCTTGATGCAACTACTGTGCTGAGCCGTAAGATTGCCGAGCTTGGTATCTATCCGGCTGTTGATCCTCTAGATTCAACTTCAAGGATCCTTACTCCTGAAATTGTAGGCGATGACCATTACAATACTGCACAGCAGGTTATAGAATTGTTGCAACGTTACAAGGAGTTGCAGGATATCATAGCCATTCTGGGTATGGAAGAGCTGTCGGAAGAGGATAAACTGGTTGTTCATCGTGCCAGGCGTGTACAAAGGTTCCTGTCACAGCCGTTCTTCGTAGCCGAGCAGTTTACCGGACTGACAGGAGTATTTGTGAGTATCGAGGATACGATTAAAGGCTTCAAAATGATCATGAGCGGAGAGGTGGATAAATATCCGGAGGCTGCGTTTAACCTCGTTGGCACGATAGAACAGGCAATTGAAAAAGGTGAAAAACTGCTTAAACAAGTTAAGAATTAATGAGATACGACGATCTGCATCTTGAAATAGTGACACCCGATAAGGTGGTTTATGATGGAGCTGTGGGACTAATCCAGGTTCCGGGGGAGAGTGGTACTTTTACGATCCTTAAGCATCATGCTCCCATTGTAAGTGCTCTTGGCAAGGGGCAGATAAGAGTTATAGGTAAGAACGGAGTTGAAGATATCTTCAGTTGTGAGGGAGGAGTGCTTGAGTGTCATGACAACGAAGTTACCATTCTGATCAGCAAAATAAATCAGTAACCTTTTATCCATTTTTTTAATATTTCCTCATTGAAAAAGATACTGATAATCCGTCTCAGTTCAATAGGTGACATCATCCAGTGCATGTCGGTTGTGGGAGGAATAAAAAAAAGTTACCCTGAGGCAGAACTTTACTGGATAGTGCGTAAAGATATGGCATCTCTCATCAGGATCGATCCGCGAATCAACCACATCCTCGAATTTGACCGTAAAGAGGGTGTTGCCGGAATTCTGAAAATGGCATTGCACCTGAGAAAAGAGAAGTTCGATCTCATTTACGATGCACATTCGAATATAAGATCCAATATTCTGAAGCTTATTCTTTGTCCGTTCGGCTTATGCAATCTTCTGAGAAGAAAGCTTGTTACCCGGCATAAAGACCGGTTAAAACGGCTTCTGTTGTTTCATTTCGGCATCAATCTGCTGCCTAAGCCCTTCATCAGGGCTTTCGCATCATTTCGCAAACCACTTAACAAAGTTGGTATAAAAGATTTTGACACAGATTTCAGTGAATGGTATTTCCCTGAAGAAACAGAACAGAAAATAAACTCACTTCTTTTAAGCAATATTCCTGAAGGACGAAAATGGATCACCCTTGTTCCTTCCTCAGCATGGGAGTTGAAAAGGTGGCCTGTTAATTATTGGCAGAAATTAGTAGAATTGCTGCCCGGTTATCATTTTGCTGTCCTGGGCGGCCCTGCTGACACTTTTTGTGAGGATATCAGAAGTGTTGCACCCAGTAGGGTTATCAATCTTGCCGGAAAAACTTCACTCATGGAAAGTTTCTGTGTTGTTCATCATTCACCTTATGTAATAAGCGGCGATACAGGCTTCCTGCATGCTGCCGATCTTTTCGATAAACCAGGACAGGCAATAATCGGACCTACCGCTTTTGGATTTCCGTCGGGCGAAAGGATGAAGATCATGGAGGTTGATCTTCCGTGCCGCCCCTGTTCAAAAGAAGGAAGCACCGAATGTAAAATAAAAGAAAAACGGAAATGCTTACTGGACATCACTCCTGAAATGGTAAAAGCAGAAGTACTGTCCTCATCTTGAAATAAACTCATAGCTGTTAATCTTAAGCCTTGGGTCAACATCCTTCCGGCTTCAAACCTCTTCCTTTGAGTTAAAGTGTATTTCGCCTGAAAAGCAATGGTATTAAAGGCCGATCCCGGGAAAATTATACACCCGTATTCCTATAGTTTTGTCTTCCTTCCGATAATTTACTAAATTTGATAGTCACAGGATCTTTAAAACTATATCGTCATGGCATCAACAAGAAAAATAAATATTGTGAAGTTTATTGCTGTATTATTGGCAATTCAGTTTCTGAACAGTTGTTCCACAGTTCCGCTTACCGGCCGAAAGCAATTAAGCCTGTTGCCGGAAAGTCAGATGGTAAGTATGGGGATAACTAACTATAACCAGTTCCTGAATGAACATAAACTTTCTACCGATAAAAAAAGCACAGCAATGGTTAAAGATGTGGGTAGCCGCATAGCAACTGCTATTACAAAGTTTTTGAAAGGAAAAGGCATGGAGGACAGGATAAGCGGGTATAAATGGGAGTTTAATCTTGTTGATGAAAATGTGCCAAATGCATGGTGTATGCCGGGAGGAAAGGTAGTGGTGTATACGGGTATCCTTCCTTACACAAAAACAGAAGCCGGCCTGGCAGTTGTAATGGGACACGAAATAGCTCATGCCATTGCAAGACACGGTAATGAAAGAATGAGCCAGGAGATGGCTGTCCAGCTTGGAGGCATGGCACTGTCGACTGCATTGGAAACGAAGCCCGAGGAAACAAAACAGCTTTTTTATCAGGCATACGGTATCGGAACTCAGGTTGGAGTATTATTACCCTATTCGCGGCAGCAGGAGACTGAAGCCGATAAACTAGGATTGATATTCATGGCAATGGCAGGTTACGACCCTCATGAAGCTATCGATTTCTGGACACGCATGTCACAGATCGGAGGACAAAAACCGCCTGAAATTCTGAGTACTCACCCTGCCGACGAAACCAGGATCAGGCATATTAAAGAATTCATGCCAGAGGCAATGAAATATTACAAACATTAAAATTGTAATCTTTTAGGGTTTTGTCTGTTATCCCAAAATGCTAAAAGGGTGATATTTCTTTTTTTGCTATCAACTTTGTAAAACAAACTTGTTTGTTTCGTTACAAACCCTTTGTGAACATTTGGTCTTTTGCCGGATCTTATAAACAATTCGGGATTTTGTCGGATTTTCAGAATAATTTCATCTGTTTTGTCAATAAAATTCTCTACTTCCTTTATTCCCCAGTTTTTAAACAGAAACTCCAGAATTTTATTAAAATCCATATTCGCTCTTTGAGACCAGCGTATTGTCATTTTTTAAGTCCGTATTTCTCCCTTGCTTCTTTTATCACATCTTCATGAGACATTGTTTCTCCTTTTTTTGCTTGCTCTATACCTTTATCAATTGATTTTTTTACTTCCGCGGGTAACTCATCCCACCAGTCAGATGATTTTAAAATATTTTCTATTTCAGATAAAATATTATCATCTTTCAACAACGTGATTTTTTTGATAACATTCAATTTTCTTGTTTCAATATTCATGATTAACAATTTTATGTACAAATATATTAATTTCTAATTCCCCCATGTTCCTTTATCCAGGCTGCGGTATTGTATGGCTTCGGCCACGTGATTCGGTTGGATATTCTCAGCCCCTTCAAGGTCAGCAATGGTACGTGACACTTTAAGAATGCGGTCATACGCGCGTGCCGACAAGTCGAGTTTCTCCATTGCTGTCTTCAGTATCTGTCTGCTGTTCTCCTCAAGCCCTGCATATTTGTTCATCAGCTTCGATGTCATTTGGGCATTGCAAAAAACGCCTTTAACGTTTTTGAATCTTTCAGCTTGTATTTTCCGTGCTTCTATCACTCTTTTCCGTATCTCTTTGCTGCTTTCGGCAGGGGGTGTTTCCGACAGTTTGTTGAAAGGAACCGGTATCACCTCAATGTGAAGATCGATCCTGTCGAGTAGTGGGCCTGAAATACGGTTCAGGTACTTCTGTACCATGCCGGGACTACAGACACAAGCTCTTGTAGGATGATTGAAATACCCGCACGGACAAGGATTCATTGACGCCACGAGCATAAAACTTGAAGGGTATTCTATTGTAAACCGTGCACGGGAAATTGTGATCCTTCGGTCCTCAAGCGGCT
>JAOZOF010000004.1:34451-37937 GCA_029933425.1 Marinilabiliaceae bacterium
TATTCTATTGTAAACCGTGCACGGGAAATTGTGATCCTTCGGTCCTCAAGCGGCTGACGCATGACCTCAAGAACAGTACGTTTGAACTCCGGCAATTCGTCCAGGAAAAGCACGCCGTTGTGGGCCAGGGAAATTTCCCCGGGCTGCGGGAATGAGCCACCGCCGGTCAGTGCGACATCCGAAATTGTATGGTGAGGGCTTCGGAACGGTCGCTTTGTAAGCAATGACGAATGACTCCCTATCTTTCCTGCCACTGAATGGATCTTGGTCGTTTCAAGCGCTTCATCAAGTGTCAGAGGAGGAAGTATCGAAGGTATCCGTTTTGCCAGCATCGATTTGCCTGAGCCCGGAGGTCCTATCATCAGGATGTTGTGTCCGCCTGCTGCCGAGATCTCCAAAGCACGCTTCACATTCTCCTGACCTTTAACCTCCGAAAAATCAAAATCAGTATCTTCAATACCCTTCAAAAATTCCTCTTCTGCATCGATCACCGTAGGCTCGATCATTGTCTCTTCATTCAGGAATTTCGCAACCTCTCTTACGTTCTTTGCTCCGTATACATTAAGTCCCTTTACAACAGCAGCCTCCCTGGCATTTTGCTCAGGGATTATCAATCCTTTAAATCCCTCTTCTTTTGCTTTCACGGCAATAGGCAGAACACCTTTTATCGGCCGCAAACTACCGTCAAGCGACAACTCACCCATTATGACATATTCAGCAAGTTTCCTGTCCGACATCTGATTCGAAGCAGCAAGAATGCCGATGGCAAGCGGAAGATCGTATGAAGAACCCTCCTTACGGATATCCGCAGGAGCCATGTTAATAATTATTTTATAGCCCGGCCATTTATAATCACTCTCTTTTAGTGCCGATTTCATTCTCTGCTCACTCTCCTTCACCGCACTGTCGGGCAAGCCTACAAGAAAGAACTTTATCCCCTGTGAAACATTAACCTCGATAGTAATTGTGTAAGCATCAATTCCGGCAACGGCAGAGCCGTATGTTTTTACTAACATGACAGAAAAGGATTTCCATTAATTTATGAAAATCCTTTTTAAAGTTCAATCCTGAAAAGTTAAAAATCAGGAATTTTATATTTATTGTTATCTATATGACTGGCTGCCGGAGGAAGTTTTGCCGTAAATTTTTATGGGTTCTCGTGTGATAATAAGTTTATTATCACCACTGTTACCTTTAGCAAACAGGCTTCCCGATGAGGCATAAAGTTCAAAACTAAGCTCATCTGCTCCGTTGATAAGCTGCATACTTACACTTCCTGATGATGACTTGAAAGAAGAGTCATCTGTCAGTTTAACGTTCGTACCTTTCTGACTTCCGCTTGTTGAAGTAAGATTTAATTGCCCTGCTACATTGTCCAGCCTGATACTTCCTGATGATGACGAAGCAATGAGTTCTCCTGTCACATGATCAGCTTTAATACTTCCTGATGATGTTCTGACATTAACATTTCCACTAATCATATTCAATATTATGCTTCCTGATGAAGAAGTGAGCTTAAGATTACCCTTGATTCCTTCAATTTTCTGACTTCCTGATGACGAAACGCTGTAAAGATTACCTTTTACACCTGAAGCGTAAATAGTTCCCGAAGCTGACGTTGCATGAACATTACCCGTAATATCTTCAATGTTCAAGTTGCCTGATGATGTTGTAAGTGAGATGCCTGAATCAATGTTCCTTACAGATATATTCCCGGATGCCGCTATCAGATTGATCACACATTGCCCCGAATTTTCAACAACCACATTCCCACTGGAGTTTGTAACATCAATATTTGTGTTTAACGGAACTGCAAAATTCAACGTTCCTTTAATATTTCCCCTTAACGAACGAGGCCGGTCAAGCCATACCTTTAAATTACCTCCTTCCTGTTCGTATCGAATCTTGATATCATAATTCTTATTCGATGTTATTTCTCCGGTCAAGGCAACATCGATACGCTTTTCTCCCGTAATTTTAACATCGCAGAATGACCCTTCAACCTCAACTGAAGTTACATTGCTGAATTTTTTATCAACTTTGTCTATTGTGTGCTGGGAATAAGCATTTGATACAATTAAAAAACTCACAGACACCAATAGCACTACGAAATAGATATATTTTTTCATGATTAACAGTTTGTATATTTAAACATAAGACGCTTTAACATTACCGAAAGTTACACATAAAGAAACGTTATTGTTTAATTATCCGGGATAATTTACAGGCAAAAAAAGATCCCGGCATTGCAGGGGCCTTTTACAAAATAAAAATTGTTGTAAGGTTTATAAGGTGTTTAAGGCATTTCGAGATTTCTTTCCTGCATCTTCGGCAAGATAATTCATATTGCTGTTAATTTATTCTTGATCTTTATTTCTGAAATCCTCTTTCATGAGGTGATGAGAGTATGTTCTCAAATTCTGCTTTTGAAATAAATTGTGGTTTATACGAACTACCCCGGTTCGATATCTGACGATTAAAAGCCCTCATGTGATTTCGTGATCCTTTATTCAGGTTTTTGTATGTCACTAAAAGATCTTCATTGTCAGTCTTTTTAATGAGTTCATTAAGGTCTTTTATGTCAAGGTCTTCAATGGTAGCTCCTGTCATAAATGCATCCATCAACGAGGTGTTACCTTTTTTGACAAGATCATTGTAGAGTTTGGCAAGTCCAGGTGAAGTAAAAACACCAACAGCATCATCTTTAACAGGATCTTCGATCTCATATCTTTCAAGAAGTGCTTTTACGGCATCAGTATGTGCCTGTTCGGCACGCGAAATGTTTGAGAAGATAGGGATCCCCCATGTGTTACCTAAAGTGATATAAACATCGCGGGCAAGTTTCTCCTCTTCACGCATCTGTATCAAACCTGCTTTTTCCTCTTTACTGAGGCCCGATTTCGGTATGCCGGCTATTAAACCGTTGCTTATGCAATTATTGTTTTTTTGAGCAAAGCTCTCATTTCCTGCCGTGGATAGTGATAACAATACTATAATTATGGTTAAGGTTATCTTTGAATTTCTCATGACTTAATTTTTTTTAGTTCAACATATCATTCCTTCTCTCTGTATTATTAGACTCCAAAAATCATAAAAACTTTTGCTCCTCATACTAATTTTTCTTGTTATATTTATGAAGGCATTGAAAATGAAGTATTTTAACTGTTATTATTATTAAGATCATATCCGTCAATACACTTTCATGACCGGCCAAATAAAATACTATGATGCAATTTTTTTCGGAGACAGGCGTTAATTATCAGGTAAAACAAATATTTTGTTCATGAATATTTACACAAATAAAAGGCGCTGGAAACTGTTTTTACTCATCGGGGCTGTTGCCATCGGTTCGTTCACTCTGTGGTACACTCAGAACCTTGTTGAGCAGCTGAAAGAGCAGGAACGTCAACGGATGTCGTTATGGGCCGATGCGATGCGTGAACTGACCCTGACCAATAATGACCCCAATACTCCATCATTCATCTT
>JAOZOF010000004.1:38037-40584 GCA_029933425.1 Marinilabiliaceae bacterium
GCACATCAGCTCGGAACTCCCACTTCATCACTTCTCGGCTGGATAGATGTGTTGAAAATGAAAATGAAGGATGATGATCTGCTTAATGAGATGAGTAAAGATGTCAATAGACTTCAGACTATTACTGACAGATTCTCGAAAGTAGGTTCAAAGCCTGAAATGAAAGAGGTAAAACTTAATGATGTCATAATCTCATCCATCGAGTATCTTAAGCGCAGAACATCTAAAAAAGTGGAGTTCAAGCTTGATCTGCAGGATGATGTAATGATCAGGATCAGTCCTGTGCTGTTTGAATGGACCCTTGAGAATGTCTGTAAAAATGCTATTGATGCCTCCGGCGGGGAAGGAATAATTGAAATATCGATGAATAAAGGTAAGGAAAATGTAATTGTTGATATCAAAGACAATGGTAAGGGAATTTCAAAGTCAAGATTCAAAACAGTTTTTGAACCGGGTTACACCACAAAAAAACGAGGCTGGGGGCTGGGATTATCATTAACAAAAAGAATAATTGAGCAGTATCACAAAGGCAGGATCTTCGTGAAAGAATCGGAACCGGGCAAAGGCACTACTTTCCGTATTATTCTGCCGAATGAAGCCTGATTGATCAATTCCCCGATCAGCAGGGGTTAAAAAACTTTAAATATCAGTCCGTTGAAATAAAAATTCATCCTTTTCTTTTTCGCAAATGTATATTTTTATACTTTTGCAAAGTTTTTATTGAGGGAAAAGTGGACAGACTGAAGGATTACAACATCTCTTTCAAGGGATTAAAGGACGGGATGCACAGGTTTGAGTATCAAATTGGTGCTTCTTTTTTTGAGTTGTTCGAGGAACCTTTGGTTGAAAGCGGGCAGTTGAACGCAATTGTCACCCTGAATAAAAGTCAGAAACTGCTGGTTGTGGATTTTGACATCAAGGGAAAGGTGAACAGCATTTGCGACAAATGCCTCGGACCTATTGAGATCAATGTTGACAGTTCGGAAAGAATGTATTTCAATTTCGGAATCGAATTTGCAGAACAGTCAGAAGAGATCATAGTTCTCCCTTACGAAGAGTATCAGATTAATGTTGCACAGTGGTTATACGAATTCATAATTGTAAGCCTTCCTTTGCGGCATGTTCACCCGGATGACGAGAACGGAAATCCGACTTGTAACACTCAGATGCTTGAAAAGCTTGATGAGTACCTTGTCGGTGACGAAGGAACATCAAAAGAGAATGAAGATATAAGCGATCCCAGATGGGACGCATTAAAGAAATTAATAAATAAGTAAAAACAATTAAAATGGCACATCCTAAACGTAAAATTTCCAAGACGAGAAGAGACAAAAGAAGAACACACTATAAAGCAGTTATTCCTGCATTGGGTGTATGTTCAAATTGCGGTGCAACAGTAAGATTACACACTGTTTGCGGAGAATGTGGATATTACCGCGGAAAGCTGGCAGTAGAGAAAGAAGTAACTGCATAAATTTAAAGAAGCGAATAATAATATTTGCCTCCGTTATTTCAAGGAGGCAAATTTTGTTATTAGGCTTTACATTTTACGGATTATTTCCGGTCTTAAAATTTTGCCATGGAAAAAGTTAGAGCAACAATAACGGCAGTAGGTGCTTACGTTCCTGAATACATACTTGACAATCATGAGCTGAGCACAATGGTTGACACTTCGGATGAGTGGATAATGTCCCGTGTGGGCATCAAGGAAAGACACATACTGAAGGAGGAACATGCAGGCAGCTCGTATATGGGAGCCAGAGCAGTTCAGGATATTTTCAAAAAAACCGGCGTAAAACCCGAGGAGATTGACCTGTTGATATGTGCTACCGTAACCCCCGACCATCCGTTTCCCGCTACAGCAAACATAATTTGTGACAAAGTGGGAATAAAGGATGCTCACAGTTTTGACATTAACGGAGCTTGTTCGGGTTTTCTCTATGCACTCGATACTGCTACAAAGTTCATTGAATCAGGGGCGAAAAAGAAAGTGATCGTAGTAGGTGCTGATAAAATGTCTTCTATCGTTGATTACACCGACCGAACAACATGTGTTCTTTTTGGCGATGCCTCGGCTGCTGTATTGCTTGAACCAACTACCGAAAATATAGGACTTAAAGATAATATTCTTCGCAGTGACGGATCAGGCAGACACTATCTTTACATGAAAGCAGGTGGTTCGGCATATCCTCCTACTCAAGAAACTATCGATAACAAATGGCATTACCTTTACCAGGATGGTAAAACAGTGTTTAAGCATGCGGTATCCCGTATGGCAGATGTTTCTGTTGAGATAATGAAGAGAAATAACATAGCTCCCGATGAACTTGCATGGCTTGTACCACATCAGGCTAACCTTCGTATTATCGATGCTACGGCTCAGCGCATGGGCATCAGGAAGGAGCAGGTAATGATAAATATCGATCGTTACGGGAACACCACTGCTGCAACTATTCCTTTATGTTTGTATGAGTGGGAAAATCAACTTAAGAAAGGTGACAATGTGATCCTTGCTGCTTTCGGAGCCGGATTTACATGGGGAGCCAT
>JAOZOF010000325.1 GCA_029933425.1 Marinilabiliaceae bacterium
ATGATAGATACTCAATTGCATAAGTAAACAAAGAATCCAAGAATTTTGAATTACACAAGTAAAATTATAAAACAAAAAAGCATCAACCAAAGAAATGATTGATGCTTTTGCGTGTAAATTTGCGTGTAAATCTTAGATTCTTAGTATATGCTGCGGAAAGAGGGATTAACTTCGTTGATTCATTAGTGGGAATGTAAGACCAAAGCAAATATGCCTTACCGTATAAAGGTTTGGGACTTTTTTGTTGTTGTAGTATCCAAATCTGCAACAGCTTAACATGACCGGGAAATAAACAAATAAACAATTCCTCAGTTCCTCAATTTATCAGTTTCTATGCCAAAAGCCATTGAACGGTCGAAGCAGCGCAGACCTTCAATCGGCAATGGGGAAAAGAGGAATTAACTCCGTTGATCCCTAAATATTATTCCTGTGCAAGCATGGAAATGCATCAACCTGACGGTTGATATTCATTTTTTGTTCCACCACTCACTTAAAAGCAAGCTTTTGTTCGTGTTGAAACAAAAAATGCTTCACCTAAGCGGTGAAGCATTTCCTTTTGCGGAGAGGAAGGGATTCGAACCCCCGGTACCCTTTTGAGGTACACTCACTTTCCAGGCGAGCCAGTTCAACCACTCCTGCACCTCTCCATTGATGTTTGCAAAAATAAAACATTATTTGATACAGGTACATAAAAACGAAAAAATATATATGCGGCTGCTTATCATTCCTCTTTTTCGTTAACTTTGAGAGCTGATATACGTATAGTCAAATCAACGATTCAACAAATCATTAGATCAACATGAATAAACTTAGCATTTTATCAATAATTGTAGTACTTGCAGGTATGTTTGCCTGTAATCCCATGAAGAAGATAGAAACAACCCAGACATTGGCATATTCGGCATATCAGGACGGTAATTACGCTGAGGCACTGACTCAGTATGAGCAGCTGATGAAACTGTACAAGGAGCAGTCGAAAGATGTACCGTACGACATAATTGTTAAGGCCGGGAAGGCTGCATTTAATTCAAAAAACTTTGATAAAGCAAAAGAGTATCTGACGCAGGCTTTTGAAGGGAATAAAACCTATGAACTTTTGAAGATGCTTATTGATACATACAAGCAACTTGATGAAACACGAATGGTCAAGGGGTTGATATCAGACAATATTTCTGTTTATGAAAAGGCGGATAAAAAAGATGAGGCATACACCGAGCTTTTCAAGATAGATTATACAGCAGGTAATTTCGAGGATGCTTACAACGATTACCAGAATATTTCAAATCCTGACATGGATCTTTTCCCGGAATACCTGAAGGTACTTAACGAACTGGGTAAGAAGGATGAGGCACAAAAAGCCTGTAAAACAATGTTAGTAAAAGATGAGAACTCAATACCTGCACTGGAGTGGCTTGCCGTTAGCGAGTATAATAAGGCAGAAGACTGGTATAAAAGCGAGATGGCAAAATACAATAAGAATAAAAATGCAACCACATATGCTTATCTTCGACGAGATCTGAAAAAGATATCTGCCATTTTCCGATTGGCAAGGGATAAGTTTGTTAAGCTTCGTAAGCTTGATCCTGATAACAAGACGTATATCAAATACCTTAAAAATACTTATCTGAGGCTTGATATGAAAGATAAGGCCAAAGAGATGGATACCCTTTTGGAAAAATAGTGTTGTACGTAATGATGTGAGGTTGATGTTAAATATAGCTGAAAGGGTTCTTAAATATTCATTGCTGCTTTTTGTTGCAATCGATCTTCATGCACAATCGCAGGCAGATTCCGTTTTCAGACAGCTTAATGAGGAGCAACGCCTGGCACTGTTGTTTTTATCACCGGATAATGCAGCTTATGACTTTTTCGAGGTAGTTGATCCTGCTTCAAAAGATGTAAAAGGAAAGATCGTTGATCTGTCCTCCGGTTTTGCCGATAGCACAGGTTTAACTTTTCCCGGTTACGATGTGTTGAAATGCATTTCCGATACACTGTTCACCGAATATTTCTATGAGAATACGTGTTGTTTCTTTGCATTGAAAGGGGCAAAAGGAGTTCTCTTTAAAAGTCCCGGTAAGAGATGTTCAGGTACTTACAAAAGGTATCTGATGACATTTACAGGGGAGGGATTTACAGTAAAGGAGATAGCTGTATTTGACGACATGCCACTTCTTAAGACCATTGACAATCACCCTGCTGATGATAAGCAGGAACCTTCCTTTACTAATCAACACTACGATTTCAAAAATTGGATAGAACTGTTTTCGGAGAATGATGATGACCTTCAGGTCAGTTTTGAAGAGCTTCTGAAAAAAGGTTTTCTTTTTTACACCGACCATCCTGCTGAAAGTATACAAAAGCTGAAAAGAGCAATTGATAACAATGTTCTCGATAGCTCTTTTGTTATGAGATATGCAAAAGAAGCACTTGAATTGAGATTACGGATAGCCGGTAAAGATAAATGCCCTGATGAGAACATAGTTATCCCGGAGCAAAAGCGCCTTCGGTGGGCTGCCTGGGTAAAGACAATGAGCATTGTAAGTAAAGATGAGGTTTCTTCCGAGCACTCTTTCATGCTGAACAATGCTTCGTACGGGATACTCGATATTGCAGGCTTTTTTAAAGATAAAGGCATATCGAAATATACTTCTCCCGGGTTCATTGTGCAGAGTGATTCTTTGGCGGTTACACAAGATAAAGTTCATCAGTTGGTGGTTGTTGTTTCGGATAATGATTCGATAGACGATAACAGGCTGGAAGAACTGAATTCAAAGTATATCCTAAAGCTCGTATTCTTGGGGAGTACAGAAAAATTCAGAGATAACTGGTTGGACCGATCTCATTTTTTCGAAAAGATGCTTTTCGCACCCGAAGGAATAAATGAGGTGGATAAGTTGCTTGAACAGGCAATGTTTGGAGGGATAGAGGTGAAAGGCAGTTTCCCGTTTTACGAAACATTACGAACGCGGGAATTCAAAAAGGCTGAATATGAAAAAACAAGACTTGGTTATGCTTTCCCCGAACTTGCCTGGATGAACAGCGATTCGCTTAAAAAGATCGATCCCATTCTAAAAGAGATAGTTAAGAAAAAGATGTCGCCGGGAGGTCAGCTGCTGATAGCCCGAAACGGATATGTGATCTATGACAAGGTTTTCGGCTATACTACTTATTCAAAGAAACAGAAAGTGGATCATCAGGATCTGTACGATCTTGCATCTCTTACAAAGATCATTGTTACTATACCTTTGGTGATGAAACTATACGAAGACAAAAAGATAGAACTTGACAGGAAGCTGAAAGACTATCTGCCGGAAACGGATACCACCGAAGCGGGAAGTATTACGATCAGGAAAATGCTGCTTCATGAGGCGGGACTGCCTTCTTACATTCCGTTCCATCTGAACTATGTCGACAAAAGTTCATTCAGAGGCTCAATGTACAGCGGAAGATTTTCGCGTACATACAACATACGGCTCGATAAACATTTCTTTTTCAACAAAAATGTGCGTTATAGGAAAGATGTGTTCAGTCACCAAAAGGACTCTGTTTTCGATATCCGTATCTCAAAGAACATGTACATGAACCATAATTTCCGTGATTCTGTTTACTCTGAGCTTGTTAATGTAAAACTGCATAAAAAGAAGGAGTATCGTTACAGCGATCTCGGATATTACTTTTTACAGAAGATCATAGAACGGCAAACGGGAAAAAGTATCGATCTGCTTTTCAAACAGTGGTTTGCTACTCCTTTGGGAACTGATCATCTCGTTTATGATCCGCTTAAATATTTTCCGGTGAACGAAATAGTACCTTCCGGTAAAGATGCTGTGTTCCG
>JAOZOF010000005.1:0-35472 GCA_029933425.1 Marinilabiliaceae bacterium
TTATTTGATGTTGAAGTAAATGAGGATTTATTTGATGAATCGATTTCTTCTTTAGGTATTGAAGGTCAAAACACTCCTGCTTATTTGTGTCCGGCAGGATTAAAACGAATGGCGGAAGATTTTTTAAAATTTCCTGAGCAATACAAAACGAATATTGAATTCCTTAAAAATCAAAATTATCCATTTAGAAGTGGTGTAGATTTTTTGGAAAATGAAATGAACAATATAAAAACCAGGATTTAACCAAGTAGGCTGCCGCTTCCGTTTTTCCACCTTTGCCGACGTACAGGCAAGGCAGATGCGGCAAACAGGGAAAAACCCACATGTATAGAAACTAATTTCAGTACAATAGCTGATCTTTAACTTACAGGAACAATGAAAAATAAAAGTTTAATTACACTATTAATTTTAGTTTTAATTATTGCTTATAGTTGCGTACAGAATAAAGAATTGAAAGATTCCAATAGTAACATATCCTGGATAAGGTTTAAATGGGAAGGGGATTCTATCGGTAACAAATATTATAAAAAGTTAGCCATGTTCATTCCGTTCAAATTAGAGAACGTACCTTATAAATTCACTTCTCAACTTGACTTGGGAGCACCTGTAACAATGATCTACGGAAATACCTTTTCACCCTTATTGGTTAATTTCCCTGATATTGCAAAGAAGCTTGATACGATAAAAACAAAATATGTTATTCAAGGAAAAAAAGTCGGAGGTTTTAATAACATTTCCTTTTATCTTGACACTGTTTTGTTTAAAGATCAGAATGTAGCCTTTTTTAAAGGTTTTGGCGATACATTGTCAAAAAGTAATTTTAAAAAGGATACCACAATACACATTGGTACAATAGGTTCAAATTTGTTCAATGAAAAAACATTGATCATTGATTTTAAGAAGAAAAGACTTGCAATCTTGGATTCATTATTAAATAATACAGAAAATAAACTGATCGATATTATCATAAAAAACGGGCGAATTAAAGTGCCAATAATCATTAATGGAGAAAAAGTGTATGTTCTTTATGATACCGGTTCAAGCTTTGCTTCTCTGTATTTATCAACAAAAAACTGGAACAGATACAGAGATACCACTTCAACTTTAGATACATTAATGGCAACAGCATGGGGAACAGAATATCCGTTACTTATTTCGAAAACAAATATTGAAATTAAAATAGGTGATTTGATCTTCAAACCTGAAACCATTATGGCAAATGATCTTGATCCTTATTATAATTTTTATAAGAGAGAAAAAATAATTGGTTTGATGGGAAATCTGCTGTTTTATAATAAAATACTTATAATTGATTTCAAAAATAAAAAGTTCGGACTTATAAATGAGGGGCAGCTAATCGAATAGACGGTAAATCTCATGAACCGGCCACGGAGGGTCAGTCAAAAACCGGATGCTTTACAGCAATCTCACCTTACCTGACTCCGTATCGGACAACCGGTCTCCAATTTCATAAATAATTACTACTTTTAGGGGGCAGGCATAGTCCAATCCCTTAACACCAAACCACATCCACACAAAAAATCACTCAACACAAATACCCTAATCCATGAAAAAGTCCAATCTGTTCCGGTCAATTATAATAATTCTCACTTTTCTACTGGCCGCATATGGTAATGGTTTATTAAGCAAAGTCACAGATATCTCCATAACCTCAGGAGTGGGCAAGGTCGTGTATTATTACTCATGGTGGGTAATTCCTGTTATCATCACAGTTGGGTTGCTATTCGGGTTCAGGAATATCCTCAAAGAACTTCGAATTCAAACAGGTTTTTTAACGGGGTTGGTTTTTGCCTTTATCACTGTGTTACCGATGTTCATAAGTTCTGCAGTTATCGGTAGTATTGACAAAGAGTTGACTCTTACCGATCTGCTGCATTACACCGTGATAGGCGGTTTTATGGAGGAATTACTGTTCAGGGGATTTTTATTCGGAATACTGTTCCGAAAACTGAACTGGGGATTCATTCCGGCATCGCTGCCCGGAGCGATCATTTTCGGACTTGGACATCTGTATCAGGCATCCGACCCCGTGGGAGCATTCAGCATCTTCATGGTAACTTTTACAGGAGCATTATGGTTTGCGTGGTTGTTCATTGAGTGGGAAGAGAATCTGTGGGTGCCAATATTACTGCATATTTTCATGAATCTCTCATGGACACTGTTCAATGTTGGCGAAAATGCGGCAGGAGATCATGTAACAAATATTTTCAGGGTCATAACCATTGCACTGACTATTGCAATTACCATAATCCGTAAGAAACGAAAAAAGATACCGGGAGGAATAAACAAAAGAAATCTGATCGTAAATACTTCTATCTAAAACAAAATAATAACCAAAAGATTGAACACTTTAGATCAGTATGGATCACGCCTCATACATACTCGATCATTCAGAATTCTATTAATGCTAATTAACAATGCATTTTGTAGTTAAATAATTTGCAAACAAGGACTCATTTTTGTATATTTATGGTTGCTCTCGTTCCAAACATGGGGGAACGTAGTAGTAATATAGTTGGCTGTTTTTCGAAAGAAATTCGTACTTTACACGGAATAAAGAATAAAATCGGCGTGACAGTTCAACAGGAATCCCGAAGATCACTTCGGGTTTCTTATTTTACACCCCTTGAATTGAGCTAACAGCCTCAGCAATTTTTATGGCATCACCTTCTGGTGAATCGCCTGAGATCTCCATTTCAACCAGAATCCCGGCCTCCGATCTTTTTAGTGCATTTTCATAGATACGGTCGTAATAGGTAAGTAAAAGCGAAACCGCTGTTTCATAATCCTGTTCCATTATTGAGCGTCGGATACGGCGATATTTTTTTGGATTTAATTTATGTCTGATCTTTGATGCCGCATTCAATAATTTATCTACAGGATGTTCGGAATAAGTTCTGATAATTCGTTTGATACGTTTTTCTGCAGATACAATAAGAACTATCATTTTCCCTCTACTCATCTCATTCATCAACCAGCCGGGTATCTGCAGCCGGCCAAGATAGTTTGATTCATATTCGACCCATACAGGTCTGTCAGGGTGAAATGAATCAAGTCTTTCCTTTATTGCTTGTTCAAAAACCTCCTGTGAAAGCTGTTGTTTACCACCCAGTCCGCCAAACACCGATCCGTTATGTTTTGCAAGAAACTCCAGATCGAGCACCTGCTCTCCCTTGTTTTGCAGACACCTTAATATTTCCGATTTACCGGAGCCTGTTTTTCCAAAGATCAGTAGAAATTGCAGTTGCCCTGATTTCATTTCTTTTTGATCTCAGAAGTAGTATCAAACCTTAAACCGCTTGATCCCTGTCCGCGTCCGGTACGTTTTCTGCGGCCAAACCACGTAAATATACTTCCGTTATACCATCTTGCTCTTTGAAAAGTAGCCATGACCTGAACACCTGCCTTTGGCACTTCTTCCTCAAAAATATCGTATGGCGATTGTTGAGTGTCATCATCGTTCAAACCATATCTCAGAATGTCTGTTCTTGGCCGGATCTGCCCCGGTGACAAAGGATACAACTGTTTAAATGTTCGAGGCATTGAAGCCCGCCGCAATTTTATGGCCCGGTTATCGTTCCCGATATGAACAGGAACAAACGGGATCCAGTTTTCCGGAATAGTACTTGCCAGTTGATATTTTAAAACACCATCCAGATGTTCATCATCTTCATCCTCTACAGAATAAAGTTTCTTCAGGAACTCTGTGAGTTCATAAGATGTCTGATGACCATCCATACTTTCACCAAGCATATCCGGAATACGGTCCTCGACTGCCCAAACCATATTGGCCATTTCATCACGAATGAATTTAACCATCTCTACAGGATCACTTTCATGCACTTTTGTCAGTACCGGAGGGAAGAATATCCTGTTATCAATTTCCTGTTGTGTTCCCGACGCACCTGCTATGGTTGTAAGGCTGAACATGTTCCAACGGCTCCAGTCATTCCGGACACCTTTACCTGCAGCCTCAACCAAAGTTTTCTGTCCAAAACTGTCAGTTACAACAATACCTTTGATCTCCGACAAAGAACCTACAGGAACATCATATGGCACAATAAACCAGTTATTACCGTAAACAAGAGCAAATTCGGTAATAAGGATCTTTGCCAGGTTCTTCTCATCAGCTGAGATATTACCCAGATCGATCGCAGCATCTTCAAGTTCCCACCATCGTTTATTGGGCATACCACCAAACTGTGCAGCCGCCGGAATTACGGTCAGGGTCCTTCGTGAACGATAAGACTCTTCCTCCTCCGGAACTATATCTCCAAGACCGTCAGGAGGAATATTTTTATCGATATCGAAAGAATACCAATCAAGACTACCGGAATAATACTCATTTGCCCTGAGCACAGTGTTTTCACCATCTTCAGGCAGGCTGCAGGCAAACTGATATTCAAGCTGGCTTGGATTCCATGACTTGTTATCTTCACCATCAGGATAATAGTATAATTTCTCAAACCATCTGATATACTTATCAATAGCGGCAACAGCATTTTGATGATCACTACCGGTCAGATCATCAAAGAACCTGGTCATCACATCCAACCTGTTCTCCATCAGATCGTGATAAAAAACAGTACCATCCATCGCCCGTTCGTTAGCCGCATCCACAAACTGCATTGCTTTATGATTACTTAAAAGCCTGGCTTTAGCCACAACCTCGTTAGCAGGATCATCCTCTTCTATCTCCGGCATAACAACAGGATAAGCATCGATAAAATCATGTTTAAGATCACCCGGAAGACCTGCTGCCCCCATTATTCTGAACCATTGACTGCCTGTTTTCACCTTTGTTTTGTAATCGAAACGAATAGTATCGGCTTCCACTTTTGTTTCAAGAGGAACATTATCGGCATAAGGTACCGCAGGATCATCACCTGTTTGAAACTTCGATATCGTAGTTGTTTCCAGTGCAACCTTCACCAAAGTAGCCGAGCCGGTATCTTCACCCTGAAATTCTCCGAACTGCCATTGCCGGCCAAGCATCCAGAGAGGGTCATATATTTCGGCCCTCAGCACATTGTCAAAGTCTTTTTTGCGAGGTCTGACCTCCATCCTGTTCCAGGAGCGTAACGGTTCACATTGCGAATTAGCCATTGTGTTATTTTTTAATCGTTATTTTCTGTATTATTTTCTGCAAGATCGAACATACCAAGTTTCGCCAATTCGTCACGATATTCGTTAACAACGGGATATTCGCCAAGAACAGCAGGAAGAACCTGCGTAAATATTGACTTATCGATATGTTCAGGCTCAACCAACCTGGCTTTATACAAGTCCATAGTATCAAGGATCGTATACGCAAGATCGTCCCATTTCCACCAGCCTGTTTCTTCCGGCGGTACGGCAAGCAGCATACTTTGCGGCGGTTCGGCATCGGGCTGATCGTAATTGAAAGTAACGCCGGTAGTCTCTTCCTTTTGAGGAATGACCTCGATCCACTCATCAATGAGTAATCCGCATGTTCTACTGCCTGAAGAACCGGCAATCAACTGATCTTTATTCAAAACAACCAATGAAAGTTTATCACTTTCCGGCTCATATTCCTGTGGATATTCCAGACCCAACCAATAATCTGCAACTTCTCCGCCATCAACTGTCTTAACAGTCTCGTAAGGCAGTTGAACAGGAGTATATTCAGGAAAATGATTATCAAACAGCCGGGTCATCGTACTTACCATCTCTACCTTATTTACCCTTTCCCTCACCTTGGCAATGCTTTCAGCCCATGCATCCATAGCGAACTCATCAGCATTTCTCAGTAATCCCTGTTCCCTGCCAAGCCCGAGTATCTCTGCTAATTCTTCTCTATTACGCAGTGTAAAATGCGGCACTACAACAAAATCTTTCCCGAATAATTCCCCGGCAGCATCTTTCAGACTGTTAACTTTTGTCATGTCTTCCAAACGGTCATCATACCCGATAAAGGCATCTGCTTTATTTGCTTTCACTATCATCTCCTTAAGTACACCGACAGCCTGCACAGCAAGCGTTTTTCCATTGCCGCTGCCGGGATCATCAGGAACAGTGCCCTGTATGCCGAAATAAAAAGCTTCAAGAAGTTTATCATTCAATGTATTGATCTCATCTTCGGTATAAACAGCTTCTTTAACTTCATTTACATCGTTCACATTTATTCCTTTACCATCAAATACTGATTGAATATCATCTCTGATACCGGAAAATTTCGAATAAGCTATGTTCGTTCGTAACATTAACTCATCGATATCCAATTGCTGCAAATTCAGATCATCGGGTACATTACTACCCGGAATAACATAGTCTTCAGCAGTTGTATGCCTCGATCTTGTTATTGTTTCATACAAACCGTTAAACAAAGGCATTACTTCATTAAATGTTTTAATATCCGGAGTAAGTGTTTCTGAGTTTTCAACCAAATGCTCATTTCTGTCTTTAAAATGAATATTTAATGTTATATCAACAGGAACAGACTGTGAGCTACGCACCTGATACGCAATCAATTTATTAAGAGAATCGTCATTATCCTTTTCTGTAGAATTAAGGACATAAAGAGCATCGATCGGCTGAAGGCCAAGATCAGATAATCGAACAATGTATGAATGCTCTGCATCATCCTGCATATAGGTAACATAACACCTTATCAATGAAGGATCGCCAATAATATTACCTAACCATTTGTTCAAAGAGGGTTCAGCAAAAGCCCTTGGGGTCAGAGCCACATTTCCCCAGTGCTGAGATATTGCTGCCGAAGGATCGGACTCAAGAAGTGATGATGACACTGTTTCCAGCTGAAGTACCATCCGCTGCGTAAGCACATGACCTGTTCTCGGAGTATTTACTATCTGAACTTCCTGCGGCACACGTCCTTCGGATAAAGCTGCAAAGACCGCAGCCGACCGTACATGATTACCCTGTACAATATGGTATACACTTTCCGAAAGCAACAGGTCACCCATAGCATCAAAAGCATTGGCCATTTCATCTATCTCTTTCAATATGGCCTCAAACTGTATATTGGTTATATTAGTATTTGGAAAAAGATCAGACTTAAGCTGTGACATGTTCGATCTCTCCAGTTCATAAAACGAATCGGCTGATCTTAGTGCCTCTTCCCCCAGTAACTCACGAACTGACTCTAAAAGCTCCAGCCCGTTAACCACATGCATCAGATTCTTCTCTTCATTCTGATTAATTGCTGTTCCACTGTCAACATCAGGAACAAGCGGGAATTTCCTCCTCAGATCATAAATGTATTTATCCAGCTCAATTCCCTGAGCAAGATAATTCTCATGCAATCCGCGTTCGAACTGATAGCCGAGCAGTGCACCTGTTTCCTGACCATTGCGAATGCCCCCTATCAATTTCAGCGCCATCCTGACCCTTTTAGAGGTCAGATTTACCGCCATGGCATTGTTCATGTCACCGGCTCCGCGGTTTGCCATGTAACCACCGCGTAATATGGCGGCAGTCATAGCATGATTGATAGAAGGAGTATGAATAAATCCTTCATTATCCTCATCGGTATAAACGATCTTGTTGTCATTTTCTTTAAGCCTATCGGGCAGGTCAACGGCAGGTTTTCTTTCACCCCCGGGTTTCAGGTCTTCAAGCAAACCGAATGCCCCAAGGTAAATACCTTTAGGTGCCGTTCCTTTTCTCATCTTATCGAGACGTTTATTGGCAAGACCCAGTTGCCAGGCATCAAAACGATAAGTACACAGATCCAGGTGTTCGGCAAAAAGTCTTTCAAGAACACTAACAGGTAATTCATTAAGTTCAAGAAATTGGTTTTTAAGCTGTGTGACCTTAACAACATTAAGATCGTCTTCACGTAACTGGTATAAATAGTCACCCATTGACCAGTTATGAGATTTGATATGTTTCCACAATTTATTATGTTCCCAAACTCCCTCACCTGCAAGCGGGAAATGCTCAAAGACCCTGATCCCGTCACTCATCATATTTTCCAGATCAGATAACCGTCTGAACAGATAATCCCATTTTGTAAAGATTACATCATTACCATCAGGCCCGGGAATAAGATATGTTCCTTTTGAACCTGCCCTTCTTCGGGTATTTTCATTGATTATCCTCTCTTCCATCAAAATATCGAGAGCAACATCCCTGTATGCAAGAGCCAGAGACTGACGAAGAAACATAAAGAAAAGTGAATTGCTTTTCAGATCGTCGTAAGCATCATCATTCCAAAGATGGTCAAGAGGAACAGAAAGCAATTTATTAATATAAGTATTCCCATTAACAGAAGGAAGGAAATCATCATCATTTTCACGCACAAAAGGTCCTAACAACTGTCCAAACTCATTATGATACCTCAAACGGAATATCCTTGCCTCTCCTATCCGTTCAATGTGTTTCATGTCGAAATAAGTATCATCAATAAAATACCCTTCATCAAGAAGTTGTCCGAAGAGCGTTTTCATGTTTGCAGGACCGTACATGGAATCCTTTGAAAAATTAACCGTAAAATCTTCTCCTATCGACGGTTTTATGCTCCGGCGCTGTGCCACATTGGTATTGTAACGATAATACTGTTCGATAGAAGTAGCCTGTAATCCCAGTAACTGTATAAAATGTTCCTGAGCAGATTTTTGTTCCGGGTCAAAATCATCGATCTTCAACTTTTCTCTTTTTACAATGTCTGTCCATTGCCTTCTTAAGACTGACAGAAGATGATTTAACCTGATATCGAAACGCTGTTGCAGGATGTTATCAGAATATGACGAAGAATAGTATTTTATATCATCTTTATCAAGTGGTGGCAACTGTTCATTTCTATATGCCTTAAATCTTGAGAATGCGGTCGTTGGCAAAATACCATAAGGCTGGTTACCGATACGCAAAGCCGGAAGCCATCCCCGTCCCGTAACATATTTTGTAAAATATTCACGTGTTCTTCTGTTGTTATCGAGGTTAAATACAGTATCCAACACCTCTTCAAGATAGTACCCCATGGTACTGTTCCACATGCTTTTATTCATCAACAAAGCGTTGTAGATATCCCTGCCGTCTGCATTTTTCAGTCTGTTGAAAACGGAATCATCAACACCAAGTGCCTCCATTATGCGATAGCCATCTATGTTTTGCCTGCCGGCAGAGTATTCCGTAAAAACAGGAGATCCGGTAATTCGCCTGTAAGTATCATCAATCTCATCCTGTGAGCTAAAACCTGAGACTTTCTTTTCTGTGTTATTCGTGGCTGTGCCTATGGATAGAAGATCAATACCTTCAGGTAAATATGCATGAGATCTTAACAGTTTTTCCAGCATGATCTTGGCCTCTTCTGCTCCCGTATGTTTTACTCCGATAACAATGATCTTATCAAACCCGTTTTCTCTCTCATCAGGTCTCAGTGGTACAGTAATTCCCATACCTTTTTTTACTGCCTCATCAAAATCGGTGAGCCATTTTGTATTCTCATCCATTTTCAGATTGCCTTTGTCATCATATTCAAAAAGGCCTTCTGTATTTGATGAAGGATCGATACCGACAATAAGAGGATCGGGAATGGCATTACCTACTTTTGTATGAGTAAATTCACCGTCTTTCATGCCGAGAAAAACAAATCGATCAGGCATAACCTCTGAACGCGGAGCTCCGGACCAGGATTCTTCTTTTAACCTGTAATCATCAGGAAATTCAGGAAATACGGTAGATTCTAACAATGTAATATCCTTAACTGCTTTCACTTCCTCCAGTTTACCGACAAGAGTAACTGCAGCATTAACAGCATCATCAAAATTGCTGATATCCTGAGACGTAAGTTGAAGGCCTGATAATTTATTGAAAGTCTGTTTCAGAGCATTTAATTTTTGCCCCACCTGATCCAGCAATCCGGCAACAGTGTTAAGCATACCGGCAGTTTCCTTCTGAAAATGGTCAGCCAGTATCACACATGCATTCAGCTCAAAATGCAGGTTATTCAGATTTACCGGTAAAAAGCTGAAGTTGCTTCTGTTCTGAGCATTTATTTCATCAATGATACTATTTACTTCTTTAAGTTTGTTTTTGATCTCAATTAAAGGTCTCGACGGTTTACGGTGTCCCCGCCCTGTTCTTTCGGGAGTTAAAAGATCACGCAAATAAACGGCTCTGTTCTCACCGTACTTCAATGCAAGCGGGCGCCATGCTGCCAATTCTGTCTCCTCGTCATTGGCGGCATTCCATACCTCTGTCCAGAAATACCGGGTATCATCAAGCTCCTCACGGGTAATGGCTTCTTCATGAGAATTGATAAAAATATCATCAGGATAGATCCTTACCCAAAGCTCATCAACTGTTTCGGAAGGCATTTCAAAGATGAACTTCTTCCTGAAATCGTCATAAAAAGCATCATATTCATCAGTGATATCACTTTCCAATGTTCCTGCTATATCGTTTATCGCTTTCTTTGCCTGCTTCATCTCCTCAATTAACGAAGCCAGCCTGCGATTACTTTTAGCCTTTTTTTCTATTCTTGTAAAAAACGTATTAAGACCATTAAGCCTGTAATGCAGGTCTTTAAAGAATCTTTCAGGAATAATTGTTGTTTTGGTTACCAAAGCAGCAAACTCATCCTTAAAATCCTGCACTCTGCTTACTGCAATTCCCAAAGCCCTTTTATGCACAGTATCAGCATAAGCAAGTGTTCTGATATGTTCGGTAAGTTCATCTAATTTTCTTATTGCAATGTTATAGGCATTAGCACTTTCAATAAAATTGGAATTTTTGATAAAAGCTCTGTTTTCCGGTGCTTCAAGTTTCAACCCTTCAAGGTCAGCCCTGTAATTTTCGTTGATATGGGATATACTGCGGGTTATCCCTGCTTTTTCATAGCGATTAGTTGGTTTAAGCCGCGATACCTGCCATGTATACTCTTCGAGCAGAACATCAACCTCGCTCCATGTTGACCTTAACTGATGGATAATTTCGGGAGAACCGGTGATGATATCATGCCCTGCCTCCCTGAATTTTCGTAAGAGATGATAAAGATGAACACGTGTTTCCTTTAATTCACCATAATTTTTAAACCCTTTTTTGTTTATCAGTTCCAGCTCAAATTTGATCATTTTGGCCTGGTAAACCAATTCTGTTCCGTTTACTCTTTTTAACTCATAAACATAGTTCAGTTTAGGAACTATCACCTCTTCTATCATTGTTGAAATATTACGCATTCCCGGAAGAATAAAAGAGTGATATCTTGTCAGAAACTCATTTCTTTTATAATCGGAACGAATACGTGAGAGTTTTTTTCTGACTTTGGTCAGAGCCCTGTGATACACTACCGGCATTTCACTTATCCGGCTGATCTGATTTGGATTGGCAATTACATTTTTCATTGCCTTCTCTTCCACATCAACAAGAGTCTTGTCTATCTTCTCAAACTGTTTATCAATGTAGTTGAAATAGTGATGTTTTGTCTTTGAAGTATACTTAACCGGTTTATCCGATATTCGCTGTAACACATCTTCAATGTAATTCAATTTACCTACCAGTTGCTTTCCTTCGTCATATTCAGTCTCTTTTGCTTTTGCGATCCGGTAATTCTCAATTTTCAAAACAGCATTTTCCAAAGCCCGTCTGACATTTGCTAAATGTTGTTGTAACTCATGCGACAGACCTTCAAATTTTACAATCAGGCGGTCATAGCTTTCCCTGATATCCGCCACGTTCTCTTCCCACCGGGTATTCTCAGGATATGGCAGAGGCATAGGATCAACCATCCTTCTGTCAAGATCGCTGATCACTTTTTCTAATTGTCTACGCAGGTCTCTTGCTTCAGGGAGATCATCAAGCTCAACATGTTCGAGTTTAAGGAACAGATATTTCAGCTCCACCAGAAGATGTAACACATCCGGATCGAAATTCAGTGACACAGGCCTGTCAACCTTCATGAACCTTGTTTCAAGCCTTACCGGCATCAAAAGAAAAGGGAACTGGTCGCTATGTCTCCCTGTAGCCTGTCGCACCTGCTGAATGTTAGGATCATTAAATTTGGTACTGATAATATCCTGACTCATGATTATATTTTTTTCAATTATTAAATATTTCTAAAAGACCCGTTGTTCAGGGAAGCATTTCTGATGCATGCCGGGCATAAATAACAGGGTTCTGATACAGTATAAAAGCCATTTCAGCCGAATTGGTTCCCCACGACGGGTTTGAAGCTGTTGCTCTGATATAACTGCAACTGATGCAGTACAACTCATCGAGGCTTCCGTCAGCGGGAACAAGGTGCCCCCATTCCAGGTCATTCCATACTGTTGCATTTCCCGCAGGTATGGTTTCCGAATCATCCAGCCCGAAATTTATCTGTCCCGGACGCTCTTTCAACACAAAGAACCACCCCTCGGGATAATCATTGTTCCCCTGTGCCTCTTCTTTAGTCAGATTAAAGCCGAAGATGGCAATATCCGGCTCAAGCTCAGCCTGAAATATAGGCGTTCTGATATTATCAGGATTGTTCATGTCAGACAATCCTCTGGGTTGTCCGGCTCCGCTGGACACAGCCTGCTGAGCAAAGATCACTGTGTTAGGATATTTTCGCAGCAAATCGCCACGGATAACGAGAACCACAAAGTTCTTTTTCTTCTCCGGTGTTCCCTGTTCATTGATTATCCTTTCATTGTGTTCGCCAAGATGATCATTCCATTGATCCATAGGAAGAATGTCATGATCGTCCCTAACGCTCAGACTATCCTTGTCGTCCCAGAAGTTCCTGAAATAGGAACCTCTCTGGTCAGTCGGGTACTCACGCCACAAAAGTTCTTTCGACATTTCATGGTTCAGCCCTGTCATAATAGATTCTATGAACACCTGATTGTTTTCAAGAAGTGTTATCGTATTTTCCGGTATTTCTCTGATGTTGGGAATGATATAATCCTGAGATACTTTTTGCAGATAAAGAAACATGGGTTCCTGAATTTCAGGATAAGCCATTATTGGTTTTATTTTCGCCAATTTATTCTTTCCCACAAGTATTCTCGGGGATAACATATTCGGTATTGTAACTAACGGATCGATCTGCTTTGACAACGATTGTGAGAATCCTTCCAGATCATGAAGTGATGGAGGAACAGGCTTAACAGGAAGCGTTGCAAGCTCTGATGCAAACGTCTGAAAATTATGCAAAAACAGTTCTTGCGAAGAAATAGCTTCAGGAGGAAGCTGTAAATTCTCATTTTCCTGTGCTTGCTGTGTATTCTGCAAATCAAGAAAATAATTTATAGCACTTTCAACCTCTGAAGTAGATACTACCATAGCAGGTTCAGTTTTCTTTTTAGCTGCTGTAAGAGCCCTCTCTTCTGTGCCTATATCTTCAAGGTTAAAATTAGTTATCAGCTCTTTCAGTATCGGGGTTCCGGTTGCATCCGCCTCTTCTTTGTTAAGATTTTTAATTGCTTTCTTTCCCGGACGCACGATCTTTTTAAAAGCAGCACTCCTGACAGCATTAGGGATCTTGCTGCGTGTCAGATTCTCCTCAAAAGTTTCATTGCTTTCAGGATGCAGAATGAACTTTTGTGCAGCAGAGGTCGTCATTAAAAGTTTATCTTTATCCATACGGGTAAAATGTTTCTCATAAATGGCATTATTGATCATTTTAGCCATTTCGGCTTCCCGTATTTTCTGATTAGCCTCATTGATCTCACCCACCTGTTTCCAGGCCATCTCCATAAATTTCTCCTGATACTTTCTGACAATACCGGTTCCCACTGAGGCTGCTGCCCTGTTTTTAGGATCAAGATTAAGCTCATCAATCCATACTTTTACATTTCCGCCGGCTTTTCGCATAAGAGCCTGCCACTTACCATAAATAGGCGGACTTACAACAGGATCATCAACTACTTTCTCAGAATAAAACACATCAGGATCGTTAGGATCATAAAACGGATTTACAACATTGCTGCTGTCCTGGGTTGTTTCACTGATATCAGCTGAAACATTTAAAATGAGCTTCAGCTTGTCTCTGAACTGAGTATCGCCTGCTCCGCCCGGCCATACCGTCGGGGTGAACGAAGGAGGTTTAAGAGCTCCTTCCAGGCCCAGAACAGTGGTGTTTGCCATGTCATCCAGCCCCATCCCGGGTTTCTGGATATTCATATCACGTTTCCCGAAATTCGGTCCCAAAGGTTTAGCTGTAAGTATTCGCACAAGTGATTCGAAATCGCCGTTCCTTCCGGTTTTAAACTCCCAGTGGTAATAAACAGGATAATCATTAGGCCTTACGGATGAATCAGCCGTGCTACCGGTGGTCCATGAAGATTTTTGTGCCGGCACATCTTTGGGGTCTTCACCCAAACCCGCCAGTCGTCCTGTTTCAAAGGCAGGGATCAGAAAAGCATGGTATTTCACACCATCTTCTGCCCGCTCCAAATGCCGCGGACTTATCAATCGGGAATATGCAATATCAGGGTTGGCTTTCAGTTCCTGCGTAAGCATACTCTGCACCCCGGTCCGGTTCAGAGAATGATTTACGTGTACATGCGCCCATGCCCAGGTCTCTGTATTATCGGGAAACACCTTTGCGGCAGCATTATTTTTAATGCTTACAAAAGGTAACCCGTCACCCATATCCCTGAACTCATACTCTTCTTCTTTGGCCACTATCAGAAAAAGCCACGGACGCAATCTTTTTTCACTTTCAACCCTTATGGCAGGAGTATATCTCCATGGGAAATCCTCCTCGTAAAATTCAATGTATGCCAACGCATTACTTTCAAAGTCTTCTGTACCCTCCTGAGGATGGACACGCAAAACAGCATCTTTGTTTATGCCTGTTACATCTCCGGGCCCCTGCAGTTTGATGTTTTTTGTTATCAGGGTATTGTTAAGATCGAACTGAACCGTGAGTTCCGCCCTCTCTTTAGTTGCAGTAACAGAAACTCCAAGTGTATCCTGCTCTGTTATCTTATTGGCTATCCCCAGCTTCAACCAGGGAAGAAATGAATATTTAGATAGTGAGGCCATATCAGTAGATTTTAAATTTTTCTGTTCTTAATCCTGTAAAACTGCTTTATAGTCAGGAATGATGATCAATTCATCTTTCAGTGACGGATCAGCAGTTGCAGCGTTCAAAAATGCCTCATTGGCTTCAGCTCTTGAACCTTGTTGGAAAGTAACCGAATCAAAAACCTTCAGATCGCTCTTTCTCGCAATAACAAAATGTTCTGTTCCAAGAGTGACTTTCTTTGGATTATTAAATGTCCGCACTCTGTTTTTCCCTGAGAGAACCGAATTACTTACAGCTCCTCCTTTTGCAAAATGAGTAAAAAGCTCTGCAGGAATTGTTAACAGATCAGACTGATGAATTCCGTAGCTTGTCAGACCTCTGTCCGGATTGTCATTCATGCGTTCAGTATCCGAAATAATAACCTCATATTCCACATTTTTGTTAATGCCCCACTGCGTTTCGGGCTCATCTGTTCCTGTGGTTTTAAACCCGCCTTTAAGCTTTTCAAATGAAGGAGCTGATAATTTATCGTCATCACTCATCTCTTTGTAAGCTGCAGGAACAAAGTCTTCCCTCGCCGTCCCGGTATCGAGAGGTGTTGTACCACTTGAGTTATAAAGTCTGATATCAGATATCTCAAACAACTTATCACCTGTCGGATTATTATTCCCGAACCGTTCAATGGAGATCCCGAGAGGAACTATCTTCTGACTTACGGTAAGTGTACCGAAGGCAGCCATCAGAACTTCTCCTTCAGCAAGGTCGATATCTTTACGCAGTGTTATCAGGTCGAAATGATCAACGGGAAGTTCACTTTTCCAGTTATTGCTGTCGTTAAGAGCTTTGATAACAAGCGGCAAAACATTGACATCGGGAAGAGTGATCTTTTTCTCCTCACCGATAGTCTTACTAAATTTGGCAGTATACTTAATGAACAATATTCTGAAAGAAGCCTTGCCGGAAGCAACCCACGGATTAGGCCCTGTAAGAGTAAAGCTGAGTGAAATAGAGAACAGGGTCGATCCACCGCATTTTACAGCCAGCCCGGCACTTACCTGTGCAATAAAACGAAAAGGATCGAAAATAAACAACACATCAAATCCAAATCCTCCTACAATTTTGAACATTGCCACCTTCAAGTAAAAGTCAATGGCAGCGCCAAACTGAACGGAGTTAGTTGTAAGGGCAAAATAGCTGGTAAGTGTCAGCCTCGGATTTCCGCTAAGGAAATTGATGGTCAGCCGTTTCATCTCAAAGAAATGCAGATGCGGTGCAGGTTTATAAGCCGGGTGAAATCCTCCCACTGCGACGGCAAAATCAGGACTGGCACCCCACGACAAACGCAAAGCCATCTGACCTTCGAGAGTAAAGGTGACAATGCGTGAATCGAATAATCCTGCATCAAACGATATCATTCCTTTATTAAAGTCTATAACACCTATGAATGCCACATTGATCTTTATCAATGCATGTTCTTTGGTAGGGATAGCAGTTCTTATCACACCGAGAATAAATATCCTTACAGGATCGTCAAATTCGATCATCACTCCCAGTTCAATGGTAAGCAATGGCGGTGTATTCCAGGTTATCATGGCCATCGGGCCAATCAGGAACTGATCGCGCTTAGGCGGGAATATTGCACGCAAATCACTTATGATCTGACTGATGTTGCTGATCACATTTTTGGGGAAAAGAATATTTGAGATAGATCCCGTATTGACACCTGAGCCTAATTTATCGGCATTAACAGTACGATGTAATCCGATCAAACCACCCACTCCTGAAAGGTAGAAATTATAACTCAGAGGTATCGGCGCCGGAAACTCCGTTGTTATGATTATCAAAAGTGATGTCCCTTTACTTCCGTCAGGCAGAACTGTTGTAAGCAGGCCAATGGCAGTAAACGAGAACATATCCTGAATTGACAGCTCAAGGGCTCCGGCATACCGGTTGTTATCACTGTCGAAGAAAAGATATCCGCCTCCTGTAAAGATATCTGACTCAAGACTTATACCTATACCTTTAGGATAGATGACGCGCAAACTGACATCCACCGGACCCAGATTTCCCCCGCTGTCTTTTAATTCTATCTTAGCACCAAGTCCCATGCCTTCGATGGTACAGGTAACAGGGCCCAGCGAGAATTTCGTTCCTAACAGCAAAGCATCTATTTCTGTCGGATCTCCTGTTTTCAGATCGATCTGAATAGCCCTTATGGACATAACATCGCCAAAGCTCATATCGACAGGCACAGTGGCACTTCCTCCCTGCCCTATATTTTTTATATTGAAACCATTCGGCCATGAAAGATCAATATCAATATCGATATTATCTGTTTCCGACAGATCAAACTTTTTGATGTCAATATCTTTTGGCACAAATTTCTCAATACCCGGAATAACAATATGATTAACGATCTTACCTCCGAATCCGAAACTCCATTTACTGCCATGTTTACCTATCGACAACATCGACAGCTGAACATTTATCAGATCTTCGATATCAACAACATTTATGTAATCCGTACCTTCCGGAATCTTTGCTGTTATAGCAAAACCATTTTCTTCAAAAGTGATATCTATATTCAGTTCAATATCAAAAGCATCAATTTTAATGGTTCCTGATATTTCGGTGTCAGATTCAATAATGCCGTCTTTGTTAAAACCGATAGTAAGTTTGGTGAGCTTGATCTCCAGCCCGCCGAGATAAAGTGATGGAACAGGGGAACCTGAAACACTGATCTTGTAATTATCGTTGTCCTTCGTCAGATTTATTCCGATGGCCTGAGGACTTCCGCTGCCGTTATCAACCATTGGAAAGCACAAAGTGCCGTCTGCAGAGAACTCCTTAATGCCTGAAGTATTCAAGCTGAACAAAATAGTTCCGAGGTCTAGTTTTATTCCGGCTAAATCAAAAGCAGGAATATTATCAAAAGTAAATGAATATGTATCATCTGATATTGTCACAGCTATGTCCACTTGCGCATCTTCATCTGTTCCCGCTTTTTTCAATCCCTCAATGATCAGTTTTCCGTTGATGTTTGTAGTATCAAGTGAATTCTTATTGAATTGCAGATCAAAATTCTCGAGCTGTACTTTAAACAGGCCGGGCAGTTCAAAATGCAGCAAATCGCCCGGATGAGCCGGATCGGTCTCCATAACCAGATGTCCCGTAAAACCACCCGGATCTCCAATGAGCAGGTTCCTGCCTTTGATAACAGCAGTTGTTGATTGCGTATCGTCTGTCTGCCATATTGCAGGCAATGTTACCGTAGCTTCATCAATAAAAATACCTTTGAAAGTCAGAGGACGTCCATCGCTGTTGGCTTGCGGAATATTGGTATCATCATGTATATCCAATACACAAGAATCAAAATCAATAGTAATACCTGTCTCCAAAACAGAAGATCGTTGCAGCTCACATGTTAACACCTCATCAAAATCAAAACCGGATTCTGTTGTAAAGCTGAAATTACCCACATGAAAAGTCAATTTTGATGTAGCCGGTTCTTGTAAAAAATGATTCTGATCATCCAAAGGAATAAGCATGCTACGGGGAAATTCAAAAGCCAGATCAACATTCGTTACATGTGCTTCAACCTGAGGTACAAACAACTCCTCGAACGATGATGGCATATCAGGAATATGAATATTCAGAAAATGAAAAAGCTCTTCTTTCAGGGTATTAAAATTACTGCTCACATCAATAACAAGATCTTTTATCAGATCAACAGCGCTATGCCCGAGGCTACTTAATTTTGTACCAACAGCATTAAAATCCAGATGAAGATCATATTCTATCCTATCAGAACCGGTAAGTCCATATTTTTGATTCAGGCTTTCAACCAGTTTATAAATTCCTTTTTTTATTACTGCCCCCAGTACCTCTGATGCAGAAGAAGGATCACTGACCACAGAACCGAGATTAAAATCGGAAATAATATCATCTAACGTTTTGCCCGCATTAGCAAGTAAGCTGTCTTTAATTTCATCAAATGTCGGCACACCGGAAAATGAAAGTTCATTCGCCGTCCCTGCCAGGTTATAAAACCTGTTCAGTTCATCAATAATAGCCTGAACAGGTATTGTTATCGTATCTGCTGCTTCCTCGTAATATGAGATCAGTTTATCAATAACACTCTCATAATCTATATCATAAATATTTGTCAAAGTCGTCAGGAGGGTATCCAGATCGGAGGGAATACTTTGAATATTAAAATCACTGATAAACTTGATAATATTCCATACATAATGAACCTGCAGGGGGATCTCTGTTGTTGTTACACTACCGTTCACAGCAGGATTCAACAGCAACTTCACTTCTAAACCCGGAAAAGTAAAACTTATTGTTTTGGTAAAAACAAGGGTCAGATTGTGAGTGGCTTCATGACCACTGGCGCTTTTGTTTGTAACAACATGATTCTTATATTGAATATCAGCCAAAAACCCGGAAGTCAGGTCAGGAATATGCAGTTCTTCAGGCAAAAGATCGATAGAAATAAGGTCAGACAAAGGTAATAACGGGTCAGGCATAACAAATGCTTTAACAGTTTACTCAACAAAACTTAAAAAAATAACCAGGCTATAGAGTCTGCCGGAAACCTTCTTTAAAGGCGTATTAGAGGCTGTATTACCAAATAAGCATACAGAATACCATTAAGTCGCAGTCCGGGATATGCAGTAAAAACATAAAGATCATGCTATTACAACATGATTCACGGATATTCAAATTCTTAATAATTGAATCAAGTTAATAAAATATAAACTGCAAGACAATATTTTTCATGATTTTAACATTACAAAAAAGATTGCATACGTTTTTATAATCCATCGATTACCGATATATTTCTGAATATCTATAAATTTAAAACCATTAATTCCATAATAATAATGCAATGGAGCAATGTATAATAACCTCTTGAAAATACATAATCACATATATTTCAAATGATTCCTAATCAGGAGACCCATCTAAATAACGCTCATGTACTAAACTACAGCCAATCCTTATCTAAATATCTCTATTTTAAGCCTGTAAATTGTAACAAATCGTAAGCTAATTCGTACATTTGTTTTATGATCTGGGAAAGCATCAAACAAAAATTAGATGAGGGGCAATACTCACCTGAAGACGGTGTTATGTATTGGCGTGAAAGAGTTCTGAAAAGTATTTTCCTGATTGTTATTATTTTCGGTTTTTTACCTTATCTATTCGGTTCATATATTGCCATTAAAATGGGGGTATACAGTGTCATGGTCACAAGCTCAATTGCTTATTTCACTGTAGTTTTTCTATTTTTCACAAAATGGATATCTCTGTTCATTCGCATCTTTCTTATCATACTTCTGACATATGCAATCGGATTCATGCTTGTTTTTAATATCGGACCCGAATCAAGCGGCCTGAGCTATTTTATCGGAGGATCATTACTTGCCGCACTACTGCTGGGAATACGTGGTAGCATCTGGAGTCTGATAATCAACATTGTATTGTTCATATTCATAGCCATCGGATTGTATTATGATCTGTTCAAAGGATTAATGATATCCAAATACACTATTCCACTGTGGGTTACTGTTACATTGAGTACCGAAATTATATGTCTGATGTCATCCATACCACTGGCAATGTTGCTAAACGGATTAGAAAAAACCATTACAAAGCAGAAGACCTTACAGAAGACCTTGCAAGAAAAAGTCAGCCTTCTTGACCTGGCAAAAAGTAAAGCCGAAGAAGCAGATAAACTGAAAACGACATTTCTGGCAAATATGAGCCATGAGATACGAACACCACTTAATGCTATACTGGGATTTACAGAACTTCTGCAACTTGAGACTTATGAAAGCACTGAGGAGAAAAACAACTATCTGAGTACGATACATAACAGCGGGACCTATTTGCTTAACATTATCAAAAACATCCTTGATTTTTCAATTATAGAATCAGGACAGATGAAATTCAATATAAAAGAATTTAGCATAAAAGATATTATGACCGACTTAGAGCAGATGTACAAATTGTCTGCTAAAGAAAATAATGACGTTTCTATAATCTTTGATATCCCTGAAAATGAGAAAGAGATCTTAATAAATTCCGATATCGACAAGATAAAACAGGTTATGATCAATCTGATAAACAATGCCCTGAACAATATGGAGAACGGCACAATACATGTCGGTTACCGTGAAAAAGATACTAAAATCGAGTTTTTTGTAAGTGACAACGGCTCAGGAATTCCCGCTGATATCCAGACATCCATATTCAAACGTTTTGTAAAAATCGAAGGCAAGAACAGGATCATGAAAGGTACAGGCCTTGGACTTCCCATATCGAAAGGAATAGTAAATGCCCTGGGCGGCGAAATTTGGATCAGATCAAAACCGAGTGAAGGTTCAACATTTTATTTTACCATTCCTCAGGTTAATTAAATTCCCGGTAAAAGGATTTGCGTTCAATGATGACACATTGTTTATCTTTTAATCTCATCTGTTTTTCTTTCAGCGATAAATTGTATTTTTGCAAAAATAAAAATTCAACACAATGGAAGTAACAAAAGATATAACGATAGAAGAGCTTGTCGACATGGTTCCCGGCTCAGTACGCTATCTGAGCGTAAAAGGCATCAAATGCATTGCATGCGGTGAACCTATCTGGGGCACGCTTGAAGAAGCTGCTAAGGAGAAAGGATTCAACGATCAGGAGATAGCAATGTTCGTACATGAACTGAATGAGTTGAAAGACAATCCTGATGACGTTAAAAAAACTCCGCACGTGGATGTAAAAAAGCTATAAGTGATCTTCACCACTAGAGGTAAGGGATGGCAGAAATGTTCATCCCTTTTTTATTTCCGGAAAACGAATATCATCAAAAACATTACGAATACGAATTAAACCTCCGGCGAAAACTCATTGATATAAAAACCCAAAGACTTCATACCATACTTTTACATTAACAAAAAAAGAAAATAAATTTTCAATCATTAAAAAATAGAATTATGAAAAAGTTAGCATTATTGAGTTTAGCAGTGATTGTTTCAATGGGGTGCATGTTCGGGCAAATGAAAATTCAGCCCTCTAAAACGGTAGTTGTTATTTTAGGAAAAAAGAATCCAACATTGGATGAAGCCAAATTTCCCGATATTAAATTTTATTACACTCCCGGACTGACATTAAAAGATAATGGCGGTATTTACGGTAAAAAATCAAAGAACAAAAAATCAAATGCATGGTCATCGGCTCTGGGAATGGGATCGACCTCACATTCAGAAGCAGTTAATGAATTTGAAGGTACTCCTGAAGAATTAGTGGAAGCAAAAGTAGGTTCAGGATACGCATTTATTTTTGACAAGAACGGAGTTGTTGCAGCAAAAAGATTTGCTTCAGGCAGCAAGGCAGAATTTTATAAAAGCACCGAATTTATGGTTTCATTTAATAAAATGCAAAGAAAATGGGAATCTGAAACTTTCGATAAGCTTATGAAAGACCTTGTAAAGAAAGGTGACACCACAAAACCGGGTAAGGCATCTAAAAAGCCGGAACACAAATACGAAATTGGTTACGGAATAAACAGTGCTATGGTTGAAGATAAAGATGGAAATAAAAAAGACATTACAGAAATTATCAAGGGAGATCCTGCAACCCTGTTGGTATTCTTATATGTAAGTCCAGATTACGACCTTGAAAAAGCAAAAGAGAGCGGCAAAGGGAAAAAAGGGAAAGACTATTCAAATGATGTTGCACAGGCAATAGCTGCCGGAAAACAGATCAGTCCGTTATACAACCTCGAAGAGGGCATTTACGGTAAAAGGATAGAAAGATAAATTGACATCAAATCTGCGCAAATAAAAAGCCGGAACTGAAAGATCAGATTCCGGCTTTTTATTTAAGTCTTTCCACAACATCTATCCTCTCACAAAAAGAGCCTTAATTATCTGGTTTGCAATTTTAGGATTTTCTTTCAATCGGCGTGTACTGTACCCGAACCAGTCTTTCCCGAACGGAACATACACCCGCATGCGATGACCCTTGTCAACAATACTTTGACGCAGATCGGGTGTTACTCCGTAAAGCATCTGAAATTCGTACATATCTTTCGGTACGTTGTATTTTTCAATCAGCTCATATGCTGCCTTCACCAAGGGTTTGTCGTGCGTGGCAATACCTACGTACACCTTGTTCTTCAACATATAATCCAGTATCTTAATATAATTCTCATTTATCTCCTCGTAATTTTTAAATGCGATCTCTTTAGGTTCAACATAAATGCCTTTACACAACCTGAAATTATTAGGAGCCTCTTCGGTATGGATATCCATCAGATCTTCCACATCTTTCATGGTCCGACGCATGTACGCCTGAAATACCAGGCCGACATTTTTCGGGAACTCTGCTTTCAACTTCCTGTACATCTCTATCTCAAGATCAACACAGGGAGAATCTTCCATATCGATCCTTACAAAATTATTGTACTCCGCTGCTTTTGCCACAATTTCCCTGACATTACTGTAACAAACATCTTTATCCAGCAGAAGCCCGAATGAAGTAGGCTTCAGTGAATAGTTTCCATCGATCTTTTCAGCCTCAAAACGCTCTATTATCTCAAGATACTCCTCCTTGCTCTTTGTGGCTTCCTCCAAGTCAGAAATAAATTCCCCCAGCAGGTCCACCGTAATCATCATATTATCGGCATTCAATTGCTTCGATACTTCTATAGCTTCATCTAAATTCTTCCCTGCAATATACCTTTTCGAGAACACCCAAATGAACTTTTTTGGGAACAAAGGAATCATGTTTGCAATGAGTTTATTAATCATAATCACAATATTTTAATAACCGGGTTTTCAGTTTTCATCAACTTTTCGGAACTATTTGTCAAAATTTTCGTATCAATGATCATAAATCCAATTTAAGTATCAATTTGAAATTGGACAGTGTAAAAATCGCGATTTCAGTATCATGAAAAAATGACTAATCTCATTAACTGCTGATTTAGTGACATTTACTGATAAATATCAGTTAATACACATGACCAAATTCAGAAAAAGGGGACAACAACAAAATCTTAAATGGATCTGGGGAAAACATAAGACTTTTAATTAGAGGGCTTTTTAATGGACGAAATAAAAAGAACCACTTTATTAATCATTTTTTTATGGTTACTTGGAATTGTTACATCTTTCGGACAGGATTGTAATATAATTTCTAAGGCCAATGACATAAAACCGGACCGCCTTTGTGCACCCGTAAATGTTGCGTGGGAAGTTACATACCGTGGTGTTAACGACGGTGGAACAGGTGATGTTGTATTTGAGTTCGACTGGGATGACGGAAATCCACCTGTACAGTACAATGCTGTAAAAATTTCAGCCGGCGAATGGTCCTATACCGCAAATCATACATACCCCATAGGCGGTGATAAATGTAACTACCACCCGTCAGTTATTCTTATTGTAGCAGGTCAGACCTGTTCAAGTTCTGTTCAGGAACAGGTTGTCACAGTATGGGACACTGATGATCAGAACGGTGGAGAGATGGAGATAGCCCCTGATGTATTTCCTATTTGTTACGGCGACGACGGCACGGTTACATTTAATGATGTCAGCCAATGGAACTGTACCCCCCCCGATGAGAATGATGTCCCCAACTCAAGGAAAAGATGGGTACAGTGGATATACGGTACAGGCGGAACAAATATCAACACTGCACAGGTAAACGGTGTAGTGCAGGCATATCCCTTTGTAGGCCCCATAAACGAAACGACAGAACCAATACTTGGACCTGTTGCCCCATTCAATCAAACAGACCCGATTTACATTCCTGCAGGATATAATGTAGGTAATTTCTTCGAAGTTACGCTTCGAAACTGGAACTACTGTAACCCTTACGATGATCCCAATATTCCCGGACCTCCGTCCGATCTTGTCAACGGTGACTTCCCCCCCGTTGAAACAACTGCTATTGCCATTATTGTAGCCCTGCCCGACGGTACTATCACTGCAGTAGGACCATTCTGTGAAAATGAAGCCCCCATGAATCTGACTGCTGCTACCCCCGGCGGCACCTGGTCAGGCCCCGGAATCACAAACTCTTCTGCAGGAACCTTCGATCCCTCTGTTGCAGGTCCCGGATTACACACAATTAATTATGACGTTACCAATGCCGCCGGATGTTCGGCCACAGGAACTACTACGATACAGGTTTGGGATGCTCCCGAAGCCGATATCCTGAACGGGGATGAAACTTTTCTTTGTCCGGGTGTAATCGACACTCTTGACGGGAATCCGTCAAATGGCACAACACCTTATACCCACCTGTGGACAGGTAATACTTCGCCACTGAACAATACCAATACGCAAACCCCGGTCTTCAGCACTAATGTGACAGGAGTTTATCAGTTGATATATAAAGTCACTGATGTCAATTCTTGTAGCGATAAAGACACTATAGATGTTCATGTTTATCCGGTTGATATCAGTTTCGACAATACAGATCTTACGTTGTGTACGAATGTGGCAGACACACTAAAGCCTAATCCTCACGGAGGTTCAGGAGTTTACACGATCCATGACTGGAGCGGTTTACGCACCGATCTTCTTTCAGCCAAAAATATTGAAAAACCTGTTTTCCTCTCTCCGTCCGAAGGATTGTTCAAGTATCAATATTCGGTTACCGACAATCAGGGTTGTAGTGCCTCCGACAGTATCTCAGTCCATGTTTACGAACAACCTGTTGCTGATGCAGGACCCAATGATACGATCTGTGGTCTGTCAAACAACCTGAATGCCACGCCAAGTGCAGGTGCCGGAACCTGGTCACTGTTATCAGGACCGGGAAATATGACATTCGGCAATGTTCATAATCCGGGCACCGGCGTTATTGTTGATGCCTATGGTTCATATTCCGTTGAATGGATGGAAGACAACCACACTTGCGGCGATGCTGACACTGTAATACTTGTATTTTACAAGACTCCCTCTCCTGTTGCAGCAGCCAATGGAGACACCTGCGGACTGAACTATACCATCAGCGTAACGCCTGATATAGGAATTGGTTACTGGAGTCAGAAGTCAGGCCCGGGTACTGCCACATTTGATGATGCGTTGGATACTCTTACTAATGTTTTGGTGAATATCGCCGGTGATTATGTGTTTGAATGGATAGAAGCGAATACCTTTGGTTGTACAGGCTCTGATTCTATTAAAGTATCTTTCTATAAGATACCTGTTGCCGACATTGCTCCTTTTGATACCGTTGGTTGCTCTCCTGTGGAGATAGATTTTCAGAATACATCGACAGATGCCAACACCTATTACTGGACCTTCGGTGACGGCTCTGTTTCGAACCAGTCAGACCCCATACACACTTTTAAGAACGGACTTGCATATCCCGACACATTTAACATAGAGATGGTCGCTTACACCACTTTCGGATGTTCGGATACCACGCACAGATCAATGATCGTAAATCCATCGCCCGTCTCAGCATTTAAAGCTGACAAAGGACCGGGATGTAGCCCGCTCACCATCAATTTCACAAATACCTCAGCCGGAGCAGACTCATATCTGTGGACTTTAGGCGACGGCACCCCGGATAAGACCGATGAGAACATAAACCATACATTCCTGAATAACGAAACTTTCGTCCAGTCGTTCCCGGTAACCCTGGTAGTTGAGAACAGCTACAGTTGTACCGACACATCAGACATGTATGTTACGGTTTATCCATTGAACCATTTCAACATCACCGCACAACCCGATACCGGGTGTAATCCATTGAAAGTGGACCTGGCTGCAGATCCGGGAGCATTCACTTACAACTGGGTCTTCGGTGACGGACAGTCTGTTCCCGGTTCAAATTTCATATCGCATGTTTACTACAATACCGGTGCTTCTCCTAAGACATTTACAGCAACTCTTCTCACGAGTTCCACATTCGGATGTCTCGATACATCAACTGTTGATATTGTTGTAAATCCTTCACCGGAAAGTAAGTTCTCATTCAATCCTGCCACAGGCTGTGCCCCGCTGAATGTGGCATTCAACAATGAATCGCTGAATGCGGATTCGGCATTATGGAAATTTGGTGACGGAAATGAACTGTTCCTGCCTTCCGACAGCAACACAACTCACATCTTCCTGAACACAGATTATTCGCCAAAAACATTCAAAACCGTTCTGATAGTTCAGAACCAATACGGATGTAAAGACTCCACGAACGATTTCATAACCGTGAACCCTGAAGTCTCGGCAATGATAGATACTGCAGGACGAGGGTGCAGTCCGTTCGGAATAAATATCATGAACAAGTCAACCGGAGCCAACGAATTTTTCTGGGACTTCGGCGACGGCAATACTTCAACCGGAGTTTTCGGTAACAATGTTTACATAAACAAAAGTGATACTTCAGCAACATACAACATAAGCATGGTAGCACGATCGGTTTACGGATGTACCGACACTGCTTACACTACCGTGGAAGTATATCCGCAACCTGAAAGCAAATTCTCCTATTCACCTTCAGAAGGGTGTGCACCCTTGTATGTTGACCTTTTAAATCAGGCAGGCACTGTAACATCAAGCACATGGAAATTAGGTGACGGATATGAGGTTACTTTCCCCGGCGACAGTTCTCTGAATCACACATATGAAAATACCGGATATTCTGTTATGCCTTACCGAATAACACTTTCGGTAGAGAACAGTTTCGGATGTAAAGATTCATCATCAAATACTGTTACGGTTTACCCGCAGGTCAAGGCCAGCCTATCGGACGGAAATAACGGATGCAGCCCGCACCAGGTTGCTTTCTCGAACAGTTCGGTCAATGCCAACAGTTTTATCTGGGATTACGGAGACGGAAACACTACAAATGATTACTCAGGATACAACGTGTTCACCAATAACACAACAAAGGATACGACATACACTGTGATACTCACTGCATCATCGGCTCATGGTTGTTCTGACACAGACACTACCACAGTAACCGTGTACCGGGTTCCTAAACCTGACTTTGATGCCATGCCGGAAGAACAACAACTGCCGAATTCCACTGTTACAGTGGCAAACAACACACCCGGCAACAACTGGGATTACACCTGGCTTTGGGGTGACGGCAGTTCAACAACGGATAAGGACCCGGATCCTTACACTTATGGTAAAGACGGAGTGTTCAATATCAAACTTATTGTCGAGGGCGAACACTGTTCCGATTCACTGGTGAAAGCAGTAACCGTTCTGCCAACAATGCCTGTTGTTGAGTACGGTCCCGACACTGCCGGTTGTCCGCCTCTTACTGTTCAGTTCTATAATAACTCTAAGTACGGCACAACCTATATGTGGGAATTTGGTGACGGCGGAGTATCATCGGAAAAAGAACCTGAATATATTTTCAGGACACCCGGTGAATACAAGGTCAAACTGACCGTTTACAGTGCGGGAGGTGTTGCTGAAGCAGAAAATGTAACAGTAACAGTTTATGATAAACCGACAGCCTATTTTGAAGCTGTTCCTAGCATAATAAAAATACCTGGACAGGAGGTTTCATTCCTTAACCGTTCCACCGATGCGGCAAGCTGTCTGTGGGATCTGGGCGATGGTCACACATCAACAGAATTCTCTTTCATGTACGAATACAAAGATGAAGGCGTTTACGATGTGTCACTCGAAGTCGCAAACGAAAAAGGATGTAAAGACAAGTACACCATCCGGGAAGCTGTTACCGCTGAAAAAGGCGGGGATATTTCGTTCCCGAACGCATTCACTCCTAATCCGACCGGACCGAACGGAGGCCACTATGTTTATGGTGAGAAAGAGAATTATGTATTCTATCCATTTGTCCAGGAAGGAATTGAGGAGTACAATCTACAGATATACACACGTTGGGGAGAACTGATCTTTGAGAGTAATGACATAAAGATCGGCTGGGACGGTTACTATCGCGGCAAACTTTCACCACAAGGTGTGTACATATACAAAGCTACGTGTAAGTTCGGTACAGGATTAATAAAAGTTTACACAGGTGATGTAACTCTATTGAGGTAAAAGGTAAAAGGAGAAAGGTGAAAGAATCAATGAGAATGAAGATCCGGTACATATTAGTTTTAATTTCCCTGATCACTTTTTTAAGTGAAAGGAAAAGCTATGCCCAGGATCCTCACTTTTCACAGTTTTACGCCAACCCTTTGTATCTGAGTCCTTCTCTGGCAGGTGCAACTGATGGAGGAAGGATTACACTTAACTACCGTAATCAGTGGCCTGCAATATCAAAAGCTTTCTCAACTTATGCTGTATCTATCGACAATTTTTTCCCAACATTCAACAGTGGCCTGGGATTTTATCTGATGCAGGATATGGCGGGAAGTGCCGGACTAAGGACAACCAATGCCGCATTCCAGTATTCCTACAACCTGATAATTAATGAACAGTGGCAGGTGGTGCCGGGTATTCAGTTCGAATACGGAAATAAGTCTATTGATTTTACAAAACTGGTCTTTGCCGATGAAGAAATAGGCGGTGGATCTTCGGGATCATGGGACAGACTTGAGAACGAACAGGCCAATTACATGGACCTTGCCGCCTCGGCTTTCGCATACAGCCCCAAATACTGGATAGGTATAACATTAAATCACCTTGCAAAACCCAACTATTCATTTCTCGGTGAAGAGATGCGATATGACCTGAAATATACGATTTTCGGAGGTTTCAACATCTGGAGGGAAAGAAAGAGAACAAGCAAAGTGGAGCGTTCTTTCTCATTCAGCTTCCGGTATCAGCATCAGGACAAGTTCAACCAGGCGGATGTAGGTGTTTACTGGCACAACTCGCCAATAGAAATTGGTATCTGGTACCGCGGATTGCCGTTCGCCAATACAGAAAATACCCTGAACCAGGATGCCATTGTAGCACTGCTTGCTTATGATCTTGGGGCATTCCGTATCGGATACAGCTACGACATTACTATATCGGGATTGGGAATACAATCGGCAGGAGCTCATGAGATATCGATAATCTTTGAATTTAATCAGAACTTTGGTCTCCGTGTCGGAGGACGTCGCCCTGCTGTTCCATGTTCATCAACGGCTAATCCGCTTTCAAGCACCCAGAGAAAGTACAAACGGAAATCAAGAAAAATATTCTAAATAAAAGACCTGCAAAAAGTAAAGAAAGTAGATTCTACTTTAATATTTGAAAGTTAATCTTAAAAAAAATTTCAAAATTTCAATTCAATCTGACAAACTATAGAACAACATAGTTAAACATCCTTCAACTAGACCCATATGTTCTTTCTCCTTGATGAGAAAGAACCAAAGAATCAAGGCAAAATTAAGCTTCCCCCCGCTCTTTAAAAATTGCAGAAATAATATCAAAGTAAGAAAAATGCTATCGCATTTTTGAAACGACAAGCGCCTTTGATTTATTTCTATGCAATTTTTCAATTCACCCTTACGCTTGCCCGCCCGCCTGACCAAGTCGGACAGGCAATTTTACCAAGCCTTCCCGCTTTAGAAAAACAAAAATTCTTCAGTATTAACTATTTCTGATAAAAAAATCATTAGAGTATTTGTGGCTTTTGATTAAATTTGCTTTATGAGCAATGTAAACCCGCAAATAGAAAAGAGTTGGAAAGAGGTTTTGCTTGATGAGTTCAACAAACCATACTTCGCACAGCTTAAAGATTTTCTGATAGAGGAAAAGAAACAATACACCATTTATCCTCCCGGAGCGCTTATTTTCAATGCCTTCAACCAGACTCCTTTCGACAATGTGAAAGTGGTGCTGCTCGGGCAGGACCCGTATCACGGCAGAGGGCAGGCACACGGTTTGTGCTTTTCAGTACCCGACGGTGTTCAGCCTCCTCCTTCACTGATAAATATTTTTAAAGAGATAAATTCTGATCTCGGCTCACCTGTGCCACAAAACGGAAATCTCACCCGGTGGACAGAGCAGGGAGTGCTGCTTCTGAATGCTATTCTTACCGTACGTGCCGGACAGGCATCGTCACACCGTGAACACGGATGGGAGCAGTTTACCGATGCTGTAATTAAAACTATATCGGAACAAAAGACAGGTGTTGTGTTCCTCTTGTGGGGAAAATATGCCCGGAGCAAAAAGATACTCATCGACAGCAGTAAACATCTGATACTTGAAGCCCCGCACCCTTCTCCTTACAGCGCCGATTACGGTTTTTTCGGATGTAAACACTTTTCGAAAACGAATAATTACCTCATTCAGCAGGGGAAAGAGCCGATAGAGTGGTAGCACCCCCTCTAACTCCCAGGGGAGAACAATTTATCTTTATCTTATATTACATTCGCACTAATTTGCAGCAATTCGTATAATTCGCGATAATACAACAAACCCTCCGCAATCTTAAAAAGTTACGGAGGGTAAAGTCATTTAAGCGGGGGTGCGACTTCAAGTCATGCTCCCGCTTTGCTATGAACTTACGATACTTTAATGGTCTTAGGTGGTTTTGGTTTAACCTCTTCTTTTTTACCTATGAACACTTCAAGTATTCCATTCTTGTATGATGCTTTGATAGTTGACTCATCAACAGTATCCTCAGGTAATCTGAAAGAACGATGAAATGAAGTATAGTTAAATTCACGCTTGGTGTAGTTCTCATCTTTTTCTTCTTTCTTCTCTTCAGAAGTAGCAGAAATAGTCATTATTCCGTTTTCCACAGAGATGTCGAAGTTATCTTTTTCGTAACCCGGTGCGGCAACTTCAAGAACAAATCCGTCTTCAGTCTCTTTTACATTAACTGCAGGCAGAGTATTTAATTCTTCCTGATCTTCGTTAAAAAATCCGCTTCTGAATACATTGTTGAATAAGTTCTCCAACTCAGGCATCATGTAGTTTCTTCTTACGATAGTCATTTTTATGTCCTCCTTAAATTTTTAGTTTTCAATTATTGTTTTCGCCTGATTTAGGACAAACACAATGCCAACGGAAAAAAGAGGATATTTTGTCACGAAACAACTATCTATCAAGACATTGTGACTGATTAGTTTTATTTTTAAGAGACAAATTGACAGTTAAAACGGGATTAAGCGTGAATAAATACTTTTAATAAATATTCATCACTTCTTATTTAAGAACATCATTCAGAACTTTTGTTATTTCTTTTGTCCACAGTTCATACCCCACATGATTCATGTGAAGATTATCGCTGACGAACAAGTCATTACGAACATTGCCATTACTGTCAAGCATAATGCTCCACACATCAGCAAAACCTGTATTTTCTTTCTTTGAACATAACTTACTGAGTTTCTTATTAACCACCTCATACTCTTTTTTCAGCCCCCATCTGCTTATACTGGGTTTTGCCGAGATGAAGATCACAGGAGTCTCAGGAAAGTCATTTCTTATCATTGATAAAAGATGTTTTGCATCCTTAAGTATTTCCGAAGGCTTTTTACCATCTGCAATATCATTATCACCTTCGTAAATTAATATTACATCCGGCTTGTATGGTGCGATCAGTTTATCGTAGAAAAAAATCAGATCACTAAACTGCGATCCTCCAAAGCCATTTTTTATCACGTTATAACCTGAAAAACTGTCTTCAATATTATTCCATTTTCTTATGCTTGAACTCCCGGCAAACAGTAATACGGGTTTACTGTTATTGAAATGATGATCTTTACTGATAAGTTCATTAACCTCATTATTGAAACGAGCCGGGTCCTGAGCCAACAATATTCCCTGCAAAAACAATAAGAGTATAAAAGAAAGAAAAACAGCTTTATACATATTTTTCATATGCTTGAGTTCATTAGAATTTATTTTAAAAAGAATTATTCGTTGATAAATTTACTCTTTTTGAGACCTGCTATTTAACTATTACTACCTTACGTCCGTTCACTATCCAGTACATTCCGGGAATAACCAGTAATGAGAGGAAAAGTGAAAGGCTCATTCCTCCTATCATTGAAAAGGCAAGAGGACTCAGCATCTCGGAGCCTTCGCCTATACCATAGGCAAGCGGCAGAAATCCGAATATGGTTGAAAGCATGGTCATCAGTATGGGACGCATACGAACACGACCTGCCATAAGAAGAGCTTCTTTCACATCATTGCTCTCCTTAAGGAACTTCTCTGTGTAATCGATCATGAGAATACCGTTGTTCACGACCACACCTATTATCATGATCATCCCCATAAATGCAGAGATGTCGAGAGGAATCCCTGTTATCTGAAGCATCAGGAATACTCCGGAAACCGAAAGCACTGTTCCCAAAAGTATCACTCCTGCGGTACGGAATGATTTGAATTCGAACAAAAGGATGGCAAAAACCAGCAGAATACCGAAAACCAGAATTATCATCAATTCATGAAATGCCCTTTGCTGACTTTTGTACTGACCACCGATCTCAATTGTGACACCCGGAGGGAGCGGAATATTCGAAAGCATCTGCTGCACATCAATGATGATCTCACTGAGCGATCTGCCGGATATCTGACTTTTAATATTCACCACCTGGCTCAGGTTCTCATGGTCAATATCTGTTTTGCCGGGTATCTTATAGATCTCTGCAACCTCATTCAGTTGCAAAACCCTGTTTATGGAAGCAAGATAGACAGGCATATTCTCTATTTTCTCCAGATGATCGAAATCACTTTTAGGGTATCTGACCCTTACCGGAATTATCTTCAGGCCTTCCATCATTCCCGTAACGTTATCACCCCAAAGAGCCATGTGTATGGCATCGCTTATCTCCTTCACCGAAAGTCCGTATCTTGAAGCAGCTTCCCTCTTTATTCTGAAGGTCAGTTCCGGCTCACCACTCTCAAAACCTTTGTAAACATCCACTGCTCCCTCGATGTTTTCCAGCGAATCAGCTATCTGAGCCGCAATGCTCTGTATTTTCTCTATTTTCTCACCAAAAACCTTGATAACAATAGGAGCGATCTCTCCGCTCAGGTCATTCAGCCTGTCGGGCAGCACCTGGAACAACTCAGGCTCAAGACGCGGCTCATGCGCTTCGTCAAAAGCACGCAACTGATCCATTATCTCAAAGGAGGAGCGTTTATGGTCCTGTTTAAGCTCGATCACGAAATCACCCTCATTCGCATGAGTACGCGGATGGGCAAGACTCCGTCCCACGCGAAGTGAATAAGCCTCAACATCGGGAATGGTCATGATGTATGCCGCAAGATCGTCAAGAAGAGATTTGGTCCCTTCAACGGAACTGCCCGGAGGAGCAAGAAAATCGTGCACAATGGTTCCCTCATCCCACTCAGGAAGGAAACCACTCGGTATCCTCAGGTAAGAGAATACCGTAACAGCCGCAAAAAGTAATACCAACAAAACAGTTATAAAAGGACGTTTGATCAATCCTTTAAGTGCCCATTGCTGAACTCCTATGATCTTAGGCATAACCTTCCCCGGCCTTTTCTTACTTGCCGAAATGAATACTGAAGCCAAAGCAGGTGTAAGAAATACCGCAAGCAGCATCGAAACAATTATTGCGATGGAAAGTGTGGATGCCAATGCTTTAAAGAATATCCCCGGCACTCCTGTGAGGAACACAAGCGGAATAAAAACAACAAGCGTGGTCATCGTAGCGCCCAACAGAGGGGATATGATCTCACCTGTTGCCGTAACAACCGCTTCTTTCTTCGAATAACCCTTTTCAAGATATCTCTCAATGTTCTCAACCACAACAATGGCATTATCGACAAGAATACCTATAGCGGCAGCAAGTCCCCCGAGACTCATCATGTTCAGGTTCATGCCCGAAAGATAAACGAAGATAAAAGATATCAGCAGAGCCACCGGAAGAATGGCGGCAGTAACAAGCGTTATGCGAATGCGACGTAAGAACAACAGCAGTACAAGAACAGTAAGCAATGCTCCGAGCAGAATGGCATCGCGAACACTTTTAATAGAGCCCTTGATAAAATTGGTCATGTCGTACCACTTACTCACTTTAACATCAGCAGGAAAACCCTTTTCCAGTTCTTTCCAGCGCTTGTCAACCTCCTCCATTATTGAGACTGCATTGGTTCCCGGCTGTTTGATCACGGTTACCAAAACGGCAGGTTTAAGGTTACTCTCACAGGCAATGAATGTCTCCTGCATAGCAGGCTCAATATCTGCGATCTCCGAAAGAAATACAGGAACAGCACCGTTGCGGGCAACTATGGTCTTGCCTATGTCCTCAATACTTAAAAATCTGTTGTCAGCTATGTTCAGGTAAAGTTTGTTCTCCTCATTCAGGCGCCCCACATATTTAAGGTCATTCGACTGTCTTAATTTTTCTTCGATCTGTTTGTAATCGATATGCAGTGCTGCAAGCTTTTCAGGCTTAAGGTTTACCCTGTATTCGCGCTGATGCCCGCCCATGACCTCAATGTTGTATATCCCCGGAATACTTGCAAGCTGAGGACGTATGGTGTAAATAGCAAGATCACGCAATTGCTCAAGGTCAAGCCTGTCGGAAACAAGACTGTATCCTGCCACAGGATAGGTACTGGTGGTAAAACGACGCACCTCAAGCTGAA
>JAOZOF010000005.1:35572-40475 GCA_029933425.1 Marinilabiliaceae bacterium
CTGTATCCTGCCACAGGATAGGTACTGGTGGTAAAACGACGCACCTCAAGCTGAATGCCGGGAGGAAGTGTATGCTGAATGCCACTCACCTGTGCCTGAACAAGCTGATACGCCTTGAACATATCAGTATCCCAAAGAAAATCGATATTGATCTCTGCCGAGCCCCGGCTTATCGTTGTTCTCACACCCCGAACACCTTCCACCATCATCACAGCCTCCTCTATCGGCTTGGCTACCTCCATCTCCATCTCTTTTAACGGTGCAAGTCCGTAATCAACCATTACGGCAATACGCGGAAATGTAGCATCAGGAAATACTCCACGCGGTATCCTGTCGATAGTATAGTAACCTATTGCCGAAAGGAACAGAGCCAGAAAGATTATGGCCCGCTTATTCTCCACTGCAAACCGGGAAAGAGAAAAACCCTCTTTGTTCCCGTTGGCTTTTATGTTGTTTTCTTTTTGCATCTATTTTTGTTTTCACCTCACCCCTACCCCTGCCTTACGGCAGGCAGGCTCTCCTCACAGCCAGTCGGACAGGGAGAGGGAGAGCCAACTTCTTACACCTGTGTTTTCTCCTTTTCTCCTGCGAGCCTGCATGTTGCAGACAGGGAGAAGGGGTCAGGGGGTTGAGGTGACAATCTTCACCTCCATGCCGTCAACCAAAGAATATGCTTTCTCCGTTGCTATCTTTTCTCCTTCATTCAATCCTTTAAGTACCTCAATATAATCATCCTGGATGATCCCGGGTTCAATGATACGTTTCTCCACTTTATTACCGTTATTCACAACAAATACGCTGAATATCCCCTCCTCGCTCAAAACAGCACTACGCGGCACAACAAGGACATTCTTATGCACCTCTCCGGGATAACTGAGTTTCACTATCATTCCGGGTTTAAAGAAATTACCTGAATTATCAAGACGCAGACGAACAGGAACTGTATTCTTCTCCATATCCATCTCGCCTCCTATTGCTGCTATCCTGAGGTCCAGAGGCTGGTGAGAATAACCCACAAAGTTGACTGTAAGTTTTTTAAGCGTCGAAACCTGCTTGAGATATTTCAGCGGAATATCTCCATACACATCCAGGAGATTCAACATGCCGATATGAACAATAGCCTCGCCCTTTTGTACCACATCACCCGTATGACGAAAAACTTCAAGCACCGTCCCGTTAATAGGACTGTAAAGAGGCACCTCTTTTATCTCCCTGCTGATCATCTCTCTTTTCTCCGGCGGTATCTCATCCATCACCTGAAGTAAAGCCTCACGCATGGGAGGAGTGATTATCCCTATCCTGTCACCTTTACTGACCTTGTCGCCGGGTAACAAAGAGAATCCGGACAGCCTGCCGTCGAACTGTGATGCCAGCCGCACATCGCGTCTGAGCCTTATATCCCCGTAAAACTCAACTGTATCCTGCATATCTTTTCGTGCAACATCGGCAACGGATATTTTCACCACCGGTATCTCCGGCATCTCACTTTTCTTTTTACCGCCCGATGAACATGAGCCCATCAAAAATACCGAAAGAACAACCGGCATATATCTGAATAATTGATAATTCATATTTTTATTTCGGAACATATCTTTTGTTTTTCTTTTTATGTGAATAAAACATCAGCTATCTGATGACAGATGATGTCTTTCGTAAATACACCAATACTACATTCAACCGATACTCAGTTATTACCGGCAACCAATCCCATTGTTTTTATCCTGCTTATCTGGTTTGTTGTAAGATAATACTCGATAAGATTAAGAATGTATTCCAACCTGACAGCCTCTATCCTTATTAAATTTCTTGTGGTTTGTTGCTGAACAGCCAGAAGTTCAAGGTTTGTTATCCAACCGGCCTTGTAATTCAGCTTAGCCAGCTCCAATGACTCCTGCAGCGTATTGAGCCTTGCCTTCGATACTTCAAGCATCTTCTTCAGTTCTTCGAGCCGGGTTATCGTTTTACTCACATGTATCGTGAGCTCCCTTTCCAGGTCCTGCAACTCCATATTCTTCGACTCTGAAATCAGCATCACCTGTGACTTTTCATTTTTAATGGCTTTCCACTGATATATCGGAACGGTAATACCCGTCTGCAATAACCAGTAATTACCATCAGCAGTCGGGTCACCATCCACATAGAAACCTCCTCCTACAACTACATGAGGCCATTGCTTTGCCTCAATATCATTAATGCGTAATTGTTGTGTCTGAACCTGCGACTGCAATATCCTGTACATTGGATTTGCCGTGATAAGCAAAGGATCAAGAGTATTCTCAACTATACCGTCAACGAGTGAAGCTGCATCCACACTCACAAGAATTATACTGTCTTCGTTGAAGCCTGTAAGCCGGGCAAGTTCCTGAAGCGAATTTTTTATCTCCATCTCTCCCCTAACCTTATCCTCCTGTGTTATGGATATCTCCGTTTCGGTCTGCAGGACATCAAGACGGGTCTTCACTCCCGCTTTCCATAATGAATTGGCCACCTCTTTATGCGTTTCAAGAAATGCAATACGCTCATCAAGAAGCTCAAGCTGTTTCTTCTTCTGAAGAACATTCATGTAAAGTGATGTCACACGACTAACTCCATCGATCACTGTCTTTTCCTGCTTCAGCTTTGCCGTTACCAGCTCCTGTTTTGCCACAAGCTCCGTTTTACTGATCAGATTGCCCAGCGACCAGTCACCATGCACCATTGTCCATTGCTGTCCGAAATTATATTGGTCCGAACCGAGAAATCGTCCTTCACCCCCTACATCACCCGAAATTGAAGGCATGTAACCTGCATGACGGATATCCACACTTTTAGCTGTAGCTTCGGTATTAAACTCGCCGGCACGTAAAAGGTAACTGTGCGATTGAACACTGTCGATGCATTGCGACAACGTGACTGTCTGATCTTGTGCAGTCAACCCGCCAAAAACAAATATAAATGACAAGAAGGCATATAATTTCATTAAAAAGATCTTTTCAGATTTCTGGTTAGTCATAACAATATTTGAAGCGGAATAATACCTGTTCGTTATGTAAATCTAAAAATTATTTTGTAAAAAAATTATTGAGACAGTTTATATTTTATAAAACACTCCTCTCTGTCTTCTTTCTTTAAAACAAATAAAAACACCCTATAGGGAAATAATTTGCCGATTTACAATATTGCTTTTACTTCACCCTGCTCCTTAGCTGCTGCACATTAGGGTCATCGGGGAATTTTTGCATCATCTCTTTTGCCAGTTCATTTGCTTCCTCTTTTTTGTTATACTTCTGATAGTAAGAATAGAGGTTTGCATAGCCTGACACATCAGGGTTCTTTTTAATGCCCAGCTTCAGGTATTTAACCGCATTATCGTAATCCTTAAAGAAGTCGTACATCATAGCAATGTTATAGAAAACACGAGGGTTTACCCCTTCCTGTTCAGATGCCCTGATGAGATATTTCAATGACTCTTTATATTTCTTTGTTTCCGAAAGCACGAGTCCTAAATTGTAAAGGGTTGTCGGATCATCCGGATTTTTGTCAACAATTTCACGTAGGTATTTCTCGGCTTTATCCGGTTTACCCATAGCACTGTAAACATAGGCAATATTCACCTTTGCAACATCAAGTTCCGAATCCTGCTCAAGAGCAGCAAGATAATACTTCTCAGCCAAAGGATAGTTCTTACGCATGTAATAGAAATTACCGAGGCTGAATTTGACCATCGGGAAATCAGCATTGTACTGAAGCACCTTTTCATACTCTTTTAGTACTTCATGAAATTTTTTACGATATTTTACAGGCACCTGCTCATCAGTCAGGAATGAGAGTTTGTTTGCTGTTTCTACCCTGACGGCTTCAGATTCATCGTTTAACATGGGGAGTAAACGATCAATGTCTTTTTGATTCTCTATTCTGTATGTTCTTACTGCTATCAAGCGCATCTGCGGTTCCACACTATTCAGGGCATTGTATAAAACCTTATAACTGCTGTCGTTCTCAAAAGTAAGGTTAGACAAAGCTGTTGCCTTCTTACTTAACGGATAGACCTCTTCAGGAGCATTAATTATCCGGAACAGTTGTTCATCCACTCCTTTAACCCCCTGATGTGCATTAAATATCGCTTCTCCGAATTGATACGGTCGACTTATGCCAAACCATTTCTCAATGTAATTTTGTGACCATTTATTGCTTTTGTCAGCATGACACTGATTACAGGCATTAGGCGTTCCCAGCTTCTCTGACAGGTCGGGGCGCGGTATACGAAAACTGTGATCGCGGCGATAATCGACACCCATGTAGTAACGTCCGTGCATATGACAGTTGTAACACTGCGTGCCGGAACCAACCTCAAACTTAACACCTGATTCCGAAATCACTGCCTCCCCTTTCTCTCCGAAGCTTTTATGATGTGTATGATTGGGAGTATCGTAATCCTCAGCTTTGTGACATTGCAGACAAAGTTCATTGGTTTCGACAGGAAGAACAAGTTTACCCGAATGTACATTATGGCAATCGTTACACTTTACATCCCAGATATACATTTTACTCTGGTTGAAAGACCCCCAGACATAATCTTCATCCTTTATCTGCCCGTCAATAAAATAGTTAGGCTCAACAGGCAATGAAGGAATAATGTGATCGTAAATATTTTTATAATGTGGGTCGTAATCGTTAAGTGTACTTCGACGTGAGTGGCACCTGGCACATTCATCGACATACTCTTTGCCGGTCAGCCCGCTTGTTTTTTCTGTCATACCGTAATTAGTTATTTTTTTCCGGGCATATTCAGGTAAGTTAGCCCACTTTATATGGTATGAACCCGGACCGTGACATGCTTCGCAACTGACATCTATTTCCGACCAAGTAGTATGATAAGAATCTGTTTTATGATCATAACCTTTTTTAAGATCGGTAGAATGAC
>JAOZOF010000326.1 GCA_029933425.1 Marinilabiliaceae bacterium
TTCATATACTCATTCTGCAAGTATGACCTTACAGACCTGCCGATAAAAAGCTGGGGAGAGTACAATTAGTAAAATCTTAACATGTTGGTGCATCCGGGAAAATCAATGAATTATAATTTCTACTCACTCTCGCCAAAGCTGTCAAGTTAAGGATGAAGAGGAGCATTGACCATGGGATTATCTTTGTCACGGAGGTCACCTCAACCCCTTGAAAAAGTTTAAGTGGCAGCCCTGAATCCTATGTTTCTCCCCTTCTCCAAATGGAGGGATGAGGTGAAAATAACTGTTTGATTTAACCCCCTTAGAAAAGAGTAAAGTCCATTTAAGGGTCATATCCCTGAATGGTTCAAAAGCTGTACTTCAATCGGAACATGAACATATTGTAATCGGTCAGCTTTGCAAACATACTGTCGCCCTTTCCGAAGAAAAGCGGTGTGGAGAGTATTATCTCAAGGTTGTCGGTAGCCATGTATGAAAGTTCTGGTGCAAAAATCACGGCATAATTATTTGGAATATCGCTCCAATCAGACACGATAAAAGCACCGGAAATCGGGGAAAGCTTCAACCGGTCTTCGAAAAATTTCATCTGATACTGGGTAAAGAAATAGTCATTCAGGCTTCCGCATCCGCGTTCTCCCACAAATCCGTGCAGGTATTGAAAATTAAGATACATTCCATTGGCAAAATTGTAATCACCGCCAACGACAAATTTCACGAAAACCTCTTTCTTCAAAACGACAGAGTCCATTGTCAACCCCGGAATTACAGCTGTCAGGTCTGTTGTCATCACTACCTCATCCTGAGGGAGGAAAGCTGCAGCTTCGGCCCAGAAACCGATACCACCAATGCTTGTCGCCATATCCGCACCAAAAATGCTCTGTCTGAAAAAAATTGAATTTACATCGATATTCAATCCGCCGGTATTCTCTCCCTGAGTAATAGTAGTATACCCGGGAGTAGGAAACCCGTCCCTTCCCCATACATAACTTAACGAGAAATCTATGCCTCCTGCAAAACCCCTGAACTTTAAACCATAGGTGCTGCTTTCGCCGAAAGTGTATTTTGGCATGTCGATATTATCGTTAAATTTTTCAAGAGTATACGGGGGCGGCAATTCTGGATTGGGTGCCAAAGCATCAGCAAAAATACCTATCGGCAGATTGGCTGATTGAAAGATCGGAATATAAATTCCCTGTACGGAAAAATCGGAATTGAAGTAGTATTCGAGATTTAAGGCATCCGAACCACGGTGTCTGCTGAAGTCAAGGACATCCTCCATATCGTACGGGTTCAGGTTATCGGTAGGGTTCACCATATCGGCAGTTCCCCATGCAATTCGCTGGCGTCCGACCTTCAGGTCAAGATTTTTACTCAGAAAACCGTAAAGCTGAACATAGGCTTCCCTGATCTCAAAAGTAACAGGATCAACTATTCCTTTATTGTAAAGATCGGATCCCGAATAGATCTTAGGCAATCCGAGGTTCCTGATCCATATTTTAGTATGACACTATTGCCCCTTTGTACATCTCTTTCGAGAACACTCTTTGTCGCAAGCTGTCAAGCTCCTGTTTTGTGTCAGGAAGGTCATACTCATCAACAAGCTTACCGATCTCTATGCCCCAATCATCTCCTCTGATGTCAATGATATTGGTAAGGCTTGTAACAGTTGCCACCCCCTTTGTGATCAAAAGAGTATCAGTGATCTGCTTAACATGCTGAAGCTCCTCCTTGGTGAACACATCGGAAGTTTCAAGGACGATTATGCCCATATCGTTACCGCCAAATTCCTTCCCTATATTTTTGTACATTAACGCAACAGAATCATCATCGGACAGTGAACTTATGATATCAGAATTAATGCGAATATTTTTACTGTAGAAACCTGACAGAATAGTCAGACCTGTAACGATAATTATTACTACCCACCTCAGCCTGATTATGATTTTTGAAACCCTTTCCATGCTTGATGATTTTAGGCTTTTATCGTTTTTCGGTCAGCGCTTTTCAAAAAAATATTCCCCTGCGGTATCAGGGAAAATTTTTAGGCTGGATAGTGACCGCTCTAAGCATCAGACTTATCATGTCACCGAAATAAGGGCCAAAATCAGAATGTCTCTTTTGCAGGAATAACGGCACCTCTAATCCTTTAAGGACCATGAAAAAGACATCCAGAACAACATCCATTTTCTCAACTTTCACAAAAACACCCGAATCCATTCCTCTCTGCATTATTCTTCCCATTTGAACTATCTCCCACTCCAGAAGCTCTTTTCTTAAGTTATCTATAAATTCGAATCGCTCATAGAAATCAGCTTTAAGTGTTTCGTGATAATTGTAACATTTTGATAACACTTCATTTCTTTTTAAAAGATACATTTTTGCCTGTGTGATGGGATCAAGTTGCTCATTGTCAACTACCAAAATAAGTTCTCTCTTTAAGTGTTCAAACTCCTGCGACACGACTTCTGTAAACAACGCCTCCTTACTGGCAAAATGATAGTAAAGCGAACCCTTCGCCTTTCTTGCCGTTCGTGCAATTTCATCCATTGAGGTTTTATGAAATCCATACTTTGCGAAAAGTTCTGAAGCTACTTCAACGATCTTTTTTCTGGTTTTTTCTTTCATTGTTTTAGTATAAAAAAAAAGCAATAAATATCCGATTTAGACTAACATTGTTCAGTAGTGTAAATATATTGCTATTCTTGTAAAAAAACAATATTCACGAAAGATTTTTGATATTATTTGTCAGGAGGCGGACAGTCATGTTATAATGTGGGATAAAAGGCCTCCTTTATGTGCTCAATTTCCCATGCATCACCGGCAGGAATAAGTGTGATGATATCGAAACGGGTCTCAAGCATGATGTCATTTTTCATTATGTATGCTTCTGCAGCATCAACCAGAAATCGTATCTTTTTATTTGTAACAGCTTCCCTTGGATTTTCCCACCCGTCGGATGAACGGGTTTTAACCTCAACGATAACGAGGTAGTCGCCGTCCCGTGCAATAAGATCTATCTCCTTATGCCGGAATTGCCAGTTCGCTGCAAGGATCTCATACCCTTTTGCTGTAAGATAGTCGGCAGCTATTCTTTCACCTGTATGCCCGAGTTCGTTATGTTCTGCCATTGGATCTGGAATGTTTTATCAGGGAAGGAGTGAAATTTTCAGGTTAAATTAGTTTATTTTGTTCCAAGTTATTTTTGTTAATAAGGTTTTTATAAATCCGTAAAAAATCATTTATATTTTCTGCCTTTGTAATTGGACCCTGACAAGTAATCCATTAAGTTTGATATTTTACCGCTTATGCTTAAAACCTCATCATATAATTCATTAAACTTATCCATGCTTATGTAATTAAAATCCAAAGCTCGATATAGTTGTGAACGAACTTCACCTGCTGAACCTTTTGAATAAGAAAGAAACTGTCTAAACTCTTTATTTCCATCTCTTTCAAAACCTTCAGCAATATTATCCATGACAGAACCGGAGGACCTCCGAATTTGATCCTTTAACCCATAATCATTATAAAACTCACCTTCAGAAGTAATTTCAAAAATACTTTTGCACACCTTACGAGCCATTTTCCATACTTCCAGATCCTCAAACCTTGTAATTGTAGCCATGATCTTAGTTTTTTTATAATTTTAATTATACAATTTAAACTAAGAAAACTAAATATTCAACCCTGATATGCTTTTTAACAAACACCTCACCGAACACAAACCTGGAACAAAAGAAACCTGAAACAAAAACTAATCCGGGAAAAAATCTAAAACTTCAACACAGCTCCACCTGCATTAACGGAAAGA
>JAOZOF010000327.1 GCA_029933425.1 Marinilabiliaceae bacterium
AAAATATAAATCCCTTTGGGGAGATCTTCAATATTCAGTTTTATCGTATTTGATCCTGAATATGTTATGAAAACAATTTCTCCGGTTATATTGAATAACTCCAGATCTCCCAGGCTTCCGGTATCTGTCATTACAGTGATGCTGCTTTTAACAGGGTTAGGAAAAACTGAGATATTATTGTTATTCTTTTTTTCCGTGAAAATACCGGTAGACGGTTCCAGTATCTTTAATATCGTATCCGCCAAGGCATTGCCAAATGAATAAGCTCCTGCTTCACTCAAATGAACAGGATCATCAGGCGGGTTGTTAAGCGAAGAGTAGTCGGTGAATGTTTCACCGTTAATGTAATGTATCTTAGTGTCACCGGCAGACTGAAAACTTTCAGCTACCTGTTTTTGCACTTTACGCCAATCGTCAAAATCAACGGGATTGCCGTTTTTGTCCTCTGTAGTCAGAGTGTAGGTCTGACCAAGAACGAAGATGATTGTTTCGGGATGACCTTGCCTCACGGTATTAATGAACGAAGTAAGTTTTTCATGATAGTAAGCTGTATCTTCAGGCAACCATACGGCATCATTGTATCCGATCAGGATGGTCATATAATCAATATTCCGGCTTACTTCATCCCTGAGCATCTCAGCCATCGGAACTGATGTTTTGGAACCTCCTACAGCAATATTATACAATTCCCATCCCATCCTTTTAGCCAGTAACCAGGGATAAGTCTGGTCGCCTGTATCCTGTCCCTGGCCATGTGTGATAGAGTTTCCGTATACAACATATGAAGGTTTTACAGGCAAAGTCAGATCATTAAGGGTTTCAGAGCCGCCGGTTAAAGTAACGCCTTCCAGTGCAACAGTGTTATATGTGCCTAATACAAATTTGTAGGTATGCACTCCTGCTGTGCGGGGAGCAACTGAAAACATGAAACTGCTGTCTCCTGCGGCAGTCAGATCATCCCTTTTTTGTTTTAATAACCTGGTACTGTCACCGTCGATGTAACATGTTGCATACAGATTCCATGTGTTTTTCCCCGGAAGCATTTTTAGATGAAGATCAATACGTTCAGCATCCGTAGCAAAGTCAATGGTAACTCCTGTCGTTGTTTTCGCATTGTCGTCACTGGCCATTGAAACATTCCAGTCGGTAAGTGCCAGGAATTTGTAACTGTGCCGGCGGAATATCACAGCAGTATCCGATATTTTATTGAAATAAGCTCCTGTGAATTTTATACCCGGATCGTTTGGTTTGTTAAAAGTCTGGGCTGAAATAAACATACTAACTGACATGAATATGACAGTTAAAATGCTTTCCCGGATATGTTTTCTCGTGATCATAATAGATGTTATTCAATTAATATTTTAAATACTTCGTTTTTATCTCTGAATTTCAGTTCAAGAAAATAAACACCTTTAGGAACGTTTAATTTAATACTTGTCAAAGGAGGTGTAAGGTCATAATATTCACTGATCGTACTTCCTCTCAGATCGATAAGCCTGGCGCTGTACTTGTCATTTGTACTGTTTGTTTCGATATTGACATAACTCTTTGCCGGAACCGGATATACTTTTGACCTGTTCTCTTCCCGGATCTTTTCATCCATAGAAGTGGTGATATCTACATGATGACATCCTGACCGTAAGGTGTATCCGTTTTGGGTAATTTCAACAGCATAGGTCCCGCTTTTCTGTGGTGTGAAACTAACTCCTGTTGCGTCTCTTACCGGATTGTAAAGTTCATCACAATCGCACCAGCGATATTTGGCTCCCGATTCATTAGCTGTCAGCGTTATTCCATCCACCGTTACCGATGTGTCGATCTGAAGTACAAGCTCATCCTTAATTGACGGAGGATAATCACGGAAGACGTCATAAAAAAGATCTTTTAAGATCTCGTTTCCCAGAACCAGAATGTCACGTGCTTTATTCTGTTGGATTATCAGCAGCTGGTTAAGGTCATAAGCAAGCTGGTCCTTACCATCGATCCAGTAATATACTTCTGATTTATATGATATATTTATGGGATCTGATCCCTGGTAATATCCGCCGAGCCGGTACTGAGTATCATCATTTGTGTAATTGTAGGCCGGGTCTATAAGTTCTTTCAAACGGTCTTCAAGCTGACGTGTGATAATATGAATGCTGTCAGAAACAGCGATCATCTCGTCATTGTTGGCTGCTATTTCATTATTAATTTGCCTCCTCATCTCAATATTTATATCGATGTCGGATGTTGAGCGGGAGGAATAATTATCAATATTAACTCTTTCTCCCGGCCAGAATGTTGTATCAATAACCGGATCTGAATAATAAAATCTGGTAAGTCCCAGTTTATCGATGGTACACTTGCTTCCGGTTATTTTTACGGTGAAAACGGCTGAGCTGAGGTTTCCTTCCCAGTTGACCGAAATAGTGTCGTGAAGCAGCACTGGTCCGTCAGATGCTTTTATCACAACATCTCCGGTGCTTGTTCCCAGGTAGCTGTTCCCTGCATCATCAACCGATTTAACAAACAGCTTAACTGTGGTTGTTCCTTCCGATTCAATTTTCATCAGGCAGTCGTAGTTGCCTTTATCATTATTCTGCATTGCAGCAGTAACATCCTGTCTGATATACATTACTGATGTTCCCGGACCATCGACTGTTATAAAATGCTCCTCCCCGGATGCATCGTATGAATATCCTGAAGGAATGGAGAATGTCCATTTATCGGTAGAATCCCTTTCAAATCCCGGGTTCGACAGGAGGTTCCACCAGATATCCGGACCGTCGGTAAGCATTTCTTCAAGGCCGGGATATGTCCATTCGTCAAGTATCCCGTTTTCGTTACGGTCGTTTTGAGCATCGAAAATACCTGTATGTCCGTCGAACATCATCAGGTAGGCGTACGATATGCCTCTGTCAATGAATCGCCAGTTCGTGTTTGTGGCCACAGATTCCATCTGCCATCGGGGAATATCGTCGGAAGTAGTGTACCATGCTCCGCTCCATACTGCCTGTTTTGCCGAATCCTGATACTCCCATGCCTGTTCCACAAGCCTGATGTTATCCCTTGTGTTGTTCTTTAGTACATGGAAGTCCCACAGGTAGTATATTCCTGCACTTTCAGGTATCAGGTCAACAGTTCCGGTGACAAAGTTATTTTCTCCCGGCCCAAACGGGTCATCTTCAGGAGTGGGAGGGATGGCAAAATAGATTATCAATCTTGTGGGATTTGTCTTTCTGATCTCGTCAGTAAGTTCCTTGTAGTAATCCCTGACGCCTGTTTCGCCTGTATTTTCCCAAAGGTCGTATGGCTCAACAAACAGGTCGAAAAGTACACGGCTGTCGTAGTCTTTGAAGTTCTTGGCCACAAAGCCCCACCAGTCCTTCATCTTTTGAAGGTCGGTTATGCCGTCGCCGTCATCAATGCCGTCAACCCCGAAGAATGTGATGACAACAGCAAGGTCTTTACTCAGCAGGTCATCAACAATGGATTTCAGCTCATCTATCAGAGCCTGGTCATCGGCGTCATAAGGGGCACCTTCGAAAATTGCTTTCATCATTGGGTTCCTGCTGCCCTGATAGCGTATCCTTACGCTCCTGAATCCGGCGTCTTTCAGCAGTTGGCCGTATTCAGGCTTATACGGTGCCGATATTGCCAGGTCGACATTCCCTGCCTGCGGCTCGAACAGCATACCTTTACCAAGCATGTTAACTGCTTCAACAGGAGTTACAGGATCGGAAGTCTGTGCCTTCAGAAAACCAGCAAACAGTATAAATACAGACAGATAAGCTAAAATCGTATTTTTCATTTAA
>JAOZOF010000328.1 GCA_029933425.1 Marinilabiliaceae bacterium
TTCTGGGGTGCTAAAGCATACAAACGGGGCATCGACATTCCTTATCCTATTGGAATTATGACCAATTATTTCTGGATGAATCAGGGCATACTGATGGACAACTTTCAATTAGGAATAAACAGGCCTGACGGATCAGAATTATTGCCTTTAACACCCCTTGATGAAGAAATATTAAGTTTCGGCGAAAACACAAACCAGTCATGGTCGCTTAATGTAAGGCCTGACATATGGGTATTCCCGTTCATTGATCTTTACGGAATATTCGGTTACGGAAGGTCAACTACAACAGTTCGGGCTATAGTTTTGGGACAACCGCTGCCCACCAGCCCTGTTGAACAGGGCATAACAACTTATGGTGTCGGAACCCTTTTTGCCGGAGGTGTTGGTCCTGTATGGATTTCAGTTGATGCTAATGTGACCTGGAATAAACCCGAGTTGCTTGACAAATCCACATTTGCAAACGTAGTAGGTATACGGTCAGGTAAAGTTTTCAAATTCAACAAAAGACCTCAAAGTAATATCTCACTATGGATAGGTACAATGTTTGTTACAATGCAGGCCGAAACCCTGGGTGCAATAAAACTAAATGAAGCAATTGAGGATTATGATGGAGTTAAAGATGATTTAGTTGGAAGAATAGATGACAAAATAAACGATCCCGAAACAGGCCCGATTGAAGGAAAATTGTTAGAGAAGTTAAAAACAGCAGTTGAAAATAGCACCGGCGAGTCCACAATCATTTACAACATGGACAAACAGGTAAAACAGCACTGGAACGGACTTGTAGGATCTCAATACCAGTTGAACAAAACATGGCAATTGCGTGCTGAAGGAGGGGTTATAGGCAACAGAAAATCATTCCTGCTTTCATTGAATTACAGAATACTTGGGTTCAGAAAAAAAGCCAAAGTTCTTTAATGGTCATTTAAATAATCACAAAAAGGCACTGGATCATTCAATTCAGTGCTTTTTAATTTCGAAAAAAATGTCATCTATCAAGAATATAATTTCTTAAAATTTGTTATATTGCAGTATCTGCGCCGGTTAAATTATTTTTTTCACTACACGCCAATGCAATGAAAAACATTCTGATAATAATTATAGTATTATTTGTTTCATTAGCTGCTTTTTCTCAAAACAACAAAGAAGACAAAAAGAACAAACCATATCTTAATTTCAGTATAGCTATTCATACAGACTTAATTTATGACATCAATCAAATGGATCCGGCATGGTATGCAGGGTTCAGACCATCGAAGATACCTATCTACCCTGGCGATCCCGGCTGGGGGACAGACGGGCATACATATTTTAGCATGCAACAAAGCACTTTTAAGACTGATGCATTCATCCCTGTTAATCATAAATGGAATAGAATAAAGCTGCATATAACTTTCGATCTATACGGAACAGAAGACCAGGCAGGAAAGACCGTACCGCGTTTTCGTACAGGTTACGGAGAATGGGGGCCGTTACTGATAGGAAAAGAATGGTCGACATTTGTAGACCTTGATGCATTTCCGTATAATTACGACTGGTGGGGCCCTTCGGGCATGGCACTTATGTCAGGAGCAATGTTAAGGTATACTCACAATTTTAATTTAAAGAACAAAGTGGAAGCAGCTATTGAACTTCCCGGCTCTGACATTGACCCCGGCCAACTGCGGGAAATTGACCCTTCGTTAGTTAATTTCAAAACCAAAGAGGTACTTCCCGACCTCATAACCAGATATACACGAAGCGGTAAGTGGGGATACGTAAAGGGAGCACTGTTATTGCGACAATTATCGTATGAGATATTAAGTGAACAAACCGAAAAAGCTGTGGCTAATAACAAATTCGGATGGGCATTTAACTTTACTTCCAGAATAAACGTATTTAAGGATCGGGGAGCATTTCAGTTTCAAACCGTTTTCGGACATGGCTATGCAGGCTATAACAACGATGGCGGTGTTGAGATAGCTCCCAATGCAAACTATCAGGCAGAGGTCCCATTCCAGTACGGTTTTGTTGCAGCATACGATTACACATTTGCTGACAGACTTACCCTTTCAGTTGTTTACAGTGAAACAAAGGAAAATAATACTGAAGGACAATTGGATAATGCTTTTCACAACTCACGTTATCTGGTTTCACAAGTGATATATCAGATCATTAAAAATACACTGATGGCCGGAGTTAATTATCAGTGGGGAAGGCTATACAATAAAGCTTTAGACTCTGCCCGTGATCAGCGCGTAATGTTCTCGGCAAGATATATGTTCAATTGGGGTACAGGGGCAGTGAACACATTACGATAATATTTGTTAAAATTACAAATGATAAATAACAATTATTAATTTAGATATCTTAAACTAAAAAGAATATGAAGAAAATAACAACAATCCTTATCTCACTACTGATATATCAGTCAGCATTTGCCCAGGAAGATACACTATTATTATTCTACAGGCAAAAAGCGCTTGATTATCAACAACAAATAAAAATCGCCGAACATCAGTTAAGTGGAGCCGAATCAAAAGTGGAGGCTGCCAAATCGGGTCAGTTGCCATCTCTTGATTTCAACAGTAAGTTCACGTTTTACGGGGTACCCCTTCAGCTTGCCCCGCCGGCAGATGCCCCGATAGGAGTACCCGGAGAAGAACTTCAGAACATTTATTCCCTTAATCTTGACCTTTACCAGCCTATTTTACAGGGAGGACAACTGAAGAATGAGAAGATGTCGGCACTTTCGGAAGTAGAAATGATGAAAAGCTATGTCGGCATGAACAAACAACAGGTAATTCTTAATTCCGACATGCTTTACTGGAATGCCGTTTCAAAAAAGGAGACATACAATCTCTACATGAAATACAAGGAAGTTATCGGCGAATTTGTAAAAGTGATAAAAGACCGTGTGGAAGAAGAAGTGGCAGGTAAGAACGAGCTGTATCAGGCTATGGTCCGTTACAACGATGCCGAATACAAGACCATCCGCAGCCAGAAGGAATATATGGTAAGCATAATGAACCTGAACAAAATGATAGGTGAACCGGTGCACACACCAACAGCTGTTGCCGATTCGCTTGTTGCCGTACAGTGGATAAAATCGAACGACAACCTGTCGGATCTGGCAATAAACCAAAGGCCGGAACTCAACTATTACAAAAATGAGATTGAAAAATCAACATATGACGAAAAGCTTGCAATAGCAAAATACAACCCTCAATTTGGGGTTTTTGCCGGCGGTAAATGGGGATCTCCCGCTCCCGGTCTTCAAAAAGATCCTGATTTCAACTACAAGCTTGGTGCGCGTCTTTCAATTCCAATTTTCTATTGGGGCGAGAAAAAGGAGAGACGTTTCACTGCTCACCAACAGGTCGAGATATCAAATCTGAAACTTGAAGAAACCCGTGACCGTGTTAAAATGGAGGTCGAAAGCAGTTATTTCAAACTTGAAAGAAGTCAGGAACAGCTTGACTTTGCAAGGGGTTCGCTTGCAAATGCGGCCAAGAACGTATCTGTTATGATGGACAGGTACAACGAAGGACTGTCATCGGTTCTTGAAGTTCTCGATGCTCAGCTTGACTGGCAAAAAACTTATTATAATTACATTCTTGCAAAATATGACCTTAATGTTGCCTACTCCCAGTATCAGTACGCAGTAGGGAATTTTGTTCAACCATAAATCAGAATAATTAAAAATCAAACAATAACATTAGAAAATTTAAAACGATGAAAAATTTAACTTATTTACTGTCCATTGCTGTTTTACTGATTTTCTTTACAGGATG
>JAOZOF010000329.1:0-1263 GCA_029933425.1 Marinilabiliaceae bacterium
CTTGCAAAAGAGATACTTGTGCCTTTCAAGTTGTCTGTGACATTCTCGGGATCAAGGTTTTTGGTGCCAAAGATCGGGGATAAGAAAAAGCTTTTAGAGCTGTCGGAACGAAATGTAAAATACTACCGCCTTGAAAAGCTGAAGCAGATAGCTAACTCGAAGAAACTTACACGTGACCAAAGAATACTTGAAACCATGAAACAGGATCTGCGTTTGAAAGACTTACCCGTACACATTGAATGTTTCGATAACTCAAATATCCAGGGGCACTATCCGGTTGCGGCATGCGTTGTTTTTAAGAATGCAAAACCGGCGAAAAAAGAGTATCGTCATTTTAACATTAAAACGGTTGAAGGCCCGAATGATTTTGCATCGATGGAAGAGGTGGTTTACAGACGTTACAAAAGATTACTTGAAGAAAAAAAAGAATTACCGCAACTGATAATTATAGACGGTGGTAAAGGGCAGCTTGGAGCAGCAATGAATTCATTGAGAAAATTGGATCTTGATGAAAAAATTGCTGTTATCGGAATTGCCAAACGACTTGAAGAACTTTTCTATCCCAGTGACCCTGTTCCGTTGTATCTCGATAAAAATTCTGAAACTCTTAAAGTGATCCAGAATCTGCGAAACGAGGCTCACCGTTTCGGAATAACTTTTCATCGTAACAAACGCTCAAGGGATTTTGTTAAATCACAGCTTGAAAATATCCCGGGAGTGGGTGAGAAGACGATCAAGTCTCTTTATGGAAAATTCGGTTCATTTAACAAAATAAAAGAGGCTACAGAGGAGCAGTTAACAGAGCTCTTGGGTAAGAGTAAAGGTAAATTGGTTTATTCTGTATTAAAAGAATAAGTAATTTGGTATTAATTCCTAATATTCAGCAATTTATAGACAGAATATTTACTGCTTTCGTTTATTAAAAGACAACCAAAAGGAAAAAGAGTTGCACGAAAAGCAGATTATTTTGCTATTGAATCAAAATAAAAGTTTGAATAGTTGCCCGGGAGTAAGAATTATATCGGAAGGAATAACACTGTTCAGGGCAGATTTGCTGTGTTGTATGTTTAACAGAGTAGTTGAAAGTTTTTTTAAAGCCGCATTTTGGACCGGCTCGGAGGAGTTAAGTTTTAGTTCTGTTATCAAACCCTTTTCTACTTTAACACGGGAATTAAAAATGATATTTTTAATTTTAATGGATCTTTCTATCTCGTAAACAGGACTGTAGCCGTAATTCCATTCCCATTTTTCATACTTTTCTTT
>JAOZOF010000329.1:1363-3768 GCA_029933425.1 Marinilabiliaceae bacterium
GATGCTGTTCCTGTGATCTTTTTTCCGTTTATGCTCAGATCATGACGCTTTCCGACAGTAACTTTAAGTCTCATATTTTCAAGTGCCTTTACTATCGGGGTGCTGTGTTTGTCGAAATCAATGAGGCTTCCCTCTTTTTCGTTTGTGATAAAACAGAAGTTCAGGTTTCCTGTGTCGTGGTAAACCGTTCCCCCTCCCGATAATCTGCGGTACACAGGGATGTTGTTTTTAAGAATATAATCGTAATCTATTTCAGCAAGTGTATTCTGATGCTTTCCGACAACTATGCAAGGTTCATTGACGTACAGGTAAAAAATATCATCCTTTAACTCTTTCAGAAGATATTCTTCCGTAGCAAGATTAAATGCAGGATCCTTTTCCGGACTGATAATACCAAGCATAAGTTGACTCTTTTTTCTACATTTGTACGAAGTTGAAAGATAATTAAAATTTAAATATTGATTGTGAAATGAGATTGGTTATTCAAAGAGTGACTAAAGCCTCGGTATCGGTAGAAGATAAAAAAAGGTCGGAGATTGGGGCCGGATTACTTGTACTGGCGGGATTTGAACCTGCAGATAATGATGAGGATATTGCATGGATGACAAAAAAATTACTGAATCTGCGTATCTTTGATGATGAGAACGGAGTGATGAACAGATCGGTTCTTGATGTTGGAGGCGATGTGCTTATCATAAGTCAGTTTACACTTCATGCCCGGACAAAAAAAGGTAACCGCCCCTCGTATGTTAATGCTGCTCCGCCCGATATTGCGATCCCGCTTTATGAAAAATTCGTGTCAAGTATTGAAAACGGGCTGGGGAAAGAAGTTGGTACAGGGGAGTTTGGAGCTTACATGCAGGTTGAACTTGTGAATGATGGTCCTGTAACAATAATTATTGACAGTAAAAGGAAAGAGTAATGACAATTGAAGAAGCACAAAAAGCCGTTGATGACTGGATAAAAAAATACGGAGTTCGTTATTTCAGCGAATTGTCGAACATGGCGATTCTTACCGAAGAGGTTGGAGAACTTGCAAGGATCATGGTTAGAAAATTTGGTGATCAGTCGTTCAAAAATGATGAAGATAAGGCTGATCTAGCTGATGAAATGGCTGATGTTCTTTGGGTTTTGATCTGTATGGCAAACCAGACAGGCGTTGATCTTACTGAGGCGTTGAAGAAAAATATCGAAAAGAAAACAAAAAGAGACAAAGACAGACATTGGCAAAATGATAAGTTGAAAGAGAAGTGATCATTCTATGAAAATAAATCTCTCTATCAAAATCAAGCGGAAGAAGAATAAGAACAAATGCGATTAACTGATGCAGACATAATAAGTATAGTGCAATCCGGTGAAGGTTACAATGCCGAATTTAAATTATCGGTGCCTTCAAAAGTAAGGGAAATTGCTGCTGAAGTATGTGCTTTTGCCAATGCTGCCGGTGGTGTGCTATTATTCGGTATTGATGATAAAAACAGGATCCGGGGTGTTGAAATTGATAATAAAAAACGTTCTGCTGTTCAGAATGCGATCAATCAGTTAAATCCTCACTTGCATTGTCCATTCTATTTTGTCGAGGTTGACGGCAAACAGATAGGAGTTATAGACATTGCTTCGGGCCTACAAAAGCCTTACACGGTATCCGGTGCTATATATGTCAGGCAGGGTGCAACTTCACAAAAAATTACATCCGTAGAACAGATGCGCGATTTCTTTCAGCAATCGGGGCGCATCTATTTTGATGAAGGTATTTGCGGCCGTTTTTCGTATGAACAGGATTTTGACATAGAGTACTTTAAAGAATTTCGTATTGATGCCGGATTTTCTCCTGCTGTAAATGATCAACAAATAATCAGAAACCTTCAGCTTATTGATGATAACGAAGTGTATAAAAACGGAGCAGTTTTGTTTTTTGCAAAATATCCTGAGCATTTTTTTGACAAAGCTGTCGTTCGATGTGTTGCTTTTGAAGGAACTACCAAGGTAAATATTATTGATGATAAAATATTTGGTGGCCCCTTGATGCAACAATATAAATCGGCTTTACAATGGTTAAAATCAAAACTGAGTGTTCGTTACATTATTGAAGGAAGCGGACCGAGAAAAGAGGTGTGGGAAATACCTGAAACCGCACTGAAAGAAGCTGTTGTAAATGCGCTCTCACATCGTGATTATTATGATAAGGGCGGACGGATAATGATTGAACTTTTTGATGACCGGCTTGAAATAAGTAATCCAGGAGGTCTTGTAAGTGCTATTTCAGCGCAAGAGTTTGGAAAAAAGAGTTCAAGCAGGAACCCATTGATTTTTGGGTTATTTGAGAGGATTAATATGGTTGAGCAGGTTGGTTCCGGAATTCATCGGATCAGAGAATCTTTAAATGAATCGGGTTTGCCAGAACC
>JAOZOF010000330.1:0-1163 GCA_029933425.1 Marinilabiliaceae bacterium
TAGGCTCCCACACGTTTTATAACAAACCTGTCTCCTTGTTTAAGAACAGGGAAATCAATTGCAGCCCTGATGATATCGATGTTCATACACAGTGGCCCGTATATCGTCGTATCCTCAGTGAATTGAGTTGAACCGGTTGCCGGATATACCTCATGCTCGTACCAAAAGGAGGTGAACAGCAAGTTAACACCTACATCAACTATCAACGACCTTCTGCCGTCCGAAAGTCTTTTGTTGGCTATTACCGTTCCAAGGATGTAACCTGCATCATCGATAAGTGCACGTCCTGTTTCAAGTATCAGAACAGGCAACTGTTCCGGATTGAGATTGGAGCTGATCAGTGCCCCGCTGATAGCTTCGGCATATTCCTCGAAGGTAGGTGATGTGTCAATACCTGTATGGTAGGCTCCTTTCAGGGTGTTCTTTGAAGCAAAACCTCCGCCCAGGTCAATGTAGCGCACATTGTGTTTGAATTTTCTCTCCACGTTGTATGCCAGGTCGGCTAATTTCGATGCAGCAACCTTGTATGCACTTGGTGTCATGATGTATGTGCCTATGTGAGTGTGTAGCCCGACCAACTCAAGTTTTTCAGAGAGCATTATACGGTTAAGAGCTTCCCAGGCCTCTCCATTCTCATAGTTGAATCCGAACCTGTCCCATTTGGGATAGATGCCTGTATCCATGTTTACTCTGATGGCCAATTTAGGCTTCTTTTCTGATGTCTGGGCAATTTCAAGCACAAGGAACAATTCATCGAAATGATCGATATGAATCAATGAATCGTTGCTCACAGCCTTGACCAAGTCTTCACGGCTCTTGCTCGGACCGTTGAAGATTATCTGTGAGCCTTTCACACCGTTCTGTAAAGCCTTATCGTACTCCATGCCTGATACTACTTCAGCCCACGAACCCTCCTGATGGAATATCTTACATACGGCATTCAGGTAATTTGTTTTGTACGACCAGGCAAACTGTACCTTGGGATATCGTGTTTCAAAAGCCTGCTTTGCTTCACGGTATGTCTCACGTATGGTTTGCTCCGAGATCACATACAGTGGTGAGCCGTATTTTTTTAACAGGTCATCCACCGGTATCCCGTCTATCTTCTCTATTGGCTTTAATGTAGGTTTAAGCCCGAATTTGCTGGGCATTCCTGCATCTAT
>JAOZOF010000330.1:1263-3763 GCA_029933425.1 Marinilabiliaceae bacterium
ATCTCTCCTGACATTGATATCTTCTGGAAATCGTCGAGGTCCACCATCATGTCGTACGAGTAACGTACGAACATCTTTCCTATGTCGAACGAAGTGAACGGTTCAACATCTTTTCCGAGAGCCATCAGCAGCATTGCCTCAGGAAGGTTTTGTCCTGCACCGACAGCCAGGTATAACCATGCCGGAAGCCGCGGGTTGATCTCAATCAGGTAATATTCACCATTTATGGTTTTTATCAGTTCAAGCTCCATGCCACCTCGCCACTTCACTGCAGCTATCAGTTTTTTTGTCAGATCTATCATGTTAGGATCATCAACAGTAATGCCACCCCATGCCTTACCTTTATCGGTAATGTACTGCTTACGCATGGGTACAGCTCCGATGGTGTTCCCTTTGCCATCACCAAGGGCTATCACGTTGACCTCTGTACCTTTTACAAATTCCTGAACGATCACCGGCACACCCCACTGAGCACTTATTTTGTTGAAATGATTGATCACCTGTTCTTTGTTGTAGGCTATGTGAGCATCGTAGAATTTACCTTTGACCATTACCGGGTAATCATAATCTTTAGGTATTTTGTTAATATCAGTATGACTTGTGATAGCTACGCTTCTTGGCACTTTGATATCGTATTTTTCTCCGAATTTATTCAGCTCCGATTTATGACGTTCCTCAAATTGTTGCAGAGTCGGCAGAAATGTTCTGATCCCCATTGCTGAGAGCTCTTTCTCACTTATCATCACTGTGTGAAGTTCAGCGTCGAAGTTTGGTATAAGAATATCAAGGTCCTCTTTACTGTGTATATATGAAACACGTTCCAGGAATGCAACTTTTCCTTCCGACGGATAAGGCATCTTATACACTTTATCAGTCATGTCATTCATGTAAATGCCGGGCTCAAGGTTCTCGTATGCCAGACCGATTATCTTCAGGTCGAACCTGTCAGACTCTTTTACCGCTCTGATAAACGGGACGCCGGGTCCCGGATTGTCGGTATTGTTCAAGCCTGAGACTGCTATTGTTAACGAAATCTTATCCATCAATGTCTGTTTTAACTTTTGCTGTGTTCTTTTGTCGATTTTTTGAAATGTATTCAAATGCCGGATGATCGTTTTCAGGTATTTAACATACCCTATAATTCTCATTCATTTGATCAGTATCAGGACTTTTCGAAAAGATCGAAATGCTGAAGTGTCCTGACAAAATCAAAATAGACAAGGTCGAAAGTTGACTCATCAACATCATACTTTTCAAGGATCTTTTCCCTTATCTCCTCATCTTTTAATCCGCTCTTCAGGTGATTCAGTATTTCCAATCCAATAGGGTTCAGTGAATATGACTCACCGCTGGCCGCATCAAAAACGAATCCTGTGTCACTTATAGCTAAGTTTTTTCTTAGTTCCATATCTTTATTTTTTTAATTCCGTAAAACTGTTTAATAACTACCTATTTAAGTTGTAAAATTATGCAAAAGTGTTATAAAATTTTGTTTCAGTTCTTTCGTGTTTTATCTCTCATTGTCAAATATTGTTGTGTTAAGTATTCAAATACAACTGTTTAATCAATGTCGTCAAGGAAACTCTTTTTTCCTTCAGGGTTGTTCTTATATTCGGTTACTGAATAGCCGGTTATCTTTTTGAACTGATTCGAAAGGTATTGAACACTGCTGTAATCCATCATATATGCAATTTCACTTAAAGTTAGTTCATCCTGATCGATCAGCTCTTTTATCCTTTCTATTTTTTGAAAGATAATATATTTTTCCAGGGTTATGGGTTCATGTTTTGAAAAAACCCTTGATAAATGGCTGTAGCTTTTTCCGAGCTTTTCCACTAAATACTCCGATTTACGAACAACCGAGTTCATGTTGTTCATGTAATGTATCAGTTCAATTACAGCCTGTTTTATCTGCTCAACAAGAATGATTTCTTTATCTTTTATTATTTCGAAACCATACCTGTCCAATATTTCATTTAATCGTTGCTCTTCGTTTTCATTCAGGTTGTTGAGTTTGATGATGCCCGGTACTATCTTTACCACTGAAAACCCCAGATCGGTAAGCTTTTCCGACAATAACATTGCAGCACTCTTTAAACTGAGGTTTTTTACATGGAATTCCTTTATGTTGATGTTTGTACCGTTCATCTGATGTTTATAAACAAGACAGGCTATGATATTTAAACGTTCTAACTCAAAGTTTGTTATCGTTTGCTTTGTTTTTTAGACACCGGATAAACAAAATCCCTGCGCCGGTAAAGAATGAATTATAAAACTTTAACATTAATTTTGACTACAAATGGCAACAAAATATCTAACATTGCCGTATCAAATTATATTCCTGTTTCGGAATATATTTTATACTAAAGAAGTTTATGCGCTATCTTTTTGAAGCATATATCGGGGTGTTATTATTTACTGTGTCGGTTGATTATTTAATGGTCAGGAACCTGTCGGATATCTATCCTGATAAGACAAAAACACCTTACTCATTTCCTCT
>JAOZOF010000331.1 GCA_029933425.1 Marinilabiliaceae bacterium
TCTGAGATTTTACTTTTCCCGAAAGTTCCATTCTTCCTGCTGACACATTGGCTACAAGGGTGTTGGCATCAACTTCCAGCACAATTTTTGAGTCGGTACCGCCATCAAGTGTCAGTTTATCGGTGATGATAGTATTTTCGGCATCAATCGTTGCTCCCGAACCGGCAGTGATCGCACTAAGATTTACATAAGTTACATAAACCTGAACAGCAACATCCTTGTAGATCTTTGTTTTCATCTTAACGGTTAGCTGATTTTTCTTCAGTTGTGTTATTACGTCGCTGAGTGAGCCGTTAACAATGTCAACCTGAACCTCTTCCTTTGATCCTTCTATCAGTGTAACGTTAATTCCCTTTGCGGCTTTTACCTTTTCAAATGAGCCCATCTTACGGACTGATGATTGTCGTGCACTGTTCTTCTGGGCAAAAGATGCAGAAACAATGAACAATGAAATGATCGAGATAGTGATAATTCGTAGCATAGTTGTATGATTTTTTTTCAAAACTAATAAAATTATGATAAAAGTTTTTCGAATTCTTCCTTTGTAAGATTTTTTAACAGGTTTTCAGTAGTAATGAAAGTGTCTGCCAGTTCCTGTTTTTTCTTTTGCAGATTGGCTATCTTTTCTTCAATTGTTTCCGCCGACAGGAACTTGTACACGAAAACTTTTTTAGTCTGACCAATACGGTGAGCCCTGTTAATGGCCTGAGCTTCGGCAGCAGGGTTCCACCACGGATTGAGCATGAATACATAATCGGCTTCAACAAGGTTCAGACCTACACCTCCCGCTTTTAACGATATCAGAAAGATGCGGCAGTTTTCATTGTCAGTGAATTTTTTTATCACCTTTTCCCGGTTTGTGGTTGAACCGGTAAGTTTTGAGTAATCTAAATTTTTATTTTGTAGTTCCCTCTCGATTATCTCAAGGTTCTTTACAAAAGATGAAAAAACGAGTACTTTGTGTTTCTCAGATACGATATCTTCAATACCGGACATGACCTGTTCGAATTTTCCCGACGAACCGTCATATTTATCGTCAACAAGTACCGGATGGTTAGCTATCTGTCTTAAACGGGTAAGGGCCTGCAGAACCATAAATGAATTGTTTGAATTGTCGCCTGATGCGTTAAACAGTTCATTTCGTATCCCTGATTTTTCACGTACATATACATCTTTTTGTTCCTGGGTCATATTGCACAAAATAACCTGTTCGGTCATCGGCGGGAGATCTTTGGCGACCATATCCTTTGTCCGTCTGAGAATAAACGGATCGATAAGTAACCGGAGTTTTTTTTCTTTTTCCTCATTTTTGCCCTTAACAATTGGTTTTATAAACGATACTTTGAAACGGTTGAAATTTCCAAGCAGATCTTTGTTTACAAAATCCATTTGCGCCCAAAGATCACTTAAGGAGTTTTCGATCGGTGTTCCGGTAAGAACAAGCCGATGGTTAGAGATGAGCTTAGAAACTGCAAGGTATGTCTTTGATGAAGGGTTTTTTACATACTGACTTTCATCGAGGATAACATAATGGAATTTATAAGTGGAAAGATATTCAATGTCGTTTCTAACTATTCCATAGGTTGTAAGAATAACATGGTAATGGCGCAGTATCTTTCCAATGTCTTTTGTTTTTAACCTGTTGTTCCCTGCATAGATGTATATTTTAAGTCCGGGAGCAAATCGTGTAAGTTCGTTGCGCCAGTTGTGTATTAACGATGTGGGTAAAACTATCAGGCTTGCAGGAGTTTTGGTCTTTGTGAATTTGTTCTTTTTATCGAAGAGGCTTAATTGTACCGGTGTTTGTCCGGTATCCGGCATTGCGGTTTTTTCATTACCGGTATTCTCATAAATTTTCACCAGTAAGGTTATTGCCTGTAGTGTTTTACCCAAACCCATATCATCGGCCAGGATGCCGCCAAAACAGTTTTTATTTAATGACATAAGCCAGGAATAGCCTTCTATTTGATATGGGCGTAATGTTGCTTGTATTTCTTCAGGAACACTGGTTTTAATGTTTGAATGGCTGTAGAAGACTTTGAGTTTCTCTGTTATGTTCTTTTTGTCTTCATCATTATCAAATTGTGGCAGTATGTTGAAAAAGATTTTTTTCAGTTTTATTTTTTTGTTGTCGATATGTGCATTACGAAAGATATCGGAGTATTTAGTAAACCATTCGTGAGGAATTATGAAAATCCTGCCGTCGGGGAGAAGGTATTCCTGAATATTGTTAAGCAAATTCTTTTTTAATTTATAAAACGGTATTATCCGGCCTTCTATTTCTATCCGGGCATAAATATCAAACCAGTCGTTTGTATCATTGATGTCGAATTTTAAATTGTATTTGCCTGTGTAATATATCTTGTCGTTCTGATCGTAAGTGATTTTTATTCTTTCATTTTTCAATCGGGATGAGTTGTCGTTTATCCATTTTATCAGGGAATAAAACAATTTGTTGTCAATTATGCTGTTTTCGATTTCTGGCAGGTATTGCGATGTTTCAACCTCTTTGAGTTTAAGTTCTGTGGTAAGAAACTTTTTTATTGAAGCTTCCCAGACTTTATCTCTTTTCAATCGTGTGAAAACATAACCTTCGTCTGTTTTATTAATAGTTACAAATACCTGCGATTTAGTGCCGGCAAGGAAAAGCCTGTCGCTATACCTGAATTTTAGAAAGAAAACAGGAGTGTGAGCGAGATTGTTATCAATGTGAAGATTTGCCTCAGGTTCAACCTCAGTATTAATTATCCTGAAACCGTTTGCTTCAACTTTGTGGTCTTGTATGTTCTTTCTTACAAACGATGACATGTAAGTGTCGATGCTTCGTTTTGGAATGCTTATGTGATCTTTTTCTTTAAAAGGCCTGAACTTTTTTACGTTAATATTTTCGAACCAATACAGATGATTGTTTATCAGCATTGATGCCGGTTCGGTTGTGATCTCAATTATATCCCTGTTCTTCAGTTCTATCTTTTTATTCTCCGAGAATATTTTCAAAGTGTAGGTAAGTTCCTCATCCGACAATCTGAATTGGAACAATGCATCAGCAGGAGTACGATGAAATATTATCAGGTCGGTCTCGTATATTTTGCTGTATTTTGGATCTTTGTAGTAAAAAGGAATATCCTGTTCCGATAACAGTTGTAATGCTGCGTAAATATTTTTTTCGATATAAGGTCTGATGTGTGTTGCAGCATAATCTTGTTTTAATTTGTCGTAGAACAGTTTAAGGGTTTTATCCTTTGAGAATAACTTGTAAATGGTCTTTTCATTAATATTGTAAAGAGTGTCAATGATCTCTTTTTCTTTGTCGGTAAAAGAATACTCTTTGCTGTTGAACAGGTCAGGAACAGCTTGCTCGAACAAGGTAATGGCAGGTGAATTATCAGTTGATGCAATGTAAGGAATAAGTATGTTCCCTAACTTTTTTTTATGCGTTACGATTATGATCAACTTTTCCATCCGGTCTTTTTACAAAGTCAATGAGACATGTTTAAGAAGGTAAAGATAAAAACAGATGTTGAAAGTTCTATGGAGAAAAATAAAAACAACAATAAAAAATGACGTAAAGAAACATACACCATTTTAAAACAGACATTTAGATAATTATCACTTCTTTTTCAAGATCAATGCCGAATTTGTCCCTGATGTCCTTTTCTATCAAAGATGCAAGTTCAAGTACATCTTTGCCGGTGGCTTTACCAAGATTCACAAGTACAAGGGCCTGTTCGTGATGAACACCTGCCTCCCCTGATCTTTT
>JAOZOF010000332.1 GCA_029933425.1 Marinilabiliaceae bacterium
CCTTTCCTGAACAACGGGTCCAGACCGATTGTTCCTTCGAGTTCCTTCAGATATTCATTCGACCTGACGTGCTCAAGCATTTTTTCTGCTTTTTTCAACCTCTCCGTGATATTCATTTCCTCAAGTAGCACTGCATTCTCAGGATTCTTAATAAAATTGTTAAGATACTGAACCCTGTTGGTGTAGAACTCTATGTCCTTCTGTTGTTTCAGTTTCAGCCTCTCCTTGTACCAGTCACTGTTGATTACATAATCGCGCTCAAAATACCTTCGGAGATCCGGATCACAGATATCCTTACCTTCATAGTTTCCGTAAGCCATAATGTGCAGAAGTATTTTCAACGGCGGGATGGCTGCCTCGACACTTCCGTCCTCGAAATAGTTGAGTGCCACTTTCTTCTGAGCTTCCACAATGTTATCGATGCCGTCGACAAAGTCCTTCATGTTCTGAAGTTCAGGCCTCAGCATTTTTTCATTGAAAACAGCCAAAGGCTCGTCGAAAAGGCGGTTCATGCACCGGAAAGCAAAGTTTTCATTAATACGGTAGCCTAACCTGCTGGCACATATCTTTCTTCCTTTATATTCGAAATCATCAAGTTTTTCGAGGCAATTGTTTTTGATAAGCTCTTTCGCATCTCTGTCTTCGGGATCAAGGCGGGCCCATATCTCAGGCACAAGGATACTTATGTCGTGATCGAATCGGTTATTTCCTACATACCCGGCTGCCGAGGTGAATCCCTGGTACTCGGTCAGAATGTACGACAACAAAGCATTGTTAAGATCAGTTGTTGGAACAAGCATGTTGAAAGGACCCTTGGTAAGAGCTCCTTCCGAGCCTGCACCTGTAGTTGAAGGCGACTTGCCCGTCAGGCTACAGATAAAATCCATGAACAGTTCAGGCAGCTCCTGATAATGGATGGGATTGTACACACTCAACGGCCTGATGCCGTTTTTACGATCTGCCGGATTGTTACGTCTTCCCGGAAGCACTGCATTGACCGGATAGTTCACCGGTGCGCCACTTTTGATCTTACGATGAAGCCTCACTCCCACCTCGGCAAGATATGTCTCCTGCGTTTCACGTGTATTCACATTACGCTGAAGATATCTCGGGTTCTTAGTGGGTGTGCCGTCAACGATCCTTGTATGCGACGGGACAACAAAATAATCATCTCTGTCACTCTCTATCACTTTTTTTATCAGATCCTTAACAGGCTGCGTGTATTTATCGAAATTGATAGCATCCTCGTAAAGTTCTATGGCTTTTTCACGAGTCAGCGGCTCATAGTTGGTAAGGAATGTGTTATCCTGCACAATGTCCCTCTCTGCCTCTTTATCGTACCCTCTGATCACTGCTTCGTCGGGACGCTGAAAAAGATGGTTCTCGCAGTTTGTTACAAGCTTAACGCTCTTATTCTTAAACTCCGGGTTCAGGCCGTCCATACTTTTCGACGGCAATGTAATAGATGCAGTGATATCATCTTCCATCTGTATTTTCAGACTCGGAATGAAGTCAGACCTCAATTTATGCAAATACCATCCGCCGTCATCCGTGAAACCGATACGAACGTAACTGGCCATTATTTTACTGTTGTTGTACATCAGGGCGGTGCCCTTACGTCCGTTTATGATCTCAACAGAAAGTTCTTCTTTCCAGTCTTTGGTACGGGGATCGCTGCGATATAACCTTTTAACATAGAGTACCAATGTGCGGATATGCACCGGAATACTTTCAAGAAAAGCATTATATTCGTCGTTGTAAAGATCAGACGGTGTAAGCAGCTTTACCGCTGAGCCGAGAGTTCTTTCAGGACTAAGAAATGACCTCGATCTTGTTTTGTTCTTTTCCTGATCTTTCCATCGTTTTGAATAATCATAGTTTATCACCATGTCGGCAAGTTTTGCATCCTCCTCAAAATCGTGAATATAAACCGAGCCATACTTAATGGCGTTCTGAAGCGACTTGGAGATCTCTGATTTACCTCCTCCGGAAACAGTACATGGTTTATGCAGGAACATTCCTTCGGGTGCAGTATCAACTATCCTCCACAAAGCCTGTGTAGGGTGCTTCACCAGTTGGAACTTATGTCCCGTAGGATGAACATAGATCTTTTGCGGTGAAAGCTTAAGGGAGAAATCTTTCCCGTTATGTTCCCAGCTTACCCTGCTTTTGTTGATATCTATATTTGCATATTCCGGAATGTAAATGATATTTGGATATTTTTTATCAACAGCATAGTTTTCCGGCATTACGGTAATTCTGTCACCCAGAAGTTTAATGCTCTCTTTAAAGGTATATCGCGTACTGAACTTACGTGTAAATGATCTCCCGAACAGTTTATCGGTCATGTTTCCGCGAGGAAATGCAATTGCTCCTCCGGCATGCTCCTCCTCCACCAGTCCGTACAGGTTTGCAGAATAACTTATTTGTGTCTTTATCTCTTTTTTCGAATATCCAAAGTAGTTGTCGGCAATAAGTGTGACCACAACTCCCCTTTCATCGCGGCAGGTAAGTTTGAATGCACTGCCATCGTTGTAAAGCTCATCCTCCTCCTTCCAGCACATGCCGTCACGTTTCTGACGCTCTGTTGCATCATCGTAATGAGGCAGACCGACATCCTTTTTACGTAACCGCGTAAGATGCGGAGCAAGAATGATACAACCCGTATGCCCTGTCCAGTGCTCAACGTCGAGTGCCGAGTCATTTATCGCAAGATTCGGGTCTCCTGCATTGCCGAAGATAGATTCAACAAAATCGAGATTACTGACCAGACTACCCGGAGCGAAAAAACGTACCTCCATACTCTTCTCGCTCATCACACCCTTTACCTCCGGCGAAACGACCGGACGCAGCAGCAAAGAGACCATAGCCTTGGCTCTCTCCTCCTGGTTTGAAGTAAAAGGAAGTTCTTTCATCTCCTCAGGCGGATTCAGCGCCGCCGACAACATGTGTGCAAAGGTATATTTTGGCACCTCTTTTTTATCAAGAGGTACAGGCAATCCTCCCCTGACAATGTGAAAAGTACCCTTGGTAGTTCGTTTGTCATTAACGGGATTGTTAAGTATCCCCTGTTTTACCCTGTAAGAACTTATCTGTTTATTTTTAAAAGTATTACCATTTGGCGGAAGACTAAGCTCACGCGCCAGCCCCTTTTGATTCAGTACAAAAGTGCTTGAAGGAAATCGATACAGTTTACTGTCAAACTCAATATCTTTCAGGTAATCATCGATGAACCTCTGGATACGTACATCGGCAGGTGGCAAGTGATCAGATAACAAGCGGGACTTTTCCCTGAAACTTTTTATCAGGTCTTCGGTGAGTGCCAGGAATTTTGCGTTCGAGAATTTTGTTTTTGCATCGTTATCGTCATAGAAAAGAGGTTGTCCAAGAGCTGCAAGCTGCAGATTGATATATTGGATCATGTCTTTTCTGTCCTTCTTTGTAGGCTTAATGCCTTTATAGATATCCTGCTTCATGAATTACGATTTTATTGTTTCCCCTATAAACGGGCGTAAAAATAGCAAAATATGCCACAACCCAATAACAATTTAATATTCATTAAAGAAATTTTGCTTTATTGATTATTTTGATCTCAGATAAAAATCTGAAAATAAACAGCCTGAAATAACGCATAAAGAATCAGCATAATTCCCCCCCCCTGACCCCCTAAAAGGGGAACCAATAAATTTTTCTATTAGCACTCTTTAGTCATGTAACACTTTAACCTGAGAGATATAGAACCCTTTGATCGGC
>JAOZOF010000333.1 GCA_029933425.1 Marinilabiliaceae bacterium
TACCAGCTGAAGGGTGTGGATATGAACGTTCACGGACTTATGTTCCAGCTTCCGAACACAAGAGGATTCAACAGTTACACAAACTACCGTATGATACAGATCATCGACGGCGTTGAAAATATATCTCCGGGAATGAGCTTTGCACCCGGTAATCTAGGTGGGCTGTCGCAGGCGGACATTGAAAGCGTTGAACTTATCGTTGGGGCATCGTCAGCATTGTACGGTCCGGGCGGAATGAACGGTACTTTAATAATGAAAAGTAAAGACCCGTTCAATTACCAGGGGTTGACCATTTCGGCTCAAACAGGACTTATGCATTTCAACTCTAATGTTCTGGATGCACCGAAGCCGATGGGAGATATAAGCATCAGATATGCAAAAGCCATTACCGACAAACTGGCGATAAAAATAAATGGTTCATACCTTCGGGCAACCGACTGGTTTGCGAACGATTTACGCGACCGAAGCAACCTGAATGACCCTTCGATGACAAGGGAAACAAATCCCGGATACGACGGAGTGAATGTATACGGAGATGAAAAACTGACATCATTCAACCTGATCGACATAGGACCTGCGGTAGTTGCAGGATTGGCAGAAAGACAAGGTGTTCAGCCGGGAACACCTGAATACAAAGCATTGGAGGATCAGATATTACCTCTTTATCCCAACCAGGTTGTAACACGTACCGGATGGGCAGAACATGATCTGACTGACAATACCACTGAAAACATGAGATTGGGCGGTACTATTAAATATTTTATCAATGATAAAACCGCAATTACAGCACGGGGACAATACACATACAGCTCGGTTGTTTATACTGCTGTAAACCGATTTGCATTGAGAGATGTAAAAAGAGGATCAGGAAGTATTGAGATAACCAACCCGAATTACTTTTTCCGTGTTTGGGGTAAAGGAGGAAATTCAGGTAAATCGTACGATATAGGTGCTACTGCCATGCTGATGAACGAAGCATGGAAAGGGACACGCCAATGGATCACTGATTATGCAACGGCATACACTTATGCTGTTTTTGCAAATCCCTCAGATCTTGATGCAGCGAACCGTGCTGCACGTAACATAGCGGACAATGACAGACCTATGCCGGGAACAGAAGAGTTTAACACCCTGCATGATGATATCACTTCTAAAACTCTGGATCACGGCGGCAGCCAGGTTATTGACAGAAGCTCACTATACCAGGCCGAAGGAATGTATAATTTTCAGGAGATGATACATTTCATGGACCTTCAGGTAGGTGCTTCTTACAGACAATACAGAATCGTCAGCGACGGAACCGTATTTATTGATGAACCCGGTGATCCTTTGACTATCTATCAATACGGCGGATATGCACAGGTAATCAAAAATTTCGCACACGATCATCTACGCGGTACAGGAACATTCCGTTTCGATAAGGACCAGAACTTCGAAGCTCAGTACACTCCGCGCTTTTCGCTGATATACTTTGTGGACAATGAAAAGAAACACAGCATACGCGGAACATTCCAGACTGCTTACCGTTTCCCGTCATTATCAGACCAGTTTTTAGATATTCCAACAGGTATGTTCCGCATAATCGGAGGCCAGGAAAAAGTCAGGAACATGTATGATTTTGACAAAACCTACCTTTTCCCGATGAGCGGACGAAATCCAATTAAAGACCATCCGGTCCTGGACAACGGCCCAATGGAACTTCCGTCACTGGATGTAGAGAAAGTGGTTTCAACCGAGATAGGATACAAAGGATTGCTTCTTAAAAAGAAACTGTTCATCGACGCTTATATCTATTACAACAAGTATAAAGGGTTCGAAGCATCTCAGCTTCTTGCTCAATACAACACACCGAATCCTGATGAAAATGATCCGTACACTATGTATCAGACATATTTCTCAACTGATAATCTTGTAACTTCAATGGGATGGGCGATCAGCATAGATTACCTGTTCAAAAACGGAATACTTGTAAAGGGTAATGTTGCAAACAACAAGCTTATTGACGACATTGATGACCCGGGTGTTGAAGCAAACTACAACACTCCCGAATACCGTACCAACATATCTATCGGGCATAACAGGATAATTAAGAATCTGGGATTCAATGTGAACTTTCACTGGCAAAGTGCATTTACATGGGAAGGTCCATTCGGAACAGGCGAAATTCCTGCTTATGCCACTATTGATGCACACATAACATATAAGATACCTGCCGTCAACACATCTGTCAAGATTGGTGCTTCAAATCTCACGAACCACTATTACACAACAAGCTTCGGCAGCGCACAAATTGGCGGACTTTATTATGTAACCCTTGTTTATGATGATGTACTCGGATATATTGCAAGAAAGAAAAAGAAATAACCTGATCTGCCATACATAATCATCACATTTTTCTGTACAAATCATATATTCAGGTTTAGTATTAGCTTAATACAGATGCGGATTTCTCTGCCATATTTATCAGAGAGATCCGCATTTATAATTTCATAGAAACAGGAAAATATCTTATCTTACCATTGCTTTATCTCTCAGGCTTACATTTCATCCATACAAAAAAGAGATTATAAATTAACGTTATTAACAAAGAAATATAAGAACCATGAAAAGTAACGGATTGATAACATTGGTATTCATTTTGACCTCAATTTCAATTTCGGCCCAGTCTCTCAAAGATGCCTGGTCAACTAATGCCGTTCTGAAAGTGCCTGAATCTGTTCTATTCGGTCAGGGTAGCAATCTGTGTTACATTTCAAGCATCAACGGCAAACCTGCAGAAAAGAACGGAGAAGGTTTTATCTCGATAATGGACAGGCAGGGCAAGATAGTTGATCTGAAATGGGCGACAGGACTGAATGCCCCCAAGGGAATGGACTTAAAAGATGACAAGCTTTTTGTTTCTGACATCGACAGAGTTGCAGTGATAGATACAAGGACGGGGAAGATCATCAAGTATATTGATGTTCCGGGCTCTGTATTCCTGAATGATGTTGCCACAGGACCCGATGGCAATGTTTATGTAACCGACACACGGCAGGGAGTTGTTTACGTGTTGAAGAACGATAAACCGGAAATCTGGAGTAAAGATCCTAAACTAAAGGGTGCAAACGGTATTATTGTTGAAAATGGTCATCTGCTTATCGGCTCACAAGGATACCTTCTGAAAGGAAATACATCAACAAAAGAGTTGACAGTTGTTGCAGAAGTGCCCGTACAGATCGACGGACTTGTGCCCGTAGGAGAGGCCCAATACGTAATTTCGGCCTGGACAGGTAAGATTCTTTTCATATACCCCGACGGAAGCAACAAAGAACTTTTCGATTCTAAACCTATGGGATTCCACACTGCCGATATGGGTTATCTGCCGGATGAACAACTCTTGCTTATCCCGACTTTTACTGACAGGGTAATTGCAAAGAAGATCATTTTGCCGTAAGAGGATCTTTATGCCGTTCCTACGGAACTTATTTCATCTGTTTTTCTTTTCAAGGGGCTCACACCCCTTGTTATAACATTTCCTGCCTACAGCAGTCAGGAAAACTCTGAAAGAGTTTAACATAACCTTCTGGTTGCAAAGAACTACCCCGGACTATGCTGTTGAACCCTGTTCAGGGTTCATGTTTTGTCATTTCATGTTCCCGCAGGCTCCACCTGTCCGGTTAGACAGGCAGGCCTGCGGCTATTTTTGGTCGACCCTGTTCAGGGTCGGATATGCCGTTCCTACGGAACTTTCTTTCATCTGGTTGG
>JAOZOF010000334.1 GCA_029933425.1 Marinilabiliaceae bacterium
AACCGTTGTGGCTAATGCAATACAAATTATCCTATACTTGGAAAGAGGTAAATTATTATTTACCTATATATAAACATTCCATGTTATAAATGAAATGTTCTGAACTATATAGAATTTTTATAAAAGATGGATGGTATCCTGTTTCACAAAAGAGATCCTATGTAAAACTCAAACATGTTAAAAAAGAAAGAACAATAATATTTCCAAATCATGGTGACGGAGTTGTATGGATGAGAACCGGATCTGTCCCAGGCGGATCCGGTTCCACATTGTATTTTACCAAACGGATGTAACGATGTATTTGTCGGCACTTATCCTTGCCAGACATTTTGTATAGATCGCGTAAACCTCCCTGCCCTTTTCTTCGCCATAATAATCAATCAGGACCTTAAGCATAGGGGAGTTTGCACTGGGGTTAATCGGATCTATCAGATAGGCAAAGGTTAAGGTGCCATCCTCATTTTTGGTTACTTTTTGCAGTAATCTTACCGAATTATTGCTTTTTAGTGACTGTGCGACCGGTTTGAGATATTTAGTGTTAAAATTCTTAAACTCTTCTGTCATTTCAGCCTTTACAAAATCATAGATGATAAATATTGTATCGTTTTCAAGAGCCCTTGCTGGCGGGGGAGGATTGTCACTGTTCGTTATATCACGGGATATTTTCAATCTGCCGTCTTCCTTTTTCCATATCACCATATATTTTCCCTGATCGACAATAAGGTTATTCCCAGCAAAGATGGTATATGTTCCCTGCTCGATCACTTTATTTCCGAACTTTTCTGCTTCCGTTGTCTGCAGGTCAAATTTGTTTATTCCGGCATTCATTAAGGTTTGCCAGAATCCCAGGATCTGTTCTTTTCCTACAATTGCCGGAGCGCCGGGTGGCAACAGTTGTCCGTCGGAACAGTAGAAATCTTCCAGCCGGGTGGCATCACCTTCCTGGAAGACAGTGATAAAGTCCTGATTCATCTTCTGAATCGATTTTTTCAGGTTCGGATCATTTTGTGCGCACGAAGTGTTTGCTGTGAACATCAGGATAAGACCTGATACCATTAGAGAAAAAAAATGGTTAAACCGGGGAAAGATAATTGTTTTCATCATTTCTAAAAATTTTGGTTAGAACTTGTACTGTTTACCCAACAAAATTAGGGAATGATTACTCTGTAATCTACCTGATTTGTACCATATTATGATGTGTATGTCCCGTTACAGATAAACGCTACCTGTTCTGGTACCGGCGCAGATAGGAAGAGGGAGAGAGTCCAAATTGTTCTTTAAATATTTTTGCAAAATTGGATTGGTTGCTGAACCCTACCTGGTACATGACCTGGGCCACATTCCCATGACCTTTCCGGAACATGGCTGCTGCAGATTTTAACCTGATTATTCTCAGTAATTCCCCGGGATTATACCCGGTTAATGCCTCAATTTTCCTGTACAATTGGGTTCTGCTGATATACAGTTCCCTGCAAATATCATTGACCGTGAAGTCGGGTTCATCCAGATTTCTCTTCATTAATTCAATTACATTTCTTACCAGTTTATCTTTGGGGGAGGGGATATCTGACTCATTGGGCGTTGTAAGAAATTCTTCCCTGAACTTATCCCTGATCCGTTTACAGGTCTCAATATTATTTCTGATCTTTATCAATAATTCATCCATATTGAAGGGCTTGCTGATGTAATCATCTGCTCCGCATTCCAAACCTTCAATAGTACTGGCCCTGTCGGCTTTTGCTGTCAGCATGATTACCGGAATGTGCCTGGTCTTATCATCCTTTTTCAGATGTTTTGTCATTTCATTCCCGTCCATTTCAGGCATCATGATATCCGTAACGATCAGATCAGGGATGTTTGAAATGGCAGCATCGAGACCCTCTTTACCATTAAAGGCGGTTATTATGTTAAAATCTTCGGATAAACCTGATGCAATAAAAGAATTGAGATCATGATTGTCTTCAACAATCAGGACACCTGGCCTGGCAGGATCCTTTGTCGGGGTAGTTCTTCTGTACTCTTTTTCATCCGCCTTACTTTTTGGGATATCTGTCTCAGCAGGTATATCAGGCATGGAAGATTGCTCATCATCGGAAAATGAATCTCTGTCCAGGGGTATCCGGACAATAAACTTTGAACCCTGATTGATTTGGCTGGTCACTTCAATGCTTCCATGATGCAGCCCGGTCAGCTTTTTTGCCAGGTACAAACCAATACCCGTACCCTCCTTATTTTCATTTCCCGGATGTTTCATCTGGTAGAACCTTTCGAATATTTTTTCTTTTTCGGCGTCGGGGATTCCCCGGCCGGTATCGGATACAATACAAACAGCAGTGGATCTGTCATCATTCTTCTCAACTTTCACAGAAAGCTCTACTTTTCCGTTTTCCCCTGTGAATTTGAAAGCGTTGGAAAGCAGGTTCGTTAGTATTTTTTCCAGTTTATCTTCATCAAACCATGTCTCCTGGTAGGAACCACTGAATGAAAAATTAAAATCTATCTGCTTTTCCTGAGCCAGAGAGAAGAAGGATTTTGCAATTTTTGTGATCAGATCGCCCAGACCGGCTTTTTTTACAGAGAGGCGGACCGTATTGGTTTCAATCCTGGATATATCCATCAGCTGGTCTATCAATTGTTTGATCCTATGGGCATTATTGGTAATGATCTCAAAGTTGTCCAGACTTTTTGAATCAAGGGTGGGAGCAAGCCTGTTTTTCATCTGTTCCAGCAGGCCTGTGACCAGGGTGAGAGGAGTCCTGAATTCATGTGATATGTTCGAGACAAATTCCGTTTTAAACTGATCGGTCTCATACAACCTGATCAGTTCAATTTTCCTGAGATAGCTTGATATCAATATTGTTACTGCTTCAATTATGCTGACGTCCTCAGGTGTCAGGTCCAAGAAAAGTACTTTATCAATTCTCTTTATTCCGGTCACAATTATTAGTACGATGTTATCATCATATTTTACCGGGTAAACAATCAGGCTGGATAAATTGAATTTCCTTTTAAGTGTATCTACAAGTTCGCTTTGACGGGTTTCGGCGTTGATCAAAATGAAATGTTCATCACCTAATGTTTCGGAAATGTTAATAGACCTTTTTCCCTTGGTTGGTGCCTCCTTTACCTGGCCTGTGTCATGAAAGCTCAATAATCTGAATTGATCGGGGGAATGATCAGAAGGTTCAAATATATAGGTTGCAGCCATTTCAAAAACCGAATTTATCAGTCTTGCCACCGCATCGAACAGTTCCTTGTTGGTTTTTGAATAAGCAATTACTTTCTGGATTTCAATGAGTAGTTTAAAAGCCTTTTGTTGTTTGTTTAATGTTACTTTGGTTTTGGTCAGGAGGTAATCATAACGGGAAAGTTCCTTTACAAGTTCTTTGTTCTGGGCGATAAGGTATTCTATTCTTTTTTCCTGACTCATAATTTTTGCGGCTAAGAATTACGGTGTACTGAAGATGCACAGAACCCCCGTCCAGTCAAGTGGCATGATCTTATCCCAGATCCTTGCGATCTCCGTGCCGGAATATATCCCCAGTACAGGTATCTTCCTGCCCACAGTCTTTTGGATTTCTTCGGCTTCTTCTTTTTCGGTGCCGAAATATTTCTTTATCCGTCCCAGGCAGGAGATATAGAAAGCAAAAAGAGGTTTGCGCGTGCCCAGGGAATCGAGCAGTTTCTGCGCTATTTCGGCAACCATCTCTGTCTCAATACTTCTTCTCA
>JAOZOF010000006.1:0-2765 GCA_029933425.1 Marinilabiliaceae bacterium
ATTCGCGTTAATTCGTGTAATTCGTGTAAGGTTTTCAAATATTCAGTTTTACAATTTTTCAGCCGACTATTTTTTTATCTTCAACTTTTATCCTGCTGAATAATTCGGGATAATTTGTAATTTAGCGTCTTTAAAATTCATAATTGAACAGAAAGATAAGTTGAGATGGAGAATAACTTAGTTATCTACAACAGTTTAACAAGGAAGAAAGAGGTTTTTACATCGATAGTTCCCGGGCATGTGGGAATGTATGTTTGTGGTCCTACCGTGTACGGAGACCCGCATCTCGGTCATGCCCGCCCTGCCATTACATTTGATATTTTATTTCGGTATCTTGAGCATCTTGGATACAAGGTAAGATATGTGAGGAACATTACCGATGTTGGTCACCTTGAGGCTGATTCGGATGATGGAGAAGATAAAATCGAAAAAAAGGCCAGACTTGAAAAACTTGAGCCCATGGAGGTGGTTCAGTTCTACACCGATCGTTACCATGACTTCATGGACAAACTGAATGTGAAAAAGCCGAGCATTGAACCAAGAGCTTCAGGCCACATCATTGAGCAGCTTCAGATAGTTGACAGGATAATGAATGAGGGATACGCATACGAGAGTGACGGTTCGGTATATTTCGATGTGGTAAAATACAATGAAAAATATAATTACGGTGAGCTTTCGGGAAGGGTACTTGAAGACCTTCTGAACACAACGAGGGAACTTGAAGGTCAGACAGAGAAGAAAAACAGTGTTGACTTTGCCCTTTGGAAAAAAGCCTCTCCCGAGCACATCATGCGATGGCCGTCGAAATACAGTGACGGATTTCCCGGATGGCACCTTGAATGTTCGGCAATGAGTACGAAGTATCTGGGCGAACAGTTCGATATTCACGGTGGAGGAATGGACCTGTTGTTCCCGCACCATGAGTGTGAGATAGCTCAGAGTACTGTGGCAAACGGTAAAAAACCTGTTCGTTACTGGATGCACAACAACATGATCACCATCAACGGTCAGAAGATGGGTAAGTCACTGGGTAATTTTATCACTCTTGAGGAGTTCTTTACCGGAAGTCACAAACTGCTCGACAGGGCATATTCACCTATGACCATTCGTTTCTTCATACTTCAGGCACATTACCGTAGTACTGTAGATTTCTCGAATGAAGCATTACAGGCAGCCGAAAAGGGATACCGCCGTTTGATGGACGGATTGAAGAGTATTGAAAAGATCAAAGCCGGGAACGCATCATCGTTCAATGTTAAGGAGTGGCATGATAAGTGCTACGAGGCTATGAATGATGACCTTAACAGTCCTGTTCTTATCGCACATCTGTTTGAAGGTGTAAAACATATTAATAACATTGTTGCCGGTAAAGAGTCGATCACTGCTGATGACCTGAAACTGTTCCGTGAGACGATGGAGCTGTTCTCATTTGGGATTCTGGGACTGATAGAGGAGGAAACAGCAGGCAGTGACGATAAACTGAGTGATGTGGTGAACCTTCTGCTCAACCTGCGAATGGAGGCTAAAGCCAACAAAGACTGGGCAACTGCCGATAAGATCCGTAACGAGCTTCAGCAGCTTGGATTTGTGATAAAAGATACAAAGGACGGGTTTGAGTGGGAGTTGAAACAATAAAAATGAGTCTCCGAAAATAAGCCGGGGATTAAAATATTTTAAAATGATATTCAGATATTTTTCTACAGCAGCTCTGATCCTGTTATTGGTATCAGGTTGTACTAATTCGGGAACAAAGACATCAGGAGGAACACAGAGTGCCTCAATAGAAAAAAGTACTTCGATAAAGACTCCGGCCTTCAATGCCGATTCGGCATACAGCTATGTTGATAAGCAGGTGGCATTTGGCCCGAGAGTTCCTAATACCAAACCTCATGACCTTTGTGCCGACTACCTGGCAGGTGAACTCAAAAGGTTCGGAGCTGATGTTATTGTTCAGGACGCCCCGGTAACAGCTTTCGATGGTACAGAGTTGAAAGCAAAGAATATCATCGGTCAGTACAACAAAGAGAAGAAGAACCGGGTTTTGTTGTACGCACATTGGGACAGCCGTCCTTTTGCCGACCATGATCCTGATCCGAAAATGAGAAATACACCTATACCCGGTGCCAACGACGGTGCAAGCGGAGTGGGAGTGTTGATGGAAATAGCCCGTCAGATAAACAAAGCCGGAATAAACATAGGTGTGGATATCATCTTCTTTGATGCTGAGGATTACGGTACTCCCGAGCATCTCGATCTTCCTTACAAACCCGATACATGGTGTCTTGGAACTCAGTATTGGTGTAACCATCCTCATGTGGAGGATTACAGTGCCCGTTGGGGTATCCTTCTTGATATGGTCGGAGCTCCCGATGCAGTTTTTTACAAGGAACTTTATTCCAAGAAATTTGCTCCCGATCTTCTTGACAGGGTTTGGAACATAGCTGCCGATCTGGGATATCTGAGTTATTTCAGTTTTGAGGACGGAGGACAGATAGTTGATGACCATGTTTACGTTAATAATCTGAGACATATCCCGAGTATTGATATCATCCAGCATGAACCTATGTCGGATACAAACTTTAATGCATACTGGCATACACTGAAGGATGATATGAGCAATATCGATAAAGCTACTCTCAAGGCTGTGGGTCAGACAGTATTGCAGGTTATTTATTCAGAAAAATAATGGCATCCCTTCTTCCATATCTTAATGAGGGAGTGATAGAAGCCGGATGTGACGAGGCAGGCAGGGGTTGTCTGGCCGG
>JAOZOF010000006.1:2865-35304 GCA_029933425.1 Marinilabiliaceae bacterium
ATGAGGGAGTGATAGAAGCCGGATGTGACGAGGCAGGCAGGGGTTGTCTGGCCGGACCTGTTGTTGCTGCAGCAGTGATACTTCCTGCCGGTTTCAGGAATGACTTACTGAACGATTCAAAACAGCTTACCGAAAAGCAGAGAGATGCACTACGACCGGTTATTGAAGAGCAGGCCGTTGACTGGGCTGTTGCATTTATCGATAATCATGAGATAGACAAGATCAATATACTTAAAGCATCCATAACTGCCATGCATCGTGCCGTTGACAAGCTTAAAACAAAACCGGAGCATCTGCTGATAGACGGTAACCGTTTCTATCCTTATCCGGGAATAAAACATACCTGTGTGATCAAGGGAGACGGTAAATATCTTTCCATAGCAGCTGCAAGTATTCTTGCCAAAACACACCGTGATGAGTACATGCTGAAACTTCATTCAAAGTATCCCGGATATGATTGGGACAAGAACAAAGGATATCCGACGAAAAAACACAGAGCAGCTATTGCCAAGATCGGAGTGACATCGTATCACCGAAGATCATTCAGGCTTCTGGACGAACAATTGAAACTGGATCTTTAAGCTAAAGATCATTGTTAAAATTTCGATATTTAACATAATTTACACTGTGTTCTAAATAAAACGCCGTAACTTATCTTTGTGAAATTATTACTTAAATTCAATAAAATTTATTAATTTTAACATGATTCAGGTTAAGGATATCTCGTTACAAAAGCATTGTATTTCAAAGGTTTTCAGAATAGAAAATGGCGGTTTTACACAAAAATGACATAAAGAAGTTCAAAAAGGGTGATCATGTTATGTTTGAATTGATTTTCAAACGATATTACAATGCTCTTTTCTTTTTTGCCGGCAGATTTGTAGCTGACAGGAATGATTCTGAGAACCTTGTACAGGAGACTTTCATGGCTCTTTGGCTAAACCGGAAAAACATTCTGAAAGATTCGGAAAACTCGGTGAAGGCCTGGCTTTACAATACTCTAAGGAACAAATGTCTTAATTATCTCGAAAAGGAAGCATCTAAGAATAAATACAGTGCTTATCTGAAAACAAAACATCTGCTTGATGTTTCTGTGTTAAGGGATTTTGAGATCAACGAAGTGTTATTTGATGAGATCCATGAGATACTGGAAAAAGCACTTAATGACATGCCGAAACAAAGCAGGGCTGTGTTTGAGATGAGCCGTTTAAAAGGCATGAAGAATAAAGAGATCGCCGATAGTCTGAATGTTTCGGTAAAAGCAGTGGAAGCCAATATGACTCGTGCCCTTAAACATCTTAAAGTCCATTTTCGTGATTATATTTCCATACTGATACTTCTTTGTTCATTGTGACCTGCTTTCTTGATTTTTACGACTTTTTATCTGCTGTTACTTTCCTGATGATGCATGCCTTGAAATAAATTTTCTCTAATTTCTGTTAAAAAATATTTACATCCACATAGGGTATTGTTTGACCTTTCTGTCTTATTATATAGTAAAAGGAGATATACCGCATGACAGATAAGGCAAAAATATGGGAATTGATATCCGATCAGCTGAATGAGGAAGAGGCGATCGAGGTGTTAAATGAGATAAATAGTTCCGGGGAGTTGAAGAAACAATACAAAGACCTGCAAAGAGTATGGTCTCTGACAGGGGGCGAAGAGTATTTTACCGATGAGGAGATCGAAGATAGGTTAAGGAAGTTTGAGATCAACAGATTTAATATTTCAGGGAAAAAGAGAATTGGACAATACCTTTTGGCAACACTTAAGTATGCTTCAATATTCATCTTAGCATTTATCTTGAGTTGGTACATGTTAAATGAAGATCAAAGCTCTTCTGTAGCAAAACTAAACACAAAGAATTTAATATTTGAAACATTACAGAAGCAGGTTGCAAAAGTAACCCTTGCCGATGGTTCTGTTGTATGGCTTAACAGCAGCAGTAAACTTGAAGTTCCTGAAAGTTTTACTAATCTGAATAAGCGTGATGTGGTACTTACAGGGGAGGCCTTGTTTGAAGTTACAAAGGATTCTTTAAAACCGTTCAGCGTTCATACGTTAAAAGGCGCTGTGGTCAGGGTTTTGGGTACAAAGTTCGATATCGATGCCTATGCTGACGACAAGGTCATCACTACACTTCTCGAAGGATCGGTTGAGGTTAGAAGTATGAAGGAGCTGCTTACCGTTTTACATCCCGGTGAGCAGGCTGTTTACTACACTTCTTCAGGTGTCGTTGAGGTTAACAAGTATGAAGATAAGAACATAACTATTTGGAAAGAAGATGTTCTGACATTCAAGGATGAAGAGTTGTCATCGATCGTTCCCAAACTTGAAAAATTCTATCATGTAAGCATTGAGGTAGATAACGAAAAAATGAATAAACAGCGCTTGTCGGGACGAGCCTTCAGGTCATATACCGTTGAGCAGGTCCTGGATGTGTTCAGGTTGGTTTCAAATATGAAATATAAGGTCATAGTTGATGACAAAGGTAAAAAGACGATACATATTTATTAAATATAGAAATAATGAAAAAGCATGATCGTAAAATGATACTGAAAAAACACCGGTATCCGCCTTAAACGGACAGGTGAAAATTCACTCTGAAAAAAAGGCCGGAAATGCTGCCACATTCCCGACCAGAAATTATTAATGCCATGTTATAACATTAAAAATGCAAATTTATGAAAAAAAAACGTAATCATGTTCTGCTGAAAGGCGGAATGACTAAAGCATTCAGAATTATGAAGATTTACTTCATTTTCAGTTTTATCACCCTGCTCAATGTATCAGCAGGTGTCTTTTCTCAAAATCAGAAGTTTAACATTTCGGTTAAGAATGCTAAACTTACGGATGTTTTTGAGCAAATAGAAAAAGAGTCCGATATCTCATTTTATTACAGAAATGAGGATATTGATTATTCAAAAACCTATACGGTCAGCTATAAAGACAAGGGGTTGTCAGAAATACTTGACGACTTGTTGCAAAACAGTGACCTGACATACCGGATGATCGACAATTTTGTAGCTGTAATGAAGGCAAAATATGAATCACCCGATGGAGCACAGCAGCAAAAGACCGTGACGGGTAAGGTAGTGGATAAATACGGAGATCCTATTCCGGGAGTTTCTGTTTATATTAAAGGAACCACAACAGGAACCACTACAAGTGTTGATGGTCATTACTCTCTCGACGTTGGTAGCACTGATGTTGTACTTGTGTTCAGTTTCATTGGTTTCGATACACAGGAGATACCGGTAGGAGACAGAACAGAGATAAACGTTACTTTGATGGAAGAGGTTTCAGAGCTTACCGAGGTTGTAGTTACAGCTCTGGGTATTTCACGTGAAAAGAAATCACTGGGATATGCATTGACCGAAATAGGTGGTGAAGATGTAAATACCGTAAAATCAGAGAACGTAATGAATTCACTTTCCGGTAAAGTGGCAGGTATTGTTCTTACAAGATCCACATCAGGACCCGGTAGTGGTACCCGTGTGATCATTCGTGGTAATAACTCTCTGACCGGAAATAACCAGCCGTTGTATGTTGTTGATGGTGTTCCTATGGATAACTCAGGTTTTGGTAATGCCAACGGAGGAGGAACAGGTGAATATGCCCGTGCCGACTATGGTACAGGTATTTCTGACCTTAACCCTGATGATATTGAATCCATTTCAGTCCTGAAAGGACCGAACGCAGCAGCTCTTTACGGATCACGTGCTGCCAACGGAGTAATTCTTATTACTACCAAAAAAGGAAAATCACGTAAAGGTATCGGCGTAACATGGACATCACAAATGACCTTTGATTCACCTCTTGTACTTCCAAATTTCCAGAATGAGTACGGACAAGGATCTGACGGGAATTATCCCAATGACTATCCCGATCTTGCAACTTTCAAGAACAATTCCGGTTCATGGGGTGCTAAATTCGACGGATCGGAACAGATGTACTGGGTTGATGATCCGCTTGGCTCAGGCAATGCAACGACCAGACCTTATGTTGCACAGCCTGACAATGTAAAGGATTTCTTCAGAACAGCACATACCTATATTAATACTATTGCCATTGAAGCCGGAAATGATGTTGCAAATATGAGGTTTTCTTATACCAACAATTATTCCCAGGGGATTATTCCGAATTCAGAACTGAAAAAGAATAATTTCAATGTGCGTGGAGAACTTCAGGCAAGTAAATGGCTGACACTTGATGCTAAGGCAACATATTTTAGTCAGCAGGCAAATAACAGGGCTGTTCAGGGAACTGAAGGTATTATGGCATATTTATATACTATTCCCAGAAACTCCGACATTAACGACTATAAGAACTATCAGGCACCGGATCTTTCTTCAATTTCACATTCATCACTTGGTGCTAATCCGTATTGGATCACAAATCATGATGTTAATACTGACTCAAGGAACAGGTTCCTGGGTTACGTAAAAGCTAACTTTAAAGTGAACGATGATCTCTCATTCTTTGCAAGGGCCGGTACCGACTGGACCAGTCAGAACATCGAAACTATCAATCAATACGGCCATTGGTACTATTCAAAAGGACGTTTCTTCTTTTCAACATACAATACACAGGAGAGTAACCTGGATTTTCTTGCCATGTACAATAAGCAAATTGGAGAGAATTTTAATATTTCTGCAAACTTTGGCGGAAACATGATGCATCAGACATTCACTTCAAACGGTGTAAGGGGAGAAGATTTTAAAATACCTACTAAACCCACCACCAACAGTGCGCGTCAGTTGTATCCTTCGTACACTCCTCTGCGTGAGAAAAGAATAAATTCACTTTACGGTTCTTTATCATTAAGTTTCTGGAACTGGATATATTTTGATTTTTCTGCAAGGAACGACTGGTCATCAACTCTTCCGGAAAATAACTGGTCATACTTTTATCCTTCAACAAGTTTATCATTCCTGTTGAACCAATTCATAGATTCCGATCAGTCATGGTTGAATTATTTGAAAGTCAGAGGCAGTTATGCGTTGGTAGGTAACGATACCAGTCCGTACCAGTTGCAGGTAGGATACAATCTTAATCAGGAGGGATATCTGGGACTTACAACTCTCAGCCGTCCGGGTGTTAAGATGAATCCTGACCTTAAACCCGAGCAGACTACATCAGTTGAAGTTGGTTTGGATTTCAGAATGTTCAACAGCCGTCTTTATGGAGATTTCTCATACTACAGTATTAAATCAACAGACCTGATCATGGATGTGCCTGTTCCTGCTTCAACAGGTTACAGTGCTTTCAGAAGTAATGTGGGTGAGATAACCAATAAAGGATTTGAATTAATGATAGGAGGTTATCCGGTAAAAACACCTAATTTCAGTTGGGATGTTTCATTCAATATTTCTCACAACAATAATGAGCTTGTTGAGTTGATCGAAGATCTTGATAATTATGTTTTCACTACTACCAATAGTGGAGTTGTGGTTGTTCAGGCAACTGTGGGCGGTGGTTTCGGAGATATATACGGAACAACATACCGGAAAACCGACGACGGTCAGCTCATAGTTGACAGTAACGGACGTCCGCTTGCTACTTCGGATAAAATATACCTTGGTAATTACCAGCCTGATTTCACGGCAGGACTTTCAAATACGTTCTCTTTTAAAAACGGATTGGCTATCAGTTTCCTTATCGATGCCAGATTCGGTGGTCAGCTGTATTCCGGTACTGATGCAAGTATGGATGATGCCGGTGTTACTGAGCGTTCATTGCTGTATCGTGGCGGAGTTCAACTTGATGCGGTTGTGAACACCGGAACTCCCGAAGTTCCTGTTTATGAGCCGAACCAAAATACAATAACCGGACAACAGTACTGGGGCGCAATGACAGGAATTGCTGATTATCACGTTTATGATCAGACAAATATCAGATTGCGTGAGTTCGCAATAACATACACTTTGCCGGAGAAATTATTCGAGAACATTATAATAGACAGAGCTTCGATAGGACTTATCGGACGTAATCTGTTCTTTTTCTCCAAGGATATTGAAAACTTTGACCCTGAGTCAAGCTTTAGTACAAGTAATTTCTCACAGGGAGTGTTGTGGTATAACCTGCCTACAACAAAGAGTTTTGGTTTTAGCTTAAATATTAACTTCTAAGAAGCAATGAAGATGAAAAAAATAAAATTTATATTCAGTATAGTTTTAGCGTTAGTATTATACTCCTGTACTGATGATTTTCAGGAGATAAATACTAACCCGAATGTTGTTACACCGGATGAGGCCAGTGGACGTTATTTTATAACTAATCCAGAGGTTGCACTTTACGGTCCTAACCGCTATCCATACTGGAGGGCACAGCTGATCCACTCAGACCGTTTTTCGGGTATGTTTACTTTCGGCCATCACGGTAGTTGGTGGAGTGATGAATTAGGTTACTCATACAGTATGTCGTACACCGATGCTGCATGGGGTTGGTTTGCAGGCTATGCCGGAGGACTTGATAATTACATGAAGCTCACACAGCCGGGTGGCGATTTCGAAAATGATCTTATGTATGCGGTAGGTCAGATAATTAAAGGATTATATTATCTTAAGTATACAGATACATTTGGAGAGATCCCTTATTCCGAGGTAGGAGATCCTGATATTACTTTACCTAAATTTGATACTCAACAACAGATATATGACGGGATAATAAAAGAACTGGAGCAGGCGATAAATACCATTGGTGATAATGACAAAACAGGACAGGGGATAGATGACCTTGGTGAGAACGATGTTTATTACCAGGGTGATCTTCAGAAATGGAAAAAACTTGCCAACTCTTTGATATTGCGTATCGCATTGAGGGCAAAAGGTGCTCCGGGGGATAACTTCTCGAGTAATGCTATAAGCAATGCTGTAGCAAGGGATGTCTTTCTGGAGGAGGGAGATGATTGTGTTCTTCCTAAGGATGATGAGATAAACCAGTGGTCATCAGCGTGCTATGGCGATATCTGGTGGAATTTCGGAGGGCTGGGTTCTAAATGGACGATAAGTCAGACCCTGATAAATTATCTGATCAAAAATAATGATCCGAGAATTGAAAAGTATGCAGTTCCAGCTATTGGCGGTGAGTTCACATTCACACGCCCCGATCAGGAATCAAATCCTGACGGATATGAGAATTTTGTAAAAAGAGTTAAATTCCTGGCACATGCAATAAATGAGGCTATTGATATTCAGGGTGGTGACACTACAGAAGTGCTCACTATTGCTGAAGATGGTAGCGAAGCTACTTTTAAAGTTCCTGAAAATACTTATTACATAGGCCAGCCTACAAGGTTGAACGGATTCATTAAATCTTTTACAAGGTATGAATTCTTCAGTACTCCTGCCGAATACATAATTCAGGAAAAGAACAAGGGTAAGCCGATCTCACCGGAGGTGATAATGACCTCAGGAGAAGCATATCTGTTACAGGCACAGGCTGCTTTGGAAGGATTCGGAGGAGATGCTCAGGCTCTTTATATCCAGGGTGTCACAAACTCTATGAAGTTCTGGGGTGTTGATGACGGTAAAATAGAGGAGTTTATTAACGGAGGTAGTCCCATGACCCAGGTTTCTGCTGAGAATATTGCCATACAACGCTGGCTTAATGCATATACTGACGGATTTGAAGCGTGGGCAGTTGTTCGTAAGACTGGTTTTCCGACAGAGCTAAGCCAGGGTGTTTCCGATGTGGATATATTCGGTCTTGGTGATATAAACGGAGCTTATCCTACTCGTATGCAATACGGAACGGCTGCTTATAACAAAAATGGTGAGAATCTTGATGAAGCGCTCAGTCGTCAGGGGCCTGACCAGATGGATACCAAACTTTGGTTCATGAAGAAATAACAAATAGAGTTTATTAATAAAAAGCCATCCTCCATGGGTGGCTTTTTTATTTTATTTTGCATCTTTGAACTTAAATTAAAATCAAGGATAATGAAAAGATCGATGTTTACACTGCTGGCAGTATTCGGCTTGAACCTGTTCATGGCAAATGCTCAGATAAAACAGCCCGTTAAATGGACATTTGAGATGAAAGAGATCAATAAATACGAAGTTCAGGTCATTGCACATGCCACTATTGATGAAGGATGGAAGATGTACGGGCTTAAAGTGCCAGAGAACGGACCTTTCCCTACCAATATTGTTTTTGAGAAGAATGATACATTCAGGCCACTGAAAGATCCGGTGGAAGTGACACCATCAACGGTGAAACACGATAAAGTTTTTAATATGGATGTTCCTTTTTTCAAGAAGAAGGCGATCATCAGCCAGAATGTGAGAGTTCTGAAACGACCGGCTGAGATAAAAGGTTATGTGGAGTTCATGACATGTAATGACGAATCATGTTTGCCTCCCGATGAAGTGGAGTTTACCTTTAATGTTAAGTGAAAAAAGTTGTATTCAGGATCTATTTTTTACGGATATGAAAAAGAGCAGGGTCTATACAAAAACCGGGGATAAAGGGAAAACAGGCCTGATAGGAGGCACGCGTGTATCCAAGAACGATATTCGTCTTGAAGCCTACGGTACCATTGATGAGCTTAACAGTTACATCGGTTTATTGCGTTCTTATGGAACGGATGAACTTAACAATATAATTATCGGGATACAGAACCAGTTGTTCAACATTGGCTCATATCTTGCAACCGATGATTCGGTATCAGATTTCAGATCAAATATTAAACTCGAAGAGGTTAGAATTGAAGAACTGGAAAAAGAGATCGATAAAATGGAGCAAGGATTGTCACAGCTTACCGGATTTGTTTTGCCCGGAGGACATGAATCAGTGAGCTTCTGTCATATTGCCCGTACGGTTTGCCGGAGGGCTGAACGTCGCGTTATTTCTATGTCGGAGCAGTTTGAGACAGATGGTTGGATAGTGCGCTATTTGAATCGTTTGTCAGATTTTCTATTCGTTCTGTCCCGTTATTTTTCTAACAATTTCGGAGTTAAAGAAATTCATTGGAGTGCAAAGTTGTAATATTCATTTTTTTTTATAATTTCGCCAATTATCGGAGGAGAATATTATAAAGTAAAAACATTAAGTTAAATATTATGTATTGGACACTTGAATTAGCATCAAAATTGGAAGATGCACCTTGGCCTGCCTCTAAGGACGAACTTATTGATTTTGCAATTCGTTCAGGTGCCCCTCTCGAAGTAATTGAAAACCTGCAGGAGATAGAGGATGAAGGAGAAGTCTTTGAGAGTATTGAGGATATCTGGCCGGATTACCCATCCAAGGAGGATTTCTTTTTTAACGAAGACGAATATTAAATAGAAAAGGGATTTCGGGTCCCTTTTTTTATTTCTCCTCCTTTGCTTTTACCGGAGCTGTCGTTTTAATATCTTCTATCTGAAATCCTTCGTAAATATTTGTTTCCTCCTCATTTTTCGGTATTATATCTCTTTTATAAATATCATATTTATTTTTTGGTCTGTACGCTTCAAGCCATCTGAAACCTTTAAGCTTAGAATCTTCTTCCGTTAGGAATACAGGAGGCTTAAGGTCTCCTTTGGGAGTATTCCTCATTATTATATCCTTTATGTGTCCCTCTTCAAGGTAGATTGTCATATCGCTGCTTTCAGCCTTATTAGCACCAATTATCATATCCTGGTCTTTAGGATAATATATTGTTTGGGCATTACCTTCAACATCAATTTTGTAAAGCTGGTTGTCTTTAATGTAGCCTGTCATTTGTTTTCCTTTAAGCTGATTAAAGAACAAGGTGTCCTCGGGCGAAATAATGAAAGCTCCGTTCACAAGTTCAGCTTTGTACAGCACCTTATTCTTTGTGAACAGCTTTATCACCTGAGCCGTCATCTGATTACCCATAGCCCATAAAACGGGATCGTGGTAAAAGATATTGACCGAATCTCTGAAATCGTAGATCATGGAATCGCATCTTCCCTGAATATCGGACCTGAAGAACTTAACGTGATGAAATGCTCTGATCAGCCGGCTTTCTGCATTATTTATGGTATCCTGAACCGGGTCAAGCTTAAGTGTATCGGAATGAAGAAATAGTGTATCGTTCTGATATATCTGCAGTAGTGTGGCCTTTTTTGTGGCAAAGGCTTTTTTTGTCAGTTCGTTGTAGTATCCGTATCCGCCTTTAATTATTATGTTATTGGTAGTATCTATCAGTTCCATGTGTCCGAAAACTTCTCCGAACCGTTTTTTACGGTCGTAAAAGATAGTATCCCCTTTTATGGTGGAGGTCTTGCCTTCCACGTAGCTGTTCTTTCTCAGTTCCGAAATATCTTTGGCGGTATCATAATATCCGTCTTCGCAGTAAATGATGTTCTCTTCGCTTACAATGAATGTGGGGCCGAATATCTTTGTGACCTTTGTTACAGTGTTATACATCAAAGTATCGGAAAAGATGGTGTATTCATCGTTCCGGGCAACTACGGAGTCTTTAAAAAAAGCTTCATTGTTGTTAGCGTAGAAGTATCCGAATTTACTGGTCAGGGTATTTCCACTATCAACTATCTTTCCACCGTCGAAGTAATAAGCAATGTCGCTGTTCCGGTCGTAATCCAGGTTCTGGGTTGTCAGCACCATCTCTTTCTTCACGAGTCTCACGTTCTTTCTAACTTTGACAAACCGGGTATTTCCTTCATACTCCAGATAATCGCCGTAAAGGTGTATCGAATCGTTTTGGATGATGTGAATATTGTTGTATGCCTCTACACGATTCGAGTCGTTGTAAAAATAAGCGCTGTCGCAGTACATGATCACATTACCATGCGTGATCTTCACATTGCCAAGGATGAGACGCACAGCTTCCGACATGTTCTTGTTATGCACAAGTTTATTTCCTGTGATCTCCACCTTTCTTTTTTTTGGTTGATTATCCTGGCCTGATACCCGGAACATACCAATGAAGAAAAAGGCAAAAATGATCAATAATATTCTCATCTTGGTGTTAGAAAGTTTTCAACTGCAAAAATGGTGAATATAAACATAAAATAAAACCGGGAAGTAATATATAAAAGGTAAAAGGCAGGAATTTCTCAAAAAAAGCAATTCTATCTTAGAGTGCTGATATCTATGTCGGATATTTTGCTCTCCTGTAGATTCATGGATGTTGTCTGTGCTTTGTTCAATAATTCGTAAATCACCACAAGCGGGAATTTGTTTGAGTTTACGGTATCTTTCTGAATGATATAGTTAAGTCTGATACCCGATTCGGTGATCTTTTCTTCTCCCCGGTTGTATTCAACAACACACAGGTAATCTTCAGGTATCAACTTCACAATTCTTTTACCGTCGCGGCAAAGGATAAAATACCCCTTTTCCAGTCCTGTTGCTTTGTAGTTGCTGAAATATTTAAGTTCCGGGACGTATTCTATCTCGAGGAAGAATGACTGGCTGAGGTCGTTCTCAAAAACCGGATAGATCCCTCCGTTACGGCTTGCTTCAAATATCAGGGAGCCGTTATCCGATCTGGGATCAAGCCATATGTCAGCATTGTCGAGATTTGTGGTTGGTTTGTTGTTCAGGAAATCGAATCCGATTATTTCTTCTTGTTTTTTGTTCTTTGATACTTCTTTGTCCGATCTTTTTATCCTTATGTATGGTGTGCTGTTGTCGAGGTTATAGCCTGAAAGTACCGAAAGTACAAGGTCTGTTTTCTCAGGTTCTTTTTCCATATACAAAGTGTCGGGGAAACGTTTTTTTGCGGAAAAGTTCTTTTTGTAATTCAGATATCCGGGGCATGAAGCTTTGAAATCAATGCGGTAACCTTTGTTGAACAATACTGCAACTTTGCCGAAAGCATTACTTTGAACTCTTTTTTCTTCGTATAATGAGTGGTCGATATTTTCCTGATAAGTACATGTGATGTCGAAATAAGCACCCGGAATGGGTTGTTTTGTTTTCGAATCGGCAATAACAGTGTTTACTGAAAGATTGTAAACTTCCTTTGAGCACGAATACAAAAAGAGAATTGCAAAAATACCTGCTCCGATTAACAGCCGAAAGAATTGTCTTAAACCAAACATCTAATAGTTAAAAATGACTATTTTACCCAACCCTTATATTCAAAGTCACAATTTAACCATTTTTTATCAATTCTTATATATGTTGTGCGTTGTTTTTCTTTAATCCAATTATCAATTGTTTCCTGACGCTTTTTATTTTCGAGCATTCCTTTCAGCAATTGGTAGTCGTCACGCAGGTTTGCGCGATGAGGTTCCGTTTTGTTTTTAAGTAATACCAGCCGGTAAGTTTCTCTGCCTTTTTGCTCATCTATCATTTTGAAAGGTTTTGTTACCTCTCCGACTTTCAAACCCGCAATAGCTTTGTTAATTTGTGGCGGGATGTCACTTATTTCAAATTTGGTGTTACCTGTTTTCGGATTTACCATAATACCCCCGTTGGCTCTTGTGTCTTTATCCATTGAGAATCTCAGAGCTGCTTCTTCAAAAGTCAGCTTTTTTTCAATGATGAAGGTACGGATCGAGTCAAGTCGTGCAAGAGATTCTTTTCTTGCCTGTTCCGATATTTTTGGTTTCAGCAGTATGTGGCGGACATTTATACGTTCCCCTTTTCTGTCGATGAACTGAATGATGTGGTAACCGTATTCGGTCTCAACGATCTTGGAAACTTTGTTTTTCTTTGTAAGGTTAAATGCTACCGTGGCAAATTCCGGTATCAACTGGCTTCGTGTCATCCAGCCGAGGTCGCCACCGCGGGCTGCTGATCCGGGGTCTTCGGAGTATAATACTGCAAGTGTTGCAAAGTCCCTTCCTTCTTTTATCTCTTTCTGGAATTCACGGAGTTGTGCTTTTACCCTGTCGATCTCTTCCTGTTCAATCCTTGGATAAATCACTATCTCATTCAGTTCATACTGGGTAGGTACCATGGGAAGGCTGTCTTGCGGAAGCTTCTTGAAAAATGTTCTGATCTCGGAAGGAGTAACCTTGATGTTTCTTGTTATTTCACCCTGCATACGTTGGGCAAGCATCTGTTTTTTTACAGTTTCCATCATGTCTCTTTTGATCTGAATGATGGATTTGTTGAAATACTCTTCAAGTTTCTGCTTATCGCCTATCTGCTGTATCATGTAGTTCATACGGGCATCAACCTGATTTACGATCTCGTTCTGGCTGACCTCCACACTATCAAGATCGGCCTGGTTGAGCATCAGACTTTGTATCAACGACTGCTCAAAAATGTGACATTTGATGTCACCCGGAAAGGTGACGCCTTCACTCAGTGCCTGTTGGTACTGTTGTTCTATTTCTGATTTCAGGATTGCATTATCCCCCACAACAGCTATTACCTCATCTATGATATTATCCTGTGAAAAGGAAGTGAAAGAGAACAGCGTGAGAAGTAAAAGCAAATATATTTTTCGCATACCAGATAAATTCAAAAATTAATTGTCCCGATTAAAAACATGCAAATATAAAAAAAAGGTTCAGGTTTTATGGTGCAAAGACATACAGTTTAATAAAACTTGATCGTTTTTTGTTTTAAACCCTCTTCATACAGATCACTTTCCAGTTTATTGATGAAATCAAGTCTTTTTTTGTTAAGCAGAATAGCTTTTATCCGGTCTTCAACATATTCTAATGGTGCTGTCTCACCGGCCAGTGTATATTCGCGGATATTCAGGAAATAGTAATTGGCAGAATCGGACACTTCATAGTAATGATTGTACTTCAGAAACCTGTCTGGATTGGTTACCTGGCGCGGCAGTTGAGAGTTTATTTCATCAAAAGGTTTCCATTCTTCGAAAAAAACATCGTATTTTTTTGCATTTTGAAAACAGTATGCCTCCATTTTCACAAGGTCTTCGGCAGCATCACTTTTATACCACTTTCTCAGATCTCTTAATTTTGGCGCCGAGCGCGGAACTACGATGAATACTCCTTTGATGATATTTTCGTTAAGGATAAAATTGTCGGTCATTTTGTGGTAGTAATCTTTTATCTCCTGTTTGGTTACCATGGGAGAATATTTCTGCTGCAACATCTTCTGTTGATAAAGATTTACCAATAATGACCTGCGGTATTCTTCAAGCAGTTTTGATACGTCTTTCTCATCAGGCGAAAGATTAAGTTCTGCCTTACGAAGCATAAGTTCAGAACGGATCCATCGGCTTATGAAATCCTGGGCAAAAATCAGGCTGTCATCCTTTGAGATGTTATCGGGAATAATGTCGTACAAGTCATGTTTTGTAAGTACTTTGTCACCGACCCTTACAACCGGTTCACCCAACGGGTCTTCCGTTTGGTTCTTACAACTAAAAAAAACCAGAATAAACGACAGTAAAAATAGAGATCTGAACATATTTTATCTTTGGAACATCAAAATCAGGCATAAATATACAAAAGTTATTTTTTAGTTCTTTTCAAAACTTCGGCATGTACCACGGGCTTGTATTTTTCTTTCAGGCTTTTTATCCATTTCTCTTCAATAAAAGACTGATAGTCGGCTATCACCAAGCCTTTGACATCATCGAATTCCTGCATCTTACTATCTCCGAATTTTCCGAAGAAACATGTTTTTGAATAATTATCGGGGAATTCCGGTTTTTGTTTCGTTTTCACACTCCAAAGAACGGCATCGTACAACGTGCTTTCTCCTTTCTCGTATTGCCCTGATCTGTGCATAAAACCGTCATCCAGCAGAACTTTCAGGGAATCTATGTCTTTTTGCGTTACAGAATCCTTGATCAGTGCTTCAACTGTTTTGACAGCTTTTTTGTTTTTGCAGAAAAATATATCACCGGTGAATGTTTCGGGTGTAGCATAGTCGTTCTTGTGCTCATCAAAATATTTTTTAAGTCCGGTGCTGTCTTCGGTTGCTTTATTCCACACCTCTTTCTGGCTGATCTCGAAGATCAACAGTCCGTCATGATATTCATTTATCAGATACCTGAACTCAGGATATTTTTCTGCAAGATGCTCTTTTTCCCACTCTATGATGTTGTCGTTGAAAAAGCTGTTCAGTTTCTGATCGATGGTCAAAGGTGAAATGCCGGAATTCAGGGCATTGTTTTTGTCAAGATAACTGCTGAAATCTTTAAGATACAAAGTCGTGTCTCCTATGTGACATAAAGGTTCCTTGTAGTTTTCAAGGTTTTTTTGCAGGTCGTCTTTTGTGATGTCTTTTGCTGCAAACGTATCTTTCAGGTAATCAATCGTGGTACTGTCAACCTCAAATCCGTTTTCTGTCTTCAGCCTTTTTATGGTAGCTGTTTTTCCCGATAATGCCCTTTTGCTGTTAGATACTTTTTTCAGGATGTCATCTTTTTGCTCTTCATACGGCTTAACGTCTCTTTTGTCAATTCTTTTTATGATGTGCCATCCTACCCTTGTTCTCACTGGTTTCGAATACTCTCCGTTTTCGGGGATGGCAAATGCGGCTTCTGCAAATTCGGGGATCATGCGTCCTGTTCCGAACCAGTTAAGCTCTCCTCCCTTGAGGGCGGAATTTCTGTCATCAGATAATTTTTCGGCCAGAGTAGCAAAGTCTTCTCCGTTTTGTAAAAGATCGTAAATCGAATCTATTTCGTTCTTTGCCTTTTCCTGCATCTCTTTGCTGGCATTGCGGGGTATCACTTTCATGATGTGTGCAACCTTTATCTCTCCAGGTGATCTTCTTTTTGCATTGACTTTAACAATGTGGTACCCGAAAGAGGTACGGATTATGGGAGAGATCTCTCCTACAGGTGTTGTGTATGCTGCGGTCTCGAACGGATAAACGGTCTGGAACACTGAGATATACCCGAGATGTCCTTTGTTCTTTTTTACTGAAGGGTCTTCCGAGTACATTAAAGCCATCTGTCCAAAATCCGCACCGTTGATTATCTTATCCCTTATCTCATTTATTTTGTTGTATGCCTGCAGTGTATCAGCAGGGAACGGGTTTTTCGGCAAACGTATCAGAATATGTGAAACATCCACTTCTTCTAACATTCTCTCATAAGCTTCCCTGGCAATGTCTTCAACGGCTTTTTTGTCGGTCAGGTAAGGTTTTGCAAGCTCGTTTTTATAATATTCAATTTCTTTTCTGAAACCGGACATTGTATCCATTCCCTGAGCGACAGCTTCAGTAACTTTAAGTTTGTAATTGACGAACAGATCGAGATACTCTTTCTTTGTCAGCGGCTCTTTCGATATCGAGTTATTCTTCTCGTAAATGTAGTTGAACTCTTCGAGAGAAAATTTCTTACCGTCGATCTCAACTAATGGCGTTTCTTTGTCCTGAGCATTAGTAATTGATGTAACTGCCAGAATTACCATTGTTATGATGGCCTTTCCTGTTATGTTTCTTCGCATGTTTAAAGCTATTTATTGAAAATAAATAACGTAAAAATAATAAATGCATTGTTTAGCTGGTCAAAAAATATGAAAACAAAACCCGGAACTAACGAAAGAACCGGGTTTTAAAAATATGTTTCACTAATGATTTTATCTTGAATAGTTCGGAGCTTCACGTGTGATGGTCACATCATGAGGGTGGCTTTCCGACATGCCTGCATTGGTGATCTTGGTGAATTTTGCGTTATGCAGCTGTACAATGCTTGAAGCACCGCAGTATCCCATTCCTGCCCTTAAACCTCCGATGAGCTGATGCATCACCTCGATCAAAGTTCCTTTGAAAGGTACCCGACCTGAAATGCCTTCAGGAACAAGCTTCTCAATATTGTCTTCCACATCCTGAAAATAACGGTCTTTCGAACCTTCTTTCTGCTGCATTGCCTCGAGTGATCCCATTCCGCGATAGGATTTGAATTTACGTCCGTTGTAGATGATGGTCTCGCCCGGGGATTCGTCAACACCGGCAAACAGAGAGCCTGCCATAATGCTGTCGGCACCGGCTGCAATAGCCTTAACAATATCGCCTGAGTAACGGATACCTCCGTCGGCAATTACAGGAACTCCTGTTCCCTTAACAGCTTTAGAGACTTCGTAAATGGCCGAAAGCTGAGGCACACCGACCCCTGCAACAACCCTTGTGGTACAGATTGAGCCGGGACCAATACCAACCTTTACAGCATCGGCACCTGCTTTGATAAGGGCATTAGCTGCTTCGGCTGTAGCAATGTTTCCTACGATAATATCAAGATGAGGATATTTCTTTTTTGCTTTCTTCAGTGTTTCGAGAACACCTTTTGAATGGCCGTGAGCCGTATCGATAACAATGGCATCCACACTTGCGTTCACAAGGGCTTCGATACGTTCGAAAGTGTTATAGGTAACTCCCACACCTGCGGCAACCCGCAATCGTCCCATTTCATCCTTGCAGGCAAGTGGTTTGTCCTTAGCTTTTGTAATGTCTTTGTATGTGATCAGACCAATGAGTTTGTTGTCTTTGTCAACAACAGGCAGTTTCTCTATTTTATGTCTTTGAAGAATGGCTGCGGCATGTTCCAGGTCTGTTTTTTGGTCGATAGTGATAAGGTTGTGTGATGTCATCACGTCATTTATCGATCTTTTCATGTCGAGCTCAAACCTCAGATCACGGTTTGTTACAATACCGACAAGATAACCACTGTCATCAACAACAGGGATCCCTCCGATCTTGTACTCTCTCATCAGGTTCAATGCTGCTCCTACAGTGCTTCCCTTTTTAATGGTAACAGGATCGTAGATCATTCCGTTCTCGGCACGTTTTACGATCTTTACCTGTTTGGCCTGCTGTTCAATGGTCATGTTCTTGTGGATCACACCGATGCCTCCCTCACGTGCAATGGCAATGGCCATGCGCGCTTCGGTAACAGTGTCCATAGCAGCTGAAACTATAGGTGTGTTCAGTTCGATATTCTTAGAGAATTTGGTGTTTAAGGTCACTTCACGCGGTAAAACCTCCGAATAGGCCGGAATAAGCAGTACATCATCAAATGTCAACCCTTCCGTTGCAATTTTTTCATCAATAAATGCCATGGGATCAATATTTTGGATTTAACCAGTTATACGGATTTAAAAATTTTGGCAAAATTACAAAAAAACAATCAGATAAGCAGGATAAAGTCAGTAAACTTTCGTGGCAATTTTCAATGATTATCGAACAGAAGAATCCGGATTTGAATTTCGGTAAAAGTTATCGGGTAACAGTTGTCCGTTTTTTGTAATTTTACATTTGAAAAAAGTTAAAAGCTGAATGGATAAATATCACGAAATATTAAAGAAGTATTGGGGTTACGATGAGTTCCGGCCACTCCAGCATGATATTATCCGTTCGGTAGCAGAAGGAAAGGACACTCTGGGACTGATGCCTACCGGTGGTGGAAAGTCGATCACATTTCAGGTGCCTGCACTTGCTCAGGAAGGATTGTGTCTCGTTATCACTCCTCTTATTGCTTTGATGAACGATCAGGTGAAAAATCTGCAAAATAAGGGTATCAAAGCTTTAGCCGTTCATTCGGGCCTTACAAAAAAAGAGATAGACATTACGCTTGATAACTGTATTCATGGTGACTTTAAGTTTTTATATCTGTCGCCGGAGCGCCTGGGGAGTGATATGTTTCGTAAGAAGCTGGAACACATGAATGTGAGCATGATCACCGTTGACGAGGCACATTGTATTTCGCAGTGGGGTTATGATTTTCGTCCGTCATACAGGCTGATCGCCGGAGTACGTGAAATGTTTCCCGAGGTCCCCGTTTTGGCATTGACGGCAACAGCCACACCCGAAGTTGTTGATGATATTCAGGAGCAGTTGAAATTCAGGCAGAAAAATGTTTTCAGAAAAAGTTTTTTTCGTTCCAATCTGGCTTATGTTGTCCGAAAGACAGAAGCCAAAGAGGATATGTTAATAAAAATACTAAAGAGTGTAGGGGGTAGTGGAATCGTTTATGTCAGAAGCCGGAAAAAGACGAAAGAGTATGCAAAAATGCTTGTCGATAACGGTATCAGCGCTTCATATTTTCATGCTGGACTGAAACCTGAAGTGAAAAATGAGCGTCAGCATTACTGGACTGAGGGCAGGATACGGATAATGGTATCGACCAATGCTTTTGGGATGGGTATTGATAAACCTGATGTGAGGATCGTAGTACACATGACAGCCCCTGATTCAGTTGAGGCCTATTTTCAGGAGGCAGGCAGGGCAGGTCGTGACGGGAAAAAGTCGTACGCAGTTCTTTTATGGTCGGGCCATGATAAGGCATCGCTTAACAGGATGCTTGCAAACTCTTTTCCTGAGCCTGATACCATTAAAAGGGTCTATGATGCTCTGGGTAATTATCTGGAAATAGCAGCAGGACACGGGGAAGGAGCTGCCTTCGATTTTAATCTCGGTAAGTTCTGCAGTGCATTTAAGTTCAATATCCTGACGGCATACAACAGTCTGAAAATACTTCACCTGGCAGGATACATTGACTACACCGAAGATCTTCAGTTGCCATCCAGGGTTCATATTACTGCCACGCGTGAAGACCTGTATAAGGTACAGGTGGCAAACGAAGACCTCGATCTTTTCATCAAGCTTTTGTTGAGATCTTACACAGGGTTATTTACCCAATATGTAGCTATCAATGAGGAAATGCTTGCCGAAAGGCTGCATGTTTCCCGTAACGATGTTTACAATTATCTGAAGCGTATGGCTCTGATGAAGCTGATAGAGTATAATCCACAGAAGAAAACTCCGCTGATAACATTTGTTCGTGACAGGCAGGAAATAAAATATGTGGAACTGAAAAAAGAGATATACGAGGAAAGACGCAAAAGACTGGAGAAGAGAATAAATTCGATCGTTGATTATGCAACCACAGATCATATCTGCCGGAGCAGGCAACTTCTTAAATATTTCGGCGAATCATCTTCGGATAATTGCGGAATTTGTGATGTTTGTATCGATCGTAAAAAGTCAGGTATAAACGGAGAAGAGTTTGAAAAGATAAAAGCCGGGGTGGAAGATGTTCTGATAAAGGAGCCTGTTTCACGTGATGAACTTTATTCCCGCTTGAAATCAAAAAAAGAAGATATTGAAAAGGTCTTACATTGGCTCGAAGAGTATGACGTTGTGAGAGAAAATGAAGAGGGGCTACTTGTCTTAAACCGGTAAAAAAAGAGGCTGCCGTGATCAGCAACCTCTTTGTGTTTGAGTTTTTGTTCTATCCCTAAAATGAGAAACTTGCTCCCAGAATTATCAGGTCTGTGGTCATGTCGTACGAAACATCACTTCCGGGTATTGCTCCGTAAGGATTCTCAGGTGTTATCATCATTGGATTTAACATTTGTCCTGATGTTTTGTCTCCGCTCATTCCGTGATGATAAGTTGCATTAATAGCAACTTTATCTCCAATATTGAAGCCAACTCCTACCTGAATGGCATTTTTGACTACTGCAGTTGCTGAAACGGAATACATTGCCAGTTCAGGGGGGATCGGATTACTGTTGTATGTGTACCCTAATCTTATTGGTAAAACTTTTATAAGTTTAAGTTGCAATCCCGCGGAAATGATACTGATGTCTTCCCAGCCAAAACCCGCAACTGAACCGTCGGGATATCCGTTCCCGGCAATTGTCCAGCCTTTTGCTTCAAAGCCATCTGTTCCTGAGTAAAACACTCTTCTGTAATCGATGGCAAGGTCAAACAGGTCTTTTGATAATCCTACACCTACAGAAAATATTGCAGGGAAATTCATTTTAAAGTTGTTCTCGGGAGCTTCTGTACCATCAAGATAAGTGTTATTAAAAGTGTATTCACCAAAGTATTGTTGTGTTTTGTATGAAACACCGGCTTTAAATCCTTTATCTGCGCCATAGTATACTCCCACCTGGCCGCCGAAACCAAGTGCTGAAGCATTATCGGAATTCGGATAACCTTTCTCCAAACTGGGTTGAGTTAAAGGATTAGGCTCGATCTTTAGTGACTCGTAGTTGAATACCGGCTCGATTCCAATGGATAATTTTTCTGTTATGGCATAAGAGTATGTTACTCCTATCTGCATTAACATGTAAGATGATTTAATATGTCCGAAACCTCTCTGGCTTTGCGGGAAATTTATCGGGTTAGTGGAACTTTCCGGAAAATCAACACCAAAACCGCTTACACCGAATAAAGATATTCCGAAAGTGTGTTTGCTATCTTCTTTTCCGAAAACAACAGCTAACGACGGAAGAGGCGAGGGACCTAGTTCGCTGTCGGTACTTCCGCTCATAGGGCCGTTTTGTGTAGGTACAGTTGAGTAAAGAGTAGGAGATGAGAACATTAATCCTACATCGACGGTGATGACTGTTTTGTCAAACTGTGATATGGCAGCTGAGTTCCATTGTAATGCTCCGTTAATATCGAGAGCCTGCCCGGTTGATGCACCACCCATTGACATGTTAAATGCTCCTATTCCCTGCATCAGGTGTCCGGTTTGAGAGTAAGAGACAAATGTTATAAAAACTAATACTAAAAATAGTGTTAATCGTTTCATTTTTTCAAAATTTAAGTTGGAAAATAATAATGATTGAATTCTTTAATACTGCAAATATGGATAAAAATCTTTATTAAATAATGAATAATATCATTAATTGTTGTATAACATAATATTCATCTTTGCTATCGGAATAAGAAATGCCTGTATGTCAGGGGAACACATCTGAGACTGAAACCACAGATATTTTTTGTATTTTTACCGCTGATAAAAAAGTTGAGCATGGAAGATGCATTCAGTCATGTGGTTTATTCGAAAAATGTGTTGGAGTTCGTAACGGTTTCCAATGAGTTCTGTAATTTTCTGGAACAGACCGGGGATCATCAAAAAAAGGATTTTATTGGAATAGCCCTGAAGATATTGCCATTGCTTTACCTTAAAGCTTCTATACTGCCGGGTACAGAGGAAGAGCTTGCCGATGAGTTCATTGAAAAAGCTGTGGATGAGGGATTGTATCAGCATATCCTCAATTCAGTAAGGGACAAGCTTGGACAACATGATGATTATCTGGAAGTTTTTACAGCCGACATGCAGCATAGCGATATGCCGCTGAGCGCAAGTATTTCCGAAGATCTTGCCGATATCTATCAGGATATTAAGAATTTTATAGAAGCCTATAAAACGGCCGTTACTGAAATAATGAACGATGCATTGTTCGAGCTTACCAATAATTTTGAACTTTATTGGGGACAAAAGCTTGTTAATACCTTGAGGGCCTTACACAACGTTTATTACAGTGGTGATGATCTGACGGATGAAGAGCATAAAAAGGAAGAACATGTAGGGAAACGAAATACCGATGAGTGGATCATAAGTAAGGTTCAGAAAATGTGGCAGGATGATAACGATGATCTTGAACAATTGTAAGATGATCAATGTTAATTCATTTAAATGAATAATTAAAAACATTATAACGATAATAAGAATAAATGCATACAAGCATAACCAAAGAAGAACTTGAAGAGTTACCTTTAGTGAAATTTACCGGTGAAATAATTGTGGTTGACAGACCGGAACATTTCGACATAGTAGCAGAAGAGCTAAAGGAAGAGATAGTAATAGGATTTGATACTGAGACAAAACCATCATTCAAAAAAGGACAGAGGAATGAGGTTGCGCTGATACAGCTTGCAACTTCCGACAAAGCATACCTGATAAGATTGAACAGAACCGGAATGAACGGTAAACTACTTTCTCTTTTATCCGATCCTGATGTCATAAAAGTGGGGGTGGGTATCCGTGACGACCTGAGGGCCCTTAAGAGATTGCGTGAGTTTGAGCCTGCCGGATTCGTAGAGATACAGGATATGGCCCAGGAGGCCGGATTAGAGAATATCAGTCTGAAAAAACTTGCCGCACTGGTGATGAAGGTAAGGGTGAGCAAGCGGCAACGGTTGTCGAACTGGGAGGCCGATAATCTTACAGAGAGTCAGCTAAACTATGCAGCCACAGATGCATGGGCCGCACTGATGATCTACGACGGACTGAATAAAAAATTTCCTGAACTCAGTGTTAAAACAATAAATAAAGTTCAGTGATCCGGTTAATATTTCGTATACCGATTATCTAAAATAAATATCCGATATGTCAGATCTGCCAATTGTTATACTAAAATCAGGTAAGGATCAGAGTGTTCGCCGTTTTCATCCCTGGGTGTTTTCTGGTGCTATAAAAAAGATCAAAGGAAATGTCAGAGAAGGTGATCTTGTGGCTGTTTACGATAATAAAGATGAATTCCTTGCCATAGGCCATTATCAGATCGGTTCCATCGCAGTTCGTATCCTGACTTTCAAGGAAGAGGAGATCGATGCAGAATTCTGGAAAAGAAAGATAGAAACGGCATACATATTACGTAAGGAGATAGGTCTGGCAGATAATGAACAAACAAATTCTTATCGGCTTGTAGGTGCTGAAGGTGACGGAATGCCCGGTCTGATAATCGATTTTTACAACGGAACTGCGGTTGTTCAGATGCACTCGGTAGGAATGTATCTTATTCAGGATATTCTGGTAGATGCTTTGAAGGAAGTGTTGGGAGATAAGCTGAAAGCCGTTTACAATAAATCGGAAGGCAGTCTGCCGTTCAAAGCAAATCTGAATCCGGTGAATGACTATGTGTGGGGAAAGCCGGAATCCAAGATCGCACTTGAGAATGGTCTGAAGTTCCATGTTGACTGGGAGAAAGGGCAGAAAACGGGTTTTTTCATCGATCAGCGGGAGAACAGAGCTTTACTTGAAAAATATGCAAAAGGCAAGGATGTTCTGAATATGTTCTGTTATACGGGTGGATTCTCATTTTATGCAATGCGTGGTGGCGCCAAAAGCGTCCATTCCGTCGACAGTTCGGAAAGGGCTATAAGCATTACGGATAAGAATGTGGAGTTGAATTTTCCGGGAGATGAAAGGCACAGTTCATTTGCGATGGATGCCTTCAAATATCTTGAAAATGCAAAAGATAAGTATGACCTGATAATCCTTGACCCGCCGGCATTTGCAAAACATCAGAATGTGGTGCATAACGCATTGCAGGGGTACAAGAGGTTAAATGCCATTGCGTTTGAGCAGATCAGACCGGGAGGAATAGTTTTCACATTCTCCTGTTCCCAGGTAGTGAATAAGGACATGTTTCGCAAAATGGCATTTTCGGCAGCAGCCAGGGCAGGTCGTCAGGTTCGTATACTGCACCAACTGACGCAGCCGGCTGATCATCCCATAAGCATTTACCATCCCGAAGGAGAATATTTGAAGGGATTGGTATTGCAGATTTTATAAATAATTTACAAACAATAGAGATAAAAACATATAATTTTGGAATTCAAAGATTTTAATTTTTCACCTTCCATACTTGAAGGGCTTGAAGCAATGCGTTTTGAAAAAGCCACACCGGTTCAGGAGAAGACGATTCCGGTGATAATGGAAGGCAAAGATCTGATAGCATGTGCTCAGACAGGAACAGGGAAAACGGCCGCTTACCTTCTGCCTCTTTGTAATGATTTGCTTGAAAAGGAACATCACGGAGTTAAGGCATTGATACTTGTACCCACAAGGGAGCTTGCCATACAGATCGATCAGCAGATGGAGGGATTCGGGTATTTTCTTCCTGTGTCGTCAACTGCCATTTATGGCGGGAATGACTCTAAAGAGTGGGCGCGGCAAAAGATCGCTCTTACAACAGGAAGCGATATCGTGATAGCTACGCCGGGTCGTATGTTACAGCATATCACGATGGGATATGTTGATTTCAGTACCGTGGAATATCTTATACTTGATGAGGCTGACAGGATGCTCGACATGGGATTTTATGACGACATCATGAAAGTTACCAAGCATATTCCCGAAAAACGTCAGACACTGATGTTCTCGGCAACCATGCCGCCTAAGATAAGGGAACTTGCCAAAAAGATACTTACCGATCCTGCCGAAGTGAATATCGCTATTTCGAAACCTGCCGAGGGAATTCTTCAGGCAGCTTACATGGTTTATGATACACAGAAGATACCATTGCTTAATTTGCTTCTGAAGGAAAAAGACCTGCCCAGTATCCTTATCTTTTCTTCACGAAAGCAGACGGTGAAAGAGATAGTACAGTCGTTAAGACGTAACGGGTTCAATGCCGATGCAATTCACTCCGACCTGGAACAGGCAGAGCGTGAAGAGGTATTGAGGGAATTCAGGAACAGAAATGTTCAGATACTTGTTGCAACCGATATTATTGCACGGGGTATCGATATCGAAAAGATAGATCTTGTGATAAACTATGATGTACCAAGGGATGCCGAGGATTATGTGCATCGCGTGGGACGAACTGCAAGAGCATCAACTCAGGGTGTGGCAATAACCCTGATCAATGAGACAGATCAAAAGGATTTTTACGATATAGAAAGGCTGATAGAAAAGGATGTTTACAAAATACCTTTGCCTTCTGAAATAGGAGAAGGTCCTGAATACAGAGCTCCTGAAATGCATAAAAGGAAAAAACATAAAAAAGATAAAGGGACCGGATTTAAAAAGAAGAAGTTTACAAAGAAGAGAAAGGATAACAAAAAATAAGATCCGCATTTTAAGCAGTAAATATTTTCAGATAACTCAACATTAAACAATTTATTTGTTTTGTTGTAATAAATATATTCGATATTGTTTTTCAAAACTAAACCCGATCGACAATGAAAATATTCAAATTGGCAATAATATTCTTTTTGTTGTTAATGGCTTCTTTCGATGGTCATTCACAAGAAAAAAAGTCCCGGCCTAAAATCGGAGTGGTGCTCAGCGGTGGAGGTGCAAAGGGAATTGCTCATATTGGTATCCTGAAAGCTCTTGAAGAAGAAGGCATAAGACCCGATTTTATTGTAGGAACAAGTATGGGAAGTATAATCGGCGGACTGTATTCCATAGGCTATTCTGCCGATCAGCTTGATTCTATAATCAAGGAAATTGACTGGGACCTGGTGCTTTCGAACAATATTCCATACAACTATATTTCATTTGAAGAAAAGGAATACTATAACCGGTTTCTTGTTTCCCTCTCTTTCAAGGACGGGAAACTCGAAATCCCTTCCGGAATGATAGAGGGACAAATGCTGGGTCAGGTTCTCAATCGTTATGCCTGGCCTGCCATGAAATATGATAATTTCGACGAATTTCCCATTCCTTTCCGTTGTGTTGCAACTGATGTTAGTACCGGTGAACCCATTGTTTTTAAAGATGGTTCGCTTGCCGAGGCACTCAGGGCAAGTATGGCTATTCCAACGGTTTTTACTGCTGCCGATCTTGATACAACTCTTGCTGTTGATGGTGGTATACTCGATAACTTCCCGGTGGATGTGGTACTCAAAATGGGTGCTGATTATGTGATCGGTGTAAATGTTTCGGATGAGGGACTTGAAAAGGCAAAAGATATCGGCAGTATGACAGGTATACTTATGCAGGTTGCCATGTTCCCGAGTTTGAAAAAAGTAAAGGACGACATCAGTAAGTGTGATATTTACATCAAACCGGATCTCAAAAATTATTCAACGGGAAGTTTCAGCAGTTATAAGGAGATACTTAAATTAGGTTATGTTGCCGGAGAGAAAGCCAGACCTGAATTTCATGAGCTGGCAAAAAAGCTTAAAGAGCAAAGTCCGCCTCCTTCAGGAGTTACTCTATCAGTTAAACCGATCTATATCTCGAACATAATTCTCCGGGGAAATCGTCATGTCAGTGAGAAACTGATATACGGTAAATTAGGGATAAAAGCAGGAGAAACAGTATCCCGTAAAAAGATTGAAACAGGCATCAATCAGATATATGGAATAAATGCTTTTAAAAAAGTTGGTTACCAGATTGAAAAACTGCCGAATGAAGATAAATACAACTTAATTGTGCAGGTTCACGAAGAGCAACCTGCAGCAATAAAAGCATCGGTACATTACGATAATTTGTTTTCGGCAGGTATTGTCGTTAATACCACTTTGAGAAATCTGCTTGGCAAATCATCCAGAATGATTGCGGAAACTGATATCTCTCAAAGTCCGAAGGTACTTTTCAGTTATCTGAAATATCTCGGTAAAAAGCAGCGGGTAGCAGGATTGATCAGGTATAATTTTATGAACGAGCAGGTGCCGGAATATGAGAACGGCAAGTTAAGTGATATAGGAACATCGACATACAATGAATTTCTGGGAGGGATACTTCTGACCCAGTCTTTGAAAAACAGCTTTATGGCAGGTGTTAAATACAAGACAGGAAAAGAAAAGCTGAAGTTCTGGAATAATTTTCCGGAAGGTATAAACAATATGAGAATTAATCAGTTCATTGGTGAAATGACATATGATTACAATACTCTAAATGACCGGAACTATCCTACCGGTGGGACAGAGGTTGCAGTGTTTGCCGATGTTTATTTTAACAGCTATTATAGTATAAATTTTGATGACGGGGTAGATACAATATATATTAACGATCCTGATTTAGGTGATGTTCCTTTGACAGAGAAGGATTTCAACGAATATATTGTTAATCCGCTTATCCCTAATTCGTATGCAAGGTTTCAGTTTAAATATTATGAATACATAAGAGTGAGGCCGTCTTTTCAAATAATTCCTACAGCTCAGTTAGGGATGACCATGTCGGATGTTGATGAGGGTTTGTTCGATAATTTCCGTATAGGAGGTATTCAAATGGTACATGCTGATGATGTGCCTTTTATGGGACTTAACTACAGTGAGATAAGCGATGAGAACTTCCTGTCAGCCGGCTTATTCCTGCAAAATATTTTTTTCAGAAATATTTTTTTGAAATACGGGATCAATTATTTATTGCATCATGAGTATGTTCCCCTATCTGACTTTAGCCAATTTGAGTTTAACAGTGACAATAACTTGTTCGGATTTGGATTGGAATTAACATATAAAAGTATTCTGGGCCCGGTAAGCGTAGGCCTTAGCTCCAATTCTACGGATAAAAAAGCAAGATGGTATATTTCAATCGGTTATTCACTAAACTACAAAGACTGATAAAAAGATCATAAAAGAACAGGATGGAACAGACACATTTCGACCGTATTGCCGGTGAACTGAACATAACTTTAAATCAGGTAAAAAACACAATAGAGCTTTTTGAGGGAGGGGCAACAATACCTTTCATAGCCCGCTATCGTAAAGAAGCAACCGGAAGCCTCGATGAGGTTGTCATTGCCGATATAAAGGAAAAATACGATAAACTTAAAGAACTTGAGAAGCGTAAGGAAACAATCTTAAAGACCATTGAGGAGCAGGGAGAACTGACCGATGAGCTCAGGAGTAAGATCGAGAATACCTGGGACACCACGGAACTTGAAGATATTTATCTGCCGTATAAACCCAAGCGAAAAACCAGAGCGGTTAAAGCCAGGGAGTTGGGACTTGAGCCCCTTGCAAAAATACTGATGAAACAGTATGAGCGCGATGTTTACGGCAGGGCATCGGCTTTTGTGAATGAACAAGTTGAGACAGAAGATGATGCTTTACAGGGAGCAAGGGATATCATTGCCGAGTGGGTGAACGAGAATGCTGTAGCCAGGGAGATTGTGCGTTCAGTGTTCGGGCGCAGTGCCGTGATAAATGCAAAAATGATAAAAGGGAAAGAGGACGAAGGACAGAAATATAAGGATTACTTCGATTGGTCGGAGCCGTTGAAAAGATGTCCTTCACACAGATTATTGGCAATACGTCGCGGAGAGAATGAGGGTGTTCTGAAAGTTAACATCACAGCCGATGACGAGATCGCGCTTCAACGCCTTGAAAGATATTTTGTAAAAGGGAACACCGATGCATCTGAACAGGTTAGCATAGCTGTCAAAGATTCATACAAGCGTTTGATATCACCCTCCATAGAAACAGAGTTTGCAGCGTCATCGAAAGAGAAAGCCGATACAGAAGCAATAAGTGTTTTTGCAAAGAATCTGCGTCAGTTGCTGCTTGCTCCACCGCTCGGGCAAAAGCGTGTTCTTGCTATCGACCCCGGATATCGTACCGGTTGTAAGGTGGTGTGTCTCGATGCTCAGGGAAATCTGTTGCACAATGAGACAATTTATCCACATCCTCCTCAGAATGAAAGAGGCAAAGCTGCAAAAAAGATCGATTCTCTGGTTGATGCCTATAAAATAGAAGCTATTGCCATTGGTAACGGAACAGCTTCACGGGAAACTGAGGCCTTTATTCGAAGAATGAGGTTTAACCGTGACATGAAGGTGTTTGTTGTAAGCGAGGACGGTGCATCGGTATATTCTGCAAGCAAGGTGGCACGAGAAGAGTTTCCTGAATATGATGTAACTGTTCGTGGTGCTGTTTCCATTGGGCGACGCCTTCTTGATCCGTTGGCCGAACTGGTTAAGTTAGATCCTAAATCGATAGGAGTGGGACAGTACCAGCACGATGTTGATCAGAACCGCCTGAAAGATTCGCTCGATCAGGTTGTGGAGTCGTGTGTGAACCTTGTAGGAGTGAACCTTAACACTGCAAGCAAGCATCTGCTGACATACATCTCAGGACTCGGCCCGCAGCTTGCACAAAACATTGTTGATCATCGTAAAGAGAACGGTGATTTCAAAAGCCGCAGTGAACTGAAAAAGGTTCCGCGACTGGGAACTAAAGCATTTGAGCAGAGTGCGGGATTCCTCAGAATAACGGGAGGCACAAATCCGCTGGACAATACTGCAGTTCACCCAGAATCGTACGGTATAGTTGAAAAGATGGCAAAAGATCTCGGATGTACGGTGCAGGAACTGATAGAAAAGAAGGAATTACGTGATAAGATCGACCTTAACAGGTATGTGACCGATAAGACAGGATTACCTACTTTGACCGATATCAAAGAGGAGCTTGAAAAGCCGGGCCTTGACCCGAGAAAGATCATCAAAGTGTTTGAGTTCTCGAATGATGTTCACACAGTGGAAGACCTAAAACCCGGCATGGAGCTTCCGGGTATAGTTACAAACATCACAAATTTCGGGGCTTTTGTCGATGTGGGTGTTAAGCAGGACGGTCTTGTGCATATTTCGCAAATGGCTGACCGTTTTATCTCAGATCCCAATGAGATCGTGCATCTTCATCAGCATGTGAAGGTTAAGGTCCTTGATGTGGATATGGCACGAAAAAGGATACAGCTGAGCATGAAAGGTATGAGTTGAAAGTGCTTTTGGAATCACAAAAGTACTTTCAACTTTTCAATCTTTTACTGATCTAAAATGTTGTACCGTTCCACCCGAACATGTTACGTTTGGCATCGGCAAATTCTATGTACATTCTGTCCTGAGGTACTTTTAGTTCATCTTCGAGGAATCTGCTCAGCTTGGCAGAGATGGCCGCAGTGGCATCTTCACGCAAACCTATGCTTTTTAGTTCGACATAGGCAAGGGGAGCATCGTTTTCGGCGAACATCATTTCAACATTGGTTTCGATAATGACCATGATGTAGTGAGAAGGTTTCATCAATACCTTGCTCAACAGTTCGGTTGCATCTTCCATGAATTTTTTCTTGTCAGCAACCTCCGAATTTGTTTGAACTTTTAATACAGGCATAATAAAATATTTTAGTTTAACACTAACTTGTCGGATCAGCAAGTTGAATTATTTGGTAGATGTTAATCCGTCACAGGAGTATCAACGCCGGCAATTAAATAATATTGTAATAGTTACACAAAGCTCAGATTACTTCATGTACAATTTTATTTCCATGTTCTTATCACCGGTGTGGATACCCACCTGTTTCAGGACGCCTCCGTCACCGAAATATTTGAAAGTATAATCTCTGTTCTTTTCAAGTTTGAATTCCAGGACATCGTTCATGTCCTGAGTGGGACCGCTGGTACGACCGCCGCCTATCTGCTCACCGCCACTGAAGACATCAACATTTGCTGCAACCCTGTCGTCACCTTTCAGAGTGCAAACAGCACTTTTGAACATTAAAACCTTAACAACGATACGGTTACCCGCAAGCTGTTTTTCTCTCTCGCTATCTTCGTAAATTTTAATGTATCTGTCTGTTACGTTGTAGGCATTGACGTAGGTTATTGTCGAATCCCATACCAGAGGGAAATATGTGTCGGCAGGCATGAATGAACTTGCATAAATGGCATGCTCCCTGCTGTTCGGATCTGCTTTTCCGGCATCTGCCAGAAACCAGCTTTTGTTAAGTCCGCTGGGGTAATACTCGGTAAAATACCACTCTCCGTCAATCCACACCTCATTCCAGTTATGATTTCCGCGATCGTCGTGCCAGTTGGGTGTGCCTGCAATCCGCGACGGGATACCCACTGCCCTGAAAGCATCGGTGAGAAGGATCGAAAGGCCGCTGCATGAGGCCATTCCCTGCTCCATTGATTCATAAGGGCTTTGGTCGGGCTTTTTGCGTTTTGTGTTGTAGTCTACCAGCAACTCATCCCTAATGTGCTTGTTCAACGAATCAATGGCAGACCTAAGATCGGGACTTTCCGCAACATACTTGCTGAACCTCTCATAGAAGTCCTTTCGCCAGTTGTCCCGTCTTTCATTCAGGCTCACATAAGGTAACACTTCATTAAAAAAGATAGAATCGGGAAGTTCCTTAGTCCACGGGAAAGTTTCCTTTGCACGATATGCATACTCTACATTATCAAGGAGGAACTCTGAAGTCAATGTATCCAGGTCACGCTGAGGCATGTTGGCGATAAGAAAGGCCATTCCCTCTTTCTGATCGACAGGGGTATTGTTCAATGCCTGCTTCAGTTCCAGAATATTTCCGCCTGGCTTACTGAATGCCTCATCCAGACCCGGCCAGTATTTACGGGGTACATTCGGATATTTATCGACACATCCGGTAAGTGACATTAAGGTTAGTATCATTGCAAAAGAAATGATGCCGGAAATTCTGATCATGACTTCATGTTTTAATAGAGCATAACAAATGTAGTACGAAATTATTTAAAGCGACAAGAGAATCAAAATAAAATAAATCTTTTGATCCGGGTCACCATCTGGCAGCGTATCCTCTTGTGTCAACATGCACAAAATATGTATGTCTTGAATTTTTATTGTAAACTCCCAGGCCTCCTATGAACTCTTTGTAATGCGGATCTTGTTCTATCTTTTCAACAACCTTAGCAATGACTCTGGCATCTTTAATGTTTATCTTGCCGTCCTTGTTCAGGTCGTCCATAATGCCGTCGTGATTATCATCCACATACAGGTCAATGGCATCGCCGTAAACATGCCTGCTGAACTTTACATTGCCGATGCTTTTATTGTAATATGGTGTGCGGTAGGCACTCATGAGGAAGAAAGTCTTTACTTTAACTCCCTCATCATTTAATTTATCAAGCATAAGTTCCAGTTTGCGAAGCATTCGCGGCTTGACGACAACATATTTCGGCCATCCTCCGCTCTGTTTGCATAAAAATTGTTTTAACCGGAAATGAGGGGTAATGAACACATCTTCATTCTCCTCCGTAACTTCAATGAATCCTTTGGGATTTCTGTAGTTGCTGTTTTTTTTGTAATTCTGTCTCGGATAGTTCCCTATCCTGTAACCGTTCA
>JAOZOF010000006.1:35404-39491 GCA_029933425.1 Marinilabiliaceae bacterium
GGAGTGTCGTGCAAATATACTGAATATTTATTAGGGAAAATGAACTTTACCTGACCCAAAGCGTTGAAAGGTCCCGGTTCCTGCCGTATGATGAAAGGAAAATAATTTTTAGAGTATTTAGAAAAATCGATAGTGGATGGATCAAGTATTTTCCCTGAAGGATCCATGATTATCAGATGTTTATCTTTCAGATATCCCGAACTTCTTTTTAATCGCGGAAGCATCTCCTTGGTAGCAATAGAATATGGTACTGTCCAGGTGGGATTTATCTCGGCATAAATGATCCTGCCCCGGAAGATGGGGGATTCATGCTGTACTTTCCCTACGATAGCATGAGAATAGTATGTTACTGAGTCATCCTGAATACGACGAACGTTGAAACCTGCAATATTGACCACAATAAAATCGGAAGGGATATCGTGAAGCACCCATCGTCCTCTTTCCATATTCACTCTTATCATGTCGATGCGTTTTTCTACCGGTATGTTCATCTGCTCCAGAGTCCCTTTACCAATTACACCGTCGGTAGTGAGATTATGCCTGAACTGGAATCTTTTTACTGCCTTTACGAGGTCGTCATCATACAGCAATGAGTTATTGTCACTGTTCACGTTATCGTAATCTCCCGTTATGGTAAGGTATGTTTTTAAAACGGATATCCGGTCGTCGGTCATTCCCGGTTTGAGCACCTGGCCTCGGGGTATTTCCGGCCAGCCGCCTTCTGCTTCTATCTTGCGATACCGTTTCAAGCCTTCCTTCAACCCTGTGTACATGAAATGATGAGGTTTTAATTTGTCGAAGAAATCGGATAGATCCTTCTTATATTTATATTCCGTGAAAAGTTCATCAAGACCTTCAGGTGCAGGGTTCTCAGGCACATCCCAGTTCTTTCGTATATCCGCCTGGTCAACTTTACCATACAAAAGATGATGTCCGTACATCACAAGAGCATCGGAAAGAAGCAGTTCGAGATTTGCTATTGTTTCTGCATCAAGACTTCCATCTTCCACTTTTTTCTCAAGTTCTTTTATTTTTTTAATGTGATAATCAGATGGAGTAAGGCCCTCATTGTATGAATCTTCAATGATAGCGATAAGTTCTTCCCTGTTTGTCTTATCGAACCATATAGGCTCATAGTTGTGTGCTTTGTAGTAATCTGTCTCTCTTTGAGATGCGATTATTCTTTCCCCGTTGATAACGGACTCTCCGCTTTCAATATATTTTTTTATCTTATCCTTAACAGAGTTATATAACTGCTGGTATTGTGCATTTACAGAAAAGCCTTTTGAAAGCAAAGCTATGATTAAGAGTGTTTTGATTAGGTTGATCATTTTCTTAAAATTATGATTACTACTTTAGAAATAACACTAAAGCAACTTGGAATGTTCATATTGTTTCCTGTAAAATATATAAACCCCAAAAAGTAATTTGAATTTAGAAACAATTTTAGATCAAAAGTACATTAGAGAATTTCACTAACGTGTTAGTGTTTTTAGTAGTGTTTTTAGTAGTGTTTTCCACTAACGCATTAGTGGTTATTAAAGAAGGGGATAAAAAAACGGCATGGTTTCAAGCCATAATTATAGTGAGCGGGTGACTTCGAAGTCACCCGCTCACTTAGAACATTATTTTATTTTTTCAGATTCTCGATCGATGCCTGAAGTGTTTTTATCTTGGCTTCAGCATCAGCCTGCTTTTGTCTTTCTTTTGCCACAACAGCCTCCGGAGCATTGTTAACAAAACGTTCATTGCTAAGTTTTGCAGTAACCGACTTGAGAAAGCCCTGCTGGTATTTAAGTTCATCTTCAAGCCTTTTTATTTCAGCCTCGACGTCAACAAGTCCGTCCATAGGAACGAAGTACTCGTTTGTTTTTACCATGAACGACAATGCACCTTCAACTTTCCCGGAAACTTTGTTGATCTCTTTCAGGTTGGCTAACTTCTCCATGACAGCATCGAACGTTGAACTGTAATCGCCGTTTGCAGACAGTACCGACAGAGAGAGTTGCTCTTTCATCGGCAGGTTTTTCTCCTTACGTATGGTACGAACATTACCCACAACCTCTTTTATCATCTCAAACTGTTCCACAACCTCGTTGTTGGTTTTTGATGCCACAGGCATATCCGAAACCATGATACTTTCACCCTCTTTACGCTCATCGAGCAGCTGCCATATCTCCTCTGTGATGAACGGCATGAAAGGATGCAAAAGTCTCAGCAGTTTGTCGAAGAATTCAACTGTTGCTTTGTATGTTTCAGCATCCAACGGTTGCTGATAAGCCGGCTTAACAGCTTCAAGATACCATGATGAGAACTCCTGCCAGAATGTTGTGTAAACAGTCATCAAAGCATCGGAGATACGGTATTTTGAGAAGTGATCATCAATAAGGGCAATTGTCTGGTTTAGTTTCTGCTCAAACCACATGATGGCCTGTTTGGCACTTTCAGGTTGTTCAATGTCGCTGCTTACTTCCCATCCTTTTACAAGGCGGAATGCATTCCATATCTTATTGGCAAAGTTACGTCCCTGCTCAGGCAGACTGTCATCGAACAGCAGGTCACCTCCGGCAGGAGAGCAGAGCAGCATGCCTACCCTTACACCATCGGCTCCGTACTTTTTGATCAGTTTAAGCGGTTCGGGCGAATTCCCGAGCGACTTGCTCATTTTACGGCGCAGCTTGTCGCGTACCATCCCTGTGAAGTAAACATTTTTGAACGGATACTTACCTTTGAAATGATAACCTGCAATTATCATCCGTGCAACCCAGAAGAAAATGATGTCATGGCCAGTAACCAGATCATTTGTGGGATAGTAGTAATTAATATCCTCATTGTCCTCGAAGCCATCGAAAACGGTGATCGGCCACAGCCACGATGAAGCCCATGTGTCAAGCACATCCTCATCCTGACGAAGGTCGTTCATTGTCAGGTTTGCATTTCCGGTCTTCTCTTTGGCCTTCTCAAGAGCCTGTTCTGCTGTTTCTGCCACAACGAAAGAACCGTCTTCAAGATAGTAAACGGGAATACGGTGTCCCCACCACAGCTGACGTGAGATACACCAGTCCTTTACATTCTCCATCCAGTGACGGTAGACGTTCTTGAACTTTTTAGGATGGAATACAACCTCGTCATTCATTACGGCATCAAGAGCAGGTTTCGAAAGTCCCTTCATTTTCAGGAACCATTGTGTCGAGAGCTTAGGCTCAATTATATCATCGGTACGTTCGGAAAAACCTACTTTGTTGGTGTAATCTTCTATCTTTACCAGATTTCCTGCCTTTTCAAGATCAACAACTATCTTTTTGCGAACATCAAAACGATCTTCTCCGATGTAAATTTGAGCTGCCTCACTCATCGTTCCGTCATCGTTAAGAATATCGTAAGATTTCAGGTTGTGACGCATACCTATCTCGTAGTCATTGATATCATGGGCAGGGGTTATCTTCAGGCATCCTGTTCCAAACTCCATGTCAACATACTCATCCTCGATAATGGGGATCGAACGGTTGATCAAAGGAACAAGAACACGCTTGCCCTTCAGGTGTCTGAAACGCTCATCGTTTGGATTCACACAAACGGCAGTGTCACCGAGAATAGTCTCCGGACGGGTTGTTGCAATGGTTACATATTCATCCTCTGTACCTTCTATCTTGTAACGAAGGTAGTACAGTTTCGACTGCACCTCTTTGTAGATCACCTCCTCGTCCGAAACAGCAGTTTGGGCTTTTGTATCCCAATTGATCATACGAATGCCACGATAGATGTATCCCTGGTCGTACAGATCGATAAATGATTTTATTACACCTCTACTGCGTACTTCATCCATGGTAAAGCATGTACGGTCCCAATCGCATGAAGCACCAAGTTTTTGCAACTGATTAAGGATAATGCCTCCGTGTTTATCAGTCCACTCCCAGGCATGTTTCAGGAACTCATCGCGTGAAAGATCGTCTTTATTTATGCCGTCCTCTTTCAGCTTGTTCACCACTTTTGCCTCAGTAGCAATGGAAGCATGGTCGGTACCCGGTACCCAAAGCGCATTTTTGCCCGACATACGTGCACGGCGTATCAGAATATCCTGAATGGT
>JAOZOF010000335.1 GCA_029933425.1 Marinilabiliaceae bacterium
GATAGTACAGAATCCTGCTTTACTGTAATCTTTTTTGAAACCGCCTTTTTTTCTTTGATCCTTGTTTCTTTTTTTTCAGGAGCAGAAGTAACAGGAACAGAGCTGATGGCAGAGTCCTTTTTTACTACACTTTTGGGTTTTAATGGTTGAACGCTTTTTGCCGTTACCGAATCCGTAATGCTTTTTTGTTTTGCTTTTACAGTGTCAGCGGTATTTGTGGTATCGGTTTTCTGAATGTGTTCAGCGACTGTTGATGAGTCTTTAGGTAAGATTATGTTACTCTTTTTTATGGTGTCTGCAACAAGAGTATCGGATATGACCTTTGCCTTTGAAACTGTATCAACACCTGTTTTTATGGTATCGTTGTGTTGAATATAGTAATAAGGCTGTTCTATTGTCATATCAGAAAGTTTTAGGCAAAATTATAAAAAAGATAATCGGTTTGTTGTCATCTACGATAAAACAGGCTTTCGGTTACTTAAAAAGCAAAAAAATTAACTGCCTGTTCTTTAATACGGGACGCTGACAAAGCAGAGGTCAGACAGCTGCTATCTTAATTGCACTTTCATCCCATTCGGGGGCATTGTCGATGGCCATGACAATGTCTTCAGGCTCATCAATAACCGACCATAAATTCCGGTGTTCCGGCCGCATGAAGCGTTCTTCTATCATTTTATCGAACAACGTAAGAAGAGAGTCATAAAAGCCGAAAGAGTTGACAATAATTACAGGTTTTGTAAATTTTCCAAGTTTTTTTAACGACAGAACATCGATCAGCTCATCAAGTGTGCCTGTACTTCCGGGAAGAGCGATCACTGCTGAAACATCCTGTATCAACCGTGTTTTTCTCTCAGCCATGGTTTCTACCTGCACCATGTTCTTCACGCCTTTGTGTGCCCATTCCACTTCGACCATGAACTTCGGAATTACCCCTGTGATGCGTCCGTTCATGGCAAGCACCCTGTCGGCAATCGCTCCCATCAGTCCGACTTCGCCTCCCCCGTAAACAATGCCGTAACCATTACGTACAAGCACTTCTGCAAGTTTATCCGCTATTTCAATATATTTTTTGTCGATACTTGTGCTTGATGCACAATAAATGCAAACATCTTTCATCTCACTTCTTTTAAGATCTTCAGGATCGTTATTTTTTGAACGGTATCTGATATTCCAGAGTATAGGTAAAGCCCATATTTACATTAACATCTCCTTTGCCGTATCCGGGGATGGAATACGGTTCAAGCACGGTTTTGGAATTCGATGACATAAGTACCTTAAGACGGAAAGTCCATCCCATAAAAAAGTTTTTAAAAACTTGTGTCCTTATGCCCGCAACCAGATCGATGTAATGTGAAACAACAGTTGAAAGGCCTATATCTCCGGTGTAATTGCCCCAGTAATCATCAATTATGGTATATCTCGGACTTTGCTGACTTTGTGTTGCTATGCCGTATCTTATCCCCGCAGTTATGTTGTCGGTGTTAGACGGATCGTTCACTTTGAAAAAATTATACTCTGCCCCTATTTTTAAAAACCCTCCGTTAGATGTATATGCGTATGAGTTTTCGTCAAAATCAACATTTTCAAAACCAATTTCAGCAACAGAATACCAGTTTCTTTTGAAATAATACCGTCCCAGAAAAGTAGCACCTATTCTGTCAGGTTGGAAAGCATAAAGGATAAAAGGAGAAATATCGATACCGAAAGATATACCGTGCTGATCTTTTTTATCCTCGGTCTTATTCACCACTACGGTCTGAGCGCCGGCATTTCCGAGAGAAAAAAGGAACAGGCTAATTAATATATATTTTGACATTCTCGATATTCTCATTGTATAAAATATACGGATAATTAATTGCTACTGAATCGATAAATCTTCCGGTAAACAGTATTGTGTCGATCTCAATGTTCATTGTCAGTCCGCAACTGCTTGATACATAGCTGAGGTCTCTTCTGTAAACGAACCAAATAGTATCCAGCAGGGTTTTTACTTTAATGCGATATGCGGTGGTGTCGGTATGCATTGATAAGGGGAGAAAAAGGCTGTTAACGGCAACACTGTCGTACAGGATACTGTCGTTCCCAACTCCCTGGATATAAAGGTCGGTCAACACAGTATCCTTATCACTTAGCGAATGTGCAGAATAGAGGCCTGCCTGTGCTGCATTTTGATTCGAAAGACAAATGTCGTCGCCCCCGCTGTCGCATCTCCCGAATATTACGGAAAGTATGATCGTTAATACAATGTAAAAAACGTACTTCATCAATTCAAATATATTCTGATCCCCGGAAAGGAATGAAATTTAATCACAAAAATAAAGGAACATTCCTAAAATCATCTGTTAAAGCAGATAATTTTCAGGCAATATAATAATTCGATCTTAAAATTACGATAATATGATAAACATACCTGCTCTGAAAGCAGGTATTGCTAAGAGACTTTATTTCCGGGGCAGTGATTACCTTTGCCGGCGTAGGGAATCGAACCATTCTATCATACCGGTATAAGCAGGGATAGCAGCATCACTGTGCTGCAGGCCGTCGATAGTGATCAGTTCAACATCGGGTGCTCCGTTGTTTTTAAAAGTGTTGACCGTTGTTACGGAATTTTGATACGGAACAACCTGATCAGCGTTTGAATGATAGAATCTTGTTGGTGTGACAGGAGTCCACGATAAAAGGGTGTTATTTTGCAACGTGCCAATAACCTGTTTGTCGGTGCCGTTTTTGAGTCCGTCAATAAAATCAGCCGTAAAAAGATCGGATACTTTTACAGGTAATGCACTGTTTATCTGTCCGGTTGTTTTTGTTCCGTCAAACAGATCCGGCATCATACCGGCATAAGGTGATCTGTAGATCTCAGGTATACGCTTCCACTTGTAAACATAATTGTAAGCATTGAACAGATATGCCATGAACGCAGGTTCAGGGTATTCATCCAGATCAAGGAAATAAAAAACTGTGTTGTACAGATCGTAAGGTCCGGCACCGGGTGCGGATGCAATAAGATTAAATGGCAGATCCTTGTCTGCTTCAATATCTTTTTGTGCGGCAAGGGTTACATAGCCGCCTTCGGAATATCCACCCAGATAAAGATCGAAATTCAGGTCAATGTTATTTTCATTGCAAAATGTTTTTCCTGCTGTCAGCATATCAATTACGGCACCCGCCGAAAGATCTGCAACAAGATAGGGATGAAGGATGTCGGAGCTTCCAAGACCTAACAGATCGGGAAGAAAAGCGACAAAGCCTGCAGAGGAAGAAGCCAGCCCTGCAACGCCTTCACCGGTGGATAAAGGATTCACGGAGGCAACAAGTGTTCTTTTGGTCTCGGTTCCGTGATGTAACGAAATGGCCGCAAGATCAGAAGCGGACTTTGGTATCATCAGGGCTCCTGAAGCGGGTATCAGTAACCCGTCAGGGCCGGGGGTAAGGTAAATGATCCTGTAGGCATCAACATCATATTTAAGATCAACATTTATATCAACGTTGAATTGATCTATTAATGCAGTGATCATTCCTGCGGAATAGTCTGAAATAAATTCAGAGCTGATGAGGTCTCCTCGTTTTTCGGATGGTTCTTCGGGTTCATCTCTTTGGCAACCTGCATTAAGTAACAGAAAGATTAAAATGGGAAAGAAATATTTCAGATCAGTCCTTTTCATGGCATTATTGTTTAG
>JAOZOF010000336.1 GCA_029933425.1 Marinilabiliaceae bacterium
GTTTACGAGGTGAACGGGCAGGAACAAAAGATCGGGGAATTAAAATCTTCCGGAAATAAGCTGAACATGGATCTTTCGCATTACACAATACGTAGTTTTGCCGTTAAGCTTTCACCAAAGAAAAATATTGAAACGGCTAAGGTTCAGGTTGAGCTTCCGTTCAACGAGGATGTCATGAGCCATGATCACGATCGCAGTGACGGCACATTTTACAAACGTCCTTACGACCCGACCCGCCATGGAAATCTTTACGGTTATCCTGCCGAGGAGATACCTGACGAGATAGTTAGTGACGGTATCACATTTAAAATGGGTAGCAGGGAAGATCTGCAGAACAATGTGGTGCGTTGTTCAGGTCAGGAGATAGAACTGCCGGAAGGTGATTACAACAGACTTTACATTCTTGCGGCAGCTTACGATGATCTGTCGGATGACTTTATGGTTGATGGTAAAAAGGTGAATATCGGTATCTCAAAATGGTGGGGATTTTTTGGCCAGCACTACGACCGCCAATTCGAGGTTGACGGATACACCGTTTACGATGTGAAACCACCGTTTGTGAAAGAGGATAACATTGCCTGGTTTGCGTCGCACCGTCATTTTTCATACCCCTCGGCAAACATGCCATACGAGTATTCGTACATTTTCAGGTATGCGATAGATATCGATAAAAATACGAAAAAGATCACTTTACCCGATAATTCAAGGATAAGGGTGTTTGCTATAACCCTCGCCAACGACAAAGGTGATGAGGTAAAAATGCTGCAGCCGCTGCATGATGATTTCTCAGAGAATCCGCCGTACAAACTAAGGCCAGGAAAGCATGTGAGGTTGAGATAAGTTGAAAGTAGAAAGTAAAAAGCAGAAAGTTTTTTTCGTGAAGGCTTGTCTGATGGATGGCTGAGCACTAAAACACAATGAATCAAAAACTCCGAAGGAGTTTAATAAAAATAACCCGGTGCGAAGCGCCGGGTATTAAAAGAAGAATGTTCAGTTTTGGCGAATTTCTTGCCGCGAAGCCAGGCAAAAAATGTGACAAAACTATACCACGGCATTGGGATAACACCCGTTGCCAACAGGAATAAATAAAATATATTTATGGAACAAAACAATCATTCACTCCCCCTTGGGGGGAGACGGAGGGGGCCACATCTCATCTACAGCACAATCGTAGCCGCACTCGGCGGACTCCTTTTTGGCTTTGATACGGCTGTCATTTCCGGAACTACCGAATGGCTCCAAAAAACATTTCAACTGTCATCTTTTTACCTCGGTCTTACGGTGGCAAGTGCCCTGTTCGGAACTATCATCGGGGCGATAACTATTGGAAAACCTGCCGATATCTTCGGGCGTAAAAAGACACTCTACGTGATAGCCTTACTTTATCTCGTTTCCGCTTTGGGAAGTGCTCTCGCCTGGGACTGGTACTCGTTCCTGTTTTTCAGGTTCATCGGAGGATTGGCAGTAGGAGGGGCCTCTGTGGCTTCGCCGATGTACATCGCGGAGATCTCGCCTGCAAAGTATCGCGGCAGACTTGTGGCCATCACACAGTTTAACATCGTTTTTGGTGTTCTGCTGGCTTTCTTTTCAAACTATGTGATAACCGAATTGCAGCTCGGGCCGATCGAATGGCGTATTATGTTCGGGGTTGAGGCTGTTCCGGCGGCTCTGTTTTTCATTCTTTTATTCCGCAATCCTTACAGTCCGCGATGGCTTGTGGCAAAGAACAGGATAGAAGAGGCAAGGGCCGTGCTAAACGAATTCGGCACCGACAACGGCAGTGTTGATGATGAAATAGAGGAGATCAAGGCTTCGCTGAAGCATGAGCAGCAGGGAGAGAAGGAGAAGCTTCTGAGCAAGAAATACATTAAACCGATCATGCTTGCAGTTCTTATTGCAATGTTCAACCAGCTCTCGGGTATCAATGCCATCATGTATTACCTGCCGCACATTTTCAAAATGGCAGGGGCAGGTGCCGAGAGTGCAATGCTGCAGACAGTTCTTGTTGGAGGTATTAATCTGGTGATGACCATGCTTGCACTTTCTGTGATCGATAACTTCGGCCGTAAGAAGCTGATGCTTGTGGGATCGGTTGGGTACATTGTGAGTTTGAGCACTATTGCATGGCTATTCTTTTCGTACGGAAGTGAATTTACCGAAGCCGGAAGCTGGGTGATGCTGATAAGTCTGTTAGTGTTTGTAGCCTCTCATGCCGTGGGACAGGGAGCTGTGATCTGGGTATTCCTGAGTGAGATATTCCCCAACAAAGTCAGGGCAAAAGGCCAGGCACTTGGAACATTCACACACTGGTTCATGGCTGCAGCAATATCCTGGACATTCCCCATGATAGCCGAGATATCGGGCGGATACACATTCGCATTTTATGCCGTTTGTATGGTTGCCCAGCTATTTTGGGTGATCTATGTGATGCCTGAAACAAAAGGAGTATCCCTTGAGCAGATACAGAAAAAACTGGGGATAAAGTAAAAGCCCCACCCCGGCCCCTGTCTAACGTCAGGCAGGTTCCCCAAGGGGAGGGAGGTGTTTAAGCGGATAAAAGAATCGAAGATTATCTCTTGCAAAGGAGCCAAGGTTCTACGGCTAAAAAGAGCTCCGTAGGAGCGAAACATTAATAACCCCGGGAATCCGGGGTGTTGAAAAATAAAATGAATTGATTTTGGCGGAATTTTTGCCCATAGGATACAAAAATCCTGCCTTGCCGGCAGGCAGGTGTGACAAAACATCACGCGATTATTTTATTGTCGAAACCTCAAACACATAATCATGCAAATCCTTAAAAACATCTATCAGGTAAGCGGCGACCTTAACGGCATAACCTTCGACCTTCAGGGGGCATTGTGGAACGATGCCAACTCTTACATCCTGAAAACCGGTGACGGCCTAATCATGTTCGACAGCGGATGTGGCGATACCATGGATCAGATATTCCGTAACATCGAATACTGGGACCTGTCGCCCAATGACATAAAGTATTGCATTCTTACACACCCGCACCTTGATCATGCCGGAGGTGCTCACATCCTGAAAGAGATGGGAGTGAAGATCATTGCCATTGGGGAGACTGCCGATGCCGTTTCCAAAGGTGATGACCGTTGCTGTGGGTATCTTTATCACAAAACCTTTAAACCTGTGGATGTTGATATCATTGTGAGAGACGGTGAGGTGATAGATGTACTCGGTGTAAAGATCAAAGTAATGCATTTCCCCGGTCACACCATGGGTTGTACGGCTTATGGTTTCGATCATGAGGGTAAACGGATAGTTGTCAGCGGCGATATCATCGGAACACTGCTTGCAGGTGATTTTGGCTGGGACGGTTCCATCGATTTCAACAAACCTGTTTACATCGATTCTTTGCGGAGGTTTGCCAAAGTGGATATGGATATCATGTTGCCGGGGCATGGTTTGATCTATTTTCACCAGCCAAAATGGAGGGTTGAGGAGGCTCTGAACAGTGCATTGATCGAGTGGCGCTAAAATACCTTATCTTTTTTTGAACTACTAACGGGATGGACTTTTGATTCTGGGTTAAAAAGTTCATCCCGTTAATATTTTGAAACTTCACGAATTAGGATTAAATTATCACAGGCTTATATCAATAATTACCAAACGAAAGAAATGAATATTGGCTATCATTGAAAAA
>JAOZOF010000007.1:0-24598 GCA_029933425.1 Marinilabiliaceae bacterium
AAGACTATCGGATTAAGTAGAAAGTTAAAAGTTTGTAAAGTTTAAGAGGTAAAAGGGGAAAGGTAAAAGTTGAAGATTATTCATCTGTGTATTCCCATGGAGATATTTCATAACATTGTGTTTTTTCTGTACTTTTAACCCATACTATGCGATAGAAAACTAATTATAGCTTTCTATTGCATAGCGATAAAGAACTACATCCATTTTGATAAAAAATCAAAATGGTGTATTTCTAAATCAGCCTGTCCCGAGGCATCTCGGGAGGGTTAACCCTTACTAAATGCCCACCTGACCGGTAGGGCAGGCAGTTAGTTAGCTATTTCATAGCTCCTACTGCATAAGTCGGGTTTAAAGAGTGAAAATTATTAAGAATTAAAAGTGAGAGAGAAACTTTACGAAATAATCTTTGAAGCCGATACCCGAAGCGGAAAGTTTTTCGATCTGTTATTGATATTCCTGATCTTTGCAAGTATAATTATTGTTTTACTCGAGAGCGTGCCCGGCAACTCGCAGGAGACAACAGCTCTCCTTCAGGGGGCAGAGTGGGTAATTACAATCCTTTTCACAATTGAATATTTCCTGAGGATTTGGGTGGTACAAAAACCTTCTGCCTATATTTTTTCATTTTACGGAGTGATCGATTTTCTTGCAATACTGCCAAGTTATGTAGGTCTGCTTCTGGCAGGAACGCACATGCTCATTATATTCCGGTCATTACGATTGTTGAGGGTTTTCAGGGTACTTAAGTTGACCAGGTATGTTCAGGAGTCATCGAAATTATGGCTGGCACTCAGGGCAAGCAGAAAAAAGATAAGTGTATTCCTGTTTTTCATACTTATCATGGTGACCATACTGGGAACAATAATGTACATAATTGAGAACCCATACAATCCGGGCTTCTCATCAATACCAAGAAGCATTTACTGGGCAATCGTTACGCTTACAACGGTCGGATACGGAGATATTGCACCGGTAACAGTAGTAGGGCAGTTTCTTGCAAGCATGATAATGATTATGGGTTATTCTATAATTGCTGTTCCCACAGGTATTGTTACCTCTGAAATTGCAAAGAATAAAACCTCAACAAGTGAAAATACTCAGGTGTGTCCCCGCTGCCTCAAGGATGACCATCAGGACGGGGCAGTGTATTGCAGCAGGTGTGGAGAGAGGTTGAATTAGCAGCTGCTTTTTGATCTTTATCGAATTGTTTAAATTCTGCATAAGATTTAATACTAATTGATAATCTGTTCTTTCTCCTTGATGAGAAAGAACCAAAGAATCCCGCCTGACCACAATTTAAGTTTAACACTCGGCGGGCAGGCAAGACAAAATTAAGCTTCTCCCCGCCTGCCTGCTGCAGGCAGGCTCTTGAAAATTGCAGAAATAATACAAAAGTAATCGACGCTATCGCGTCAAAACGACAAGCGCCTTTTGTTTATTTCTAGGCAATTTTCAATTCACTCCCATGCGAGCCCGCAATTTTGTCAGGCCAGCCCACAAAGGCTCTTTAGTAGTAGGAAAAGCATGCCTTGTTTCACAGCCAAACAAGCCTGACCGACAAGAGGACAGAATAGTGTGTTGATAAAATAAATTCCCACTATTGTTCATGAAGAATTTTAAAAACCAAGTATTATTCGGATGAACTATACTTATGGGGAATTCTTACCGGATACTGAAAACTTCAAGAAAAAATATTTCGTACCTTTGTTCTGTTATCCGGTTTAAATATTGGATCAACATTTTATTGCGAAAAATATTAAGAGCATGAAGTTCAGTTTTATAAAGATTCCGCGTCATCGTGTGTTTGACCATCAGCCGATATATTATGATGAGGTGAAGGAAAAGCGGGCAGAGAGGGAGAGAAGGATAAAGGAAGAAATGGGTTTGAAGTCGGATGATGAGAGTGATAAGGATTATGCAGCGCGTATCCGTGCCGGGTTCAGGTCAGGACATAAGATAAAGCCGCATTATGAGGTTACCAGAAGTATTAAAAGGAAATCAAACATAAGGCTGATAATCATTCTTGTAATTCTTATCCTTTTGGCTCAGTATCTTGTGAAGTCGGGTGAGGAGTGGTACATTCAGTTTTTTGCTAAATAGTTAAGGAGTTGCTCGGATATGTCGGATATAATTCAGTTATTGCCTGATTCGGTTGCAAATCAGATCGCTGCGGGAGAGGTTGTTCAGAGACCCGCTTCGGTCGTAAAGGAGTTGTTGGAGAATTCTATTGATGCCGGGGCAACGGAAATAAAAGTAATAGTTAAAGAGGCAGGGAAGAACCTTGTTCAGGTCATTGATAACGGTAAGGGGATGAGTGATACCGATGCCCGTATGGCTTTCGAACGCCATGCTACTTCGAAGATACGTGAGGCAAATGATCTTTTTTCAATAACCACCATGGGTTTTCGCGGGGAGGCTCTTGCTTCGATAGCAGCAGTGGCTCTGGTGGAAATGAAAACCCGTACCGCCGGTGAGGAGCTTGGGACACATATCGAGATAGCAGGGTCTTCTGTCATTTCGCAGCAACCTGTTCAATGTGCCGTGGGTACTCAGATAGCGGTTAAAAACCTGTTTTTTAATATTCCTGCACGCCGCAGGTTCTTGAAACGAAACTCCACGGAACTCCGGAATATAATCAATGAGTTTCAAAGAATAGCACTCGCCAATCCGCACATTGATCTTGAATTGCACCACAATGATGTTCCCTTGTTCATTCTGCCAAAAAGTAATTACAGGCAGCGAATTGTGCATCTGGTAGGTAAGTCGGTAAACAATCAGCTTATAAATGTTGAAACCCGGACACCGTTGATAACTATCAACGGATTTATCGGAAAGCCTGAAACAGCAAGAAAAAAGACAGGTGACCAGTTTTTCTTTGTTAACAACCGTTATATGCGTCATCCCTATTTTCACAAAGCGGTGATGACTGCCTACGAGAAGTTGTTACCCGAAGGAGCTGCTCCCGCATATTTTCTTTTTTTTGAGGTTGATCCGGAAATAATAGACGTAAATATCCATCCTACAAAAACAGAGATAAAATTTGAGGATGAACCTGCTATCTGGCATATCCTTTCGGCTGCGATACGCGAAAGTCTGGGGAAGAACAACATAGTTCCGTCCATCGATTTTGACACGGATGACAGTATTGATATTCCTGTTGCCGGACATGCAGCGGAAATAGTTGAGCCGGTAATTGAAGTTGATCCCACATTCAATCCTTTTGAGCAGGAAAAAAGTTCCTTCTCTTCAGGTGGAGGTTCGGTAAGTTCAGGGAAGAACAAAAAAGAGAGTGTAGAGGGTTGGGAACAGTTATACGCCGGATTTGAAAAGGATGAAAGGCAATCATCAAATGACTTTTATGAAGAGACTGAGCTTGTGCAGCAAACAATTCCCGCATCGGAAGGAGAGGATAGAGCGTTCAGATCGGAACGGTTCTTTCAGCTGAAGAACAAATATATTATCACTGCTGTAAAATCAGGACTGATGCTCATTGATCAAAAAAGAGCTCATGAACGTGTTTTGTTTGAATTGTTCATGGATGCGGTGACATCGGAAAGGAGCACTTCGCAAAAAACTCTTTTCCCCGAGGAACTTTATTTCGGAGGAGAAGATGCCGCTTTGTTAAGGGACATTATGGGGGAGTTGCATGTTTTCGGCCTCGAAGTAAAAGAAACGGAGGAAGGTAAATTTCTTGTTTACGGCCTTCCCGGGCATCTTGAAAATATATCGGGCAGTGATATCATTGATGGAATTCTGAGTGATCACAAAACCGGAGAGATAGATCTGGGAGAAAAGATAAGGGAGCAAATATCGGCTTCTATGGCAAAAAAAGCAGCCATCCCTTATGGTAAGGTAATGACCCAGGAAGAGATGACAGAGCTTTTCGACAGGCTTTTTGCCTGTAGTGAGCCTGCCTATTCGCCTTCCGGTAAAATAATTGTTACAATAATAGGCAACGAAGATATCGATAAACTTTTTATCTGACCTGTGCCATATTGGCATAAAAACATATTGGTATCAATGTTGTTAAAAAAGAGAATAAAAATCATTAAATAATTATGAGTTATCGTTCTTCGTTTTTGGGGAGTATTACCCCGGTAGTAAAAAACCTGCTGATCATAAACGCTTTGGTGTTTCTTGCTACGGTTATCTTTCGATCATCATTAGGTATAGATATTAACGGAATTGCGGGGATGCATTTTTTCCTGTCGCAGAAGTTCAATCCTGTTCAGCTGGTAACATACATGTTCCTTCATGCGAATCTGTCACACATATTTTTCAATATGTTTGCAGTCTTCATGTTCGGGCGTGTGCTGGAGCAGGTCTGGGGACCGAAACGCTTCCTTATCTATTACATGGTTACGGGTATAGGCGCGGGGTTGTTGCAACAGGTAGTTCAGTACATTGAGCTGAAACCGTTCCTTGACGCTATTGACTTTTACATGCAGAATCCTTCACATGATGATCTGGTAGTTCTTTTGAAACAATACCTGCATCCTGCCAGCATCGAAATGGCGCGTAACATGCAGGTCTTCACAAGGTCATACGATCAGATGGCTGCTTCAGATCCTCAGGGAGCATTACAGCTTTCGCTTGATTTCGTGCGTCAGTTCAGGATCGATTATCTGAACGCATTTGTAACCATAGGGGCTTCAGGAGCTGTTTTCGGGATCCTCCTTGCTTTCGGAATGTTGTTCCCGAATACGGTACTGATGTTGTTATTCCCTCCCATACCTATTAAAGCAAAATACTTTGTGATGATCTACGGGGTGTTGGAGCTGTTTTATGGAATAGGGAATTTCAGGAGTGACAATGTCGCTCACTGGGCGCATCTTGGGGGTATGCTGTTCGGATTTTTCATGATACGTTACTGGAGGAAAAAAGGACTTTATTAAAGTGTTAAATGGTTAAAGTGTTAATTGTTTGGACAAATTGTATTTACCACTAACCACTAATTAACAGAATCATGAGTATTGTTGAAGAAATTAAAAGATCATATCATCAGGGAGGAGCCCTCACAAAGATCATTTATATCAATGTCGGGGTTTTTGTTGTTGTGAGATTGTTGCAGATATTCTTCACTTTTTCGGGAGGACCGGGAGCGGATTATCCTCTGCTCAGATGGATCTCCATGCCTTCGGATCCCATGTCCCTGCTGATGAAACCGTGGACGATCATTACCTATATGTTCGTCCATTACGAATTCATACATTTCATTTTTAACATTCTTGTCCTTTACTGGTTCGGGAAGCTTTTTATGATGTTCTTTTCATCGCGGCAACTTGTAGGGGTGTACATATTGGGCGGGATAACAGGCGCTTTGGTATATTTTGTTTCATACAATCTGATCCCTGTTCTCTACTCTTATTTCCATTCCTCCATACTGATGGGAGCATCTGCCTCCATTATGGCAATTTTGTTTTCTGTAGCAATGTATCGTCCTGATTTTGCTGTTTATCTGATGTTTTTCGGCCAGGTAAAATTGAAGTACATAGCATTGGTCTATTTTATTCTTGACCTGATAAGTCTTGCAGCTCTTCAGAATGCAGGAGGGCATTTGTCACATATCGGAGGAGCAGCTTTTGGATGGTATTTTGCAAGTCGTTTGCAAAAAGGGAAAGACGTGACCCTGGGGTTTAGCAGACTGGTGGAAAGGATAGTAGGGCTGTTTAAAAAAAGACATAAAATGACAGTGTCATACAAACGTCCTATTTCTGATCTGGAATACAATGCACAAAAGTTGAAAAAGCAGGCAGAGATTGACCGTATACTTGAAAAGATAAAGAAAAGCGGATACAACAGTCTTACCAAGGATGAGAAAAAGACACTTTTCGATGCCAGCAAGAATTGATCTGTTTTTTGAGGAAAGATCAGGATTAAACATTTTAAGGTTTAGTTTTTTAATAAATCAGGATATTAATTGTTGATGATTTTGAGGAAATTTATACGTTCCATTACAGTGATATTAACATGGCTTATTGCTGCTTTTTTAGTGGTAATAACGCTAAGTGCATATGTCAATCCTTCATGGATGTACATTTTTGCATTTGCAGGCTACCTGTTTCCTGTGGTCTGGGGACTGAACTTCCTGGTCCTTCTGTATTGGGTGATACGAATGAAAAGGCAGTTACTGATACCTCTGATAGCATTTCTTATCGGGTGGACCCAGTGGCAGAATACTTTTCAATGGAGCGGGAATACGGTTGAAGATGTTAAATCCCTGAACAACCCTGTTACATTGATGACATTCAATGTTAAGATGTTCGATCTTTATAAATGGTCGGGAAGGCAGGATATCCTGGACGAGACTTTTGACTACATCAGGAAAAAAGACCCTGACATTATCTGTTTTCAGGAATTCTATGCAACGAACAAACATCGTAAGTTTTCGGAAAACTATATAATAAACAGGATGAAGCAGTATCCTTACAGGCATATCGAATATCAGTACACTAAATTTACTATCGGCCGGGCAGGTTTAGCTACATTCAGCAAGTATCCTATCCTGAAAAAACAGGTGCTGCGATTTGAGAATACTACGAATTTTACGATCCAGACAGACATACGGATTAATGGAAAAACAGTAAGGCTTTTTAATAATCATCTTGAATCGATACGTTTGAACAGACAGGACATGGAGTTAATTGGGAAGATGAGAACGGTTGACGGGCTGGATAAAGAAAAAGATGTTGTTCCTGTTGTCAAAAAACTGGTACGTGCATTTAAAAGACGTGCCAGTCAGGCAGATGCTATAAAAAAACACATTGAAAACTCACCTTATCCTGTAATTGTGTGCGGCGATTTCAATGACACACCGGTATCCTATGCTTATCATTCCATGCGCGGCAATCTGAAAGATGCTTTTGTAGAAGCAGGCAAAGGATTCGGCGGCACTTACAATGGTCGTTTACCCTCTTTCCGGATCGATTACATTTTGTATGACCCGTCATTCAAGGCATACAATTACATACGTGACAAGGTCGAGCTTTCTGATCATTTCCCGGTGATCACCACACTGGAATTGAATTGATTACAAAGGGGAAGGTTTTAGTAATATACGAAAGTCTTGTTTAGCTATTCCACTTCAGCGGGGTTTCCTTCAATACATACTACTACCAATCCCACATTTATACAATTCACTCTGTTTTTGTATGAATATTGAGGGATAACATTTGTACAGGTTACTGGAAAACATAATATCTTTTTAAGCCTTTTTATACATATTCACATTATATTTTCAAGCGACATAATACATGTGGATTTCCATTTATCGTTAATGTTGAATAAATATCTTTTTCACAAATGCCTCCCCTGTCCCCGTTTTTACTAATAACAAATAGCATCCCAATGGATAACCATCGGTATTAATTGTAATTTTCCTGCTATTTCTCACATTTAAATCAATAATTTTCTTTCCATCTAAAGAATAGACAGAGACGGTCTGAATGGGCTTTTGCACTGCGATATGAATATCGCCGTCAGAGGGATTGAGATAAACTTTGAATATTTCGCTATTATCTTCATATTTATTTATTCCGGAAGCAAGCGCAAAATTTATCCAGTTTAAGTTAAAGCCGGCATCTTCAACAACCAACCTGAGAATATAATCACCAGCAGTAAGGTTGATATTAGCATCGACGCTCTCCCAATTCTGCCATCCCGAGGTTATGGGCAGGGTTTGAGTCAACACCTTTACAGTATCGTTACTGCTAAATAAAAAGAGGCTTATTGCAGAAGATTTGTCCTGTGCAGCAGTGCGAAAAGTTATTTTATAACCACCTGTGGCAGAAACCCGCACATAATAATCCATGTAATCTCCGACATCGGTCCAGCCAATATTTAGTCCTCCACCTGTATCCGTAGTGTTTTCTGTTTTAATACCCCGGGCAAAGAAGAAATCTTCTGCTTGAATGTTTCCCGGAATATTGAAAATCCTGACAACATTATTTTTTACCGGCTTTTGTTGAAAAGCATTTAGGTGTCGTTGATTATCAGCCACAATAGTTGACCCTGAGCAGGATGCAGTAATCCTGTCTCCTGCTTTAATCGGTTTGGTCAGGAATACAGAGATCATACAATTATTCTCGTCATTTACTCTGATACTATCAATATGTACAGATGAATTGTTTACTGTTATATCCATATCCGTCAATACTTCCTGATCATAAGAGGAAACAGGCATGTTCAAGGTCAGAATTATCTCAGTGCCAAACTTATTTGTTTCTGCATAAACAAACTTAAAATTTAACGACTCAGCCGTTCCGGTGATAAGAGAAGCGAACCCTCCGGCATTAAACCCCTTATGGTCGGCAAAAAGTGTTAATTTATGCTTCCCCTTACTCAAAAGAATAGTATCAGTAATAAGATCGGTCCATTTCTGCCAACCTCCACTATTGGGTACTGACAAAGACGAAGTGACAGACACATCATCAATAAGAAATCTTACCCTGCCTGTATTTGATTGGGAAGCTGTTCGCAATTTAAACACATATGCAGCAGAAGAATCAACATTAACGGTATAGGTCATCCATTCATTTGTTTCAATCCATGCAATATTATATCCGTTAGTCAGAATATCATCATCCGATTTTTGAATATCGACACCATCATTACGATAGACCCAACCATTGTTCCAGGCTGTAAAATCTTCAGAAGTACTGTGATAATCGGCAATATCCTGATCGAAATATGCGACTCCGTTAACCCCAATATCATAATCTGTGGTATAAATGGTTCCCGGCATGTGTAGTTCAGTAAATGGACGGGAATTTTGGTCATGAGGTTGACGAAGCAATGCATCAACAAAATCAGGATGATAATCACAGTTTTCACTGAGCATGTTTCGGGCAAGTTCCATCATACCATCAGTAGCTTCCTGGACAGAAGGCCGTATCCCGTTTCCTGCCCAGTAATCAAGTATCTTTTGATATCCGGGGCTTTCCCTGGCCGAATAGATACAATTTATTGATTCTAATTTTTTCATAGGCCACCAGGCCCATCCAATATTATTCTCTTCCATCAACCTAATACAATTCATGAACCAGGAGTTCGAGTTTTCACCACTCTCTCCAAGCCATATGGGCACATTATGCTTGGTCCTGATATTCAACATCCACTCAATAGATGCTATATCATTATAGTTCCAGTATTTATGAAAGCTGTACACCATGTTATTGTCCCAAGGGGGTGTCAGCCCAGAAAAATCATTTGCAAACCAGTTCCCTTCAATAAAGATAATATGTTTTTTATCTACTGACCTGATACTATTGGTGATATCCAAATAGAGTTTTTTCAAAGAACTATTGTCTCCCAAATCCCAATTTGTTTCATTAATAAGATCGTAACCACCAATCCAGGGCTCATCTTTATATCTTTCAGCCAGTTTATGCCAAAGAGCAATTGTTTTAGCTCTGTTTTCCGGGCTTTCCCACAGCGAAGGCTTGGAGGGGTCATAATCCGATATTGCCTCATCATGGCCTTGTCCGCCGGGGGTGGCATGTAAATCAAGAATCAGCCAAATATGATTGTCGCTACACCAACTTAACAAAGAATCGACAAGTTCGAATCCTTCCGGCAAAAATGTATTCTTGTTGACATCAGGCTCTTCTTCAACAGGCAATGTGAAAAGATTATAATGCATAGGGAGCCGGACACTGTTAAATCCCCATGTAGCAAGGGAATCTATATCTGTTCGTGTTATATGGTTTGCACGCCATGCAACATAAAAGGAGTCGGTAGCTGATTCCCCTATCAGCTGAACCAACTTGTGTTTAAATTCATGCTGTGTGTTAGCCACATCAACAGAATGCATCATGTAACCTTCCTGTAACATCCACCCACCTAACCCAATTCCTCGAAGTATTACCTCGTTATTGTTCTCATCCACAATTTTAGTGCCTGAGGTATGTAGAAACCCCTGACTAAAAGACATCATGGATTGCAGAAAAAGAAATAATATAATATATGTAATGATGATTTTTTGTTTCATAATGTTTTGTCATTACAATGTAAATTCTCCTTTTAATCCTGATTGAGAATTGGAACCAACCATTACATCAAAATCTCCTTTTTCAACAATAAACTTACCATTATTATTATAAAAACCCAGCTCCTTAGGCCCTAATTCAAAAGTAATTGTTTTGGACTCGTCAGGAGCTAATCTATATTTTTTAAAACCTTTAAGTTCTTTGACCGGCCTGGCCACAGAGGCCGTGCGATCATGAATATATAGCTGCGTTACCTCTTCTCCTGCCGTTTTACTGCTGTTAGTAACAGTAACACTTACTTTTATTTTATTCTTATCTGTGTCGTCAATTGTTAGATTTGAATAATCAAATTTTGAATAACTCAAGCCATATCCAAAGGGGTAGAGGGGACTGTTCGACTCATCAATGTAATGAGACCAAAACACATTCCCTTCCACATTGTTTCCACGACCTGTACTGTAATGATTATAGTATATAGGTACCTGACCAACACTTCTTGGGAAGGACATGGTCAATTTGCCGGAAGGGTTATAATCTCCAAATAGAACCTGGGCAACAGCATTACCTGTTTGGGTTCCTAATTGCCAGGCTTCTACAATTGCAGGTATATGTTCATCGGCCCATGTTATTGTTAATGGACGGCCATTCATAAGAACCAGTACAATATTACGATTGACCTTGTAAACAGCTTCCAGTAACTCCTGCTGAACGCCCGGTAGTCCTAAGTCTGTTCTGCTACGGCCCTCCCCGGTTTGAAATCCATGTTCTCCCAATACCATAATCACCACCTCGGAACTTTGAGCCAGTTTTACAGCTTCAGGGAAACCGCTTTTATCAGTTTTATTAATTTTCACTACAGTAGTGAAAGTAGGTTGTTCGATCACGAGGTTTGCACCTTTGGCATATGAAAAAGACACTTTGTGATTTTTCAGACCTTCAATAACTGATACTGCGGTGTTGTCATCCGAACCAATTCGCCAGCTACCCAAGGGGCTGTTTTTATCTGCTGCCAGGGCACCAATGACAGCTATCTTCTTTTGGTTCTTTTTTAAAGGCAGTAGTTGTTTCTCATTTTTAAGCAGAACGATTGATTTTCGGGCCATATCCAAAGCAGCTTCCATATGGTCTTTATGATAAATAAGTTCTTTTTCACGTTCTTCGTTACAATATTTATAAGGATCATCAAAAAGCCCCAACTCAAATTTCACTCTTAATATGCGTCTTGCTGCATCATCAATCAGTTTTTCATCAACCTTGCCTGCTTTAACAAGTTCTGCCAAGTATTTTATGTAACCATACGATTCCATATCCATGTCGCAGCCCGCTTTAACTGCAACTTCAGCCGCATCTTTTAAGTCTTTTGAGAAACCATGTTGTGTCATTTCAGCAATACTTGCCCAGTCGGATATTACAAAACCTTTAAAACCCCATTCGTCTTTAAGTATGTCTCTCATTAAAGATGCATTACCAGTAGATGGTATGCCATTTAAAATATTAAAAGAGTTCATTATGGTTTTCACATTGTTTTCAACTGCTGCTTTAAACGGGGGCAAAATAATATTGTAAAGTGTTGAAGTTCCAATATCAACAGTATTATAATCTCTGCCTGCTTCTGCGAAACCATAACCGGCAAAATGTTTGGCACATGCAGCAATGGTATTTGGGGCTGATAAATCTTTACCTTGAAATCCTTTTATTCTGGCAATGCCTATTTTAGCTCCTAAATAGGGGTCTTCACCTGAACCTTCCATTACCCTTCCCCAACGGGCATCGCGTGAAACATCAACCATGGGTGCAAATGTCCAGTTTATGCCAATTGCAGATGCCTCAATTGCCGCTGTTCGTGCCGATTTCTTTATGGCTTTCAAGTCCCAACTGGCAGCTTCTGCCAAAGGAATAGGTGCAATGGTTTTATACCCGTGTATTACGTCGAGGCCAAAAAGGATAGGGATGCCCAGTCTTGACCCTTCAACGGCTAATTTTTGTATCTCTCTTACTTGCTTAGCTCCCCTCACATTAAGCATAGAACCGACCCAACCTTTTTTAATATGCTCATATTTCATTTTAGCATCTCCTCCTGACGGGGCGGGACCAGTAACATCCCAAAATCCATTGTATTGATTCATCTGCCCTATTTTTTCTTCAATGGTCATTTCAGAGAGTAAGGCCTCAACCTTCCCCTCAATTGAATTTGTATTGTTGTCTTTTGTTTTACATCCATGAGATATAATAAGAACAATGAATGCCCATACTAAATATAATGTTTTGATTTTCATGATAAATAGAATTATTTGATAATAATATTCTGTATAAAATATAATCTGTTATATTGGTTTATAAACACGTACATAATCAATTTCCATTGATTTTGGAAAAATCGAATCATCTATTCCAAACCGCCCACCCCGACTGCCACCTACAGCAACGTTCAGTAAAATATAAAATCGTTTATTAAAGGGCCATTGAGCAGAATCTCCTGACTCTTTCTTATAGGTGAAAACTTTAGTCTTATCAACAAAGAATGTGCACTGTTCCTTTTCCCATTCAACAGCATACAGGTGAAACTTATTTTCTCCATCGGGAAAAAATACAGAGTGCGATTGCCGGGTTTTTAATGTATGGTTATGGCCTTGTGTGTGAATTGAAAAGTATAATGAGTCCGGTTCGTATCCGAAATGTTCCATAATATTAATTTCACCTCTGTCAGACTCCCCTCCATGTTCCCAGTCGGTTGGCAACATCCGTATTGAGGAACAAAGGCCTAAACCACCGGGTATTTTAGCCATAACTTCTATTCGTCCGTACAGCCAATCTCCCTTCCCTTTCGAAGTTATTCTTGAGGATGTGTATGGGTATAGAAAATCAGAGGCTTTGCGTACTGTTATACTAAGTACTCCATTACTGACATAAATATTCTCTGCCTGGTGACAGGTGTTGTATTGCATTTCATTATTATCCCATTCCAAGGTTTTTCCAATCGTGTCACAGCTCCATTTCTGTGAATCAGGCAGGCCTTCGTAATTAAACTCGTCACTCCATACCAACACATAATTTTTTTTAGACTTGCATCCGCTTTCGAACAGTATGAGTGTAATAAATATTATTGAGAGAGTTTTTATTATTGTCACAGTGAATTACGATTGTGTTCAAAATTACTATAAATAGGTTCTATCAAAATACTATGTCTTTCTGAAGATTTCGAAATAAGATGTTTGTCAGGTTGTACATGTATTCATAACCAAGTGTTAATAATTTATTTGGAAGACACGGATATAATCGATTTCCAGTGTTTGTGGGAATATGGAGTTGTCAATCCCTTTTGCACCTCCCCAATTACCTCCTACTGCTATGTTTAAGATAAAAAAATGAGGTTTGTCAAATGGCCAGTTTTCTGAGTTTTTATTTGATGGTGCATATGTAAAAGTTACATTGTCTGGTGAATCGACATAAAATATCATTTTTGACAGAGTCCAAATAAGTCCATATGTATGAAATTCTTCTTCACATGTTGGTAGTGTTTTGTTGTTGCCATTGCCATTACTTCCATATCCCGAAGGGGTATGTACCGTGGAATGAATTACGTTTGGTTCAAATCCAACATATTCCATAATATCAATTTCGCCACAGGCAGGCCAACCTACATCGTTTATGTTGCTTCCGAGCATCCAGATAGCAGGCCAAATGCCTGTTCCGGAAGGAAGTTTGGCACGAATTTCATACCGGCCATATGTAAACTCCTTTTTCCCTTTTGTAATCATTCGGGCAGAAGTGTATGATCCAACAGCCTTTTTATCATCTACCTTACGGGCAGTAATAATTAGTTTCCCGTCTTTTACTTCTACATTATTACCGTTGGTGTAATTTTGCAGCTCATTGTTTCCCCAACCATTGTCACCTGTCTCGTAGGTCCAAAAGTCAAGGTTTACATCAGTGTTGTCAAATTCATCAGACCAAATTAGTTTATATTTATTCAGATAGTCAGGATCATCATTTTCGATGGTGATTTTTTTAGTCAGGCTTTTTTCAAAGTCTCCTTTAGCTACCCTGAGTGTTATATCGTAATCACCCTTGAAAGCAAAGTAGGCAGTGAATGAATTCGGGTCTTTTTCTATTTTAGTGCCATTTATATTCCATGATATGTCATCATATTCACCCGCTGTTGTGTTTGTAATGTTTGCATAATTAGAATTGTTACTGTCTATGGTTACTTCAAAATCAATTGCAAAAAGAGAATTTGTGATCGAAACTGTTTTTGATACTGTTTTTTTTACATTTACAGCATTCCATACAGATAAAGTAACAGTGTAATCACCTTTTAACGGATAAAAAACTGAGTGTTTGTTATTGTACATCAGTTTATCAGTTTCTTCGCCATTGCCAAAGTCCCACTTGACAAAAGTGTGTGTGCCGATAGTTTTATTGGTAAATTCCATTGTATTAGGAATATCAGGGTTTTTTTCTACTGAAAAATCCGGTTTGAAATCCGTCATGCCTATTGTTTTGTTGCATGCACAAATAGTAAAAAGTATAAGCAAAAGCGACAAAGTTCTATATGCGATATTCAGGTTAGTTAATTTCATCACGGGATATTAATTTGGTAACGATTCAAATACAGTTTTAATAAAGTTACAATGTTTACTGCTATCAATATGGAAAGATAATTTGTTTTTTTTGAGAAAATCAGCCGGGACTCATGCTAAAAACACAGAGTCCCGGCTTTTAACTGATAGTTTATTCAGGTTTGAACACCCAGGTCCATCCTGTTCCCCAGTCGGCATTAGGATGATAAAGAATCATTTTATCAGAAGTTAATTCAATAATGTTATAGGTAGCATCAGAATTACCACCACCATCTACGGCTCCTAAAATATTTACACCTCCGTTTATTATTAGTTTAGTGTAATCGCCGTTGAAAGCAAAGCTTCCACCGTCAGAGGGGGTTGCACCGGGAGCTGAATAATAGGTGTAGTTGGCTCCTCCATTCAGGTCAAAAACCATCTTTCCTGACACGTCGGCCGGAGGGCAGCATGTTCCGCCTGCATTCCACCATACGGATGCCCAGGAACTTGGGTCGCCCGGAGGCGACATGTACCACCACAAGCCGTCATCACCACCCGTACCGTTAAATACCCATGTTTTTCCCTCAAGGTTATCGCCAACTAATGCATAATAGGCATCAGGAAGAGGCTGGTCTAATTTGTCAATCTGAACATCAATAGACTTTGAGATATACTCCACTTCAGCAGGATTGTTATTGGGCATATAGGCTGTAGTAACGTAAAAAGTAAAGGTGCTTTTTCCCGGTATTGGATAATTTACATCAACCCTGTCTGTAAATTTCTTGTTGATATTATAATCCCAGTAGCCTGTTACTCCGGGAGTTTTCATACGAATAGATAAGCCATTACCTCCCGGAGTAGATTGAATTACTTCAAGCTTTATATCATCAGGATTAAAGCTGTTCTGCAACTCTTCTCTATTTACTATTGGCTCGCATGCATTGAAAACCAACAACATCAGGCCAATAAACAGATTTAATATTTTATTTAATTTCATCTCTATAAATTTATGTGTTAATTACTTGTTTTTAATTACCAACCCGGGTTTTGCTCATAAACACCATTCGACAAGCGTATTTCTGATTCAGGTATTGTTAATAACCCTTTTGTTTCAGGACGGTATTTTACGCTGTATTTTCCAGGAACACCCGAGTTTACAACATCCACCTCGACAGAATAGAGGTTATTGCCTGTTTCCACATCCCCCCATCTTACCAGGTCGAACCAACGTAACCCCTCAAATGCAAATTCATGTTTACGTTCTTCTTTAAGGGCTTCGAGAGAGTATCCAATTGCCGGCAAGCCTGCTCTTGCACGTACCTTATTCATGTTAGTGGCAGTTTCTGTTAATTCAGAATGCATTAACAGTACATCAGCAAAACGCATATAGTAGAAATCCTGTGCTGCCCACAATTGCATTGGATCACCGTTGTTCATGTTATACAGGTAATAGAAAAGGCCTTTCACTCCATCAGGCCCATTGTGTTGAAGGGTCGTGTACTTTTTATTAAAAAATCCGGTTTCATGGTCTCCTTTGTTTGGTTGATAGTCTTGTGTTCCTTGTTCAGGGTCACCCATAGGCAAAATGGAACCTTGCTTACGAGGGTCTGCATCATCCCACTGATTCCAGAGAGTAGGGTGGATTGTGCCCCAGCCCCAACCTTGTCCGAATGGAATCATTGAGTTGTCGCGGATACCGAAATACAGGCAAACCCTGTTGTTGTAACTTTGTCCTTTAGCCCAACTCCAGTCACCGAAGGCATAACGTAATGCAAACATTACTTCACTGTTTCCTGTTCCATTTACAGAATGGGGGCCATCCTGACCAACCCAGGCTAAATTGTTCTCAGCAGCCCAGGGTAATACAACTTCACCAGCTCTTTCGTTAACATATGAGTAAGGCCACAAATTACGAAAGTCGGATGCTAAAGCAAAACCACTGTTGTCAATACAGTCTTCAAGATATGTAATCACGTCAGCTTTTTTAATTGAGGTGCCGTCGGGTAGTTTGATTTCGTCAGTTGCTGTTTTCTCAATATTCGTCATGTAACCTGTATAGAATAAAAAAGCACGGGCAATGTACCCTTCAGCTACCCACTTATTTGCATGGCCATATTGTGAAATGTCAATATTCTGAATTTTCGTTGAAGGAAGAGTCTCTGCTGCCATGTGAAGGTCCGACATGATCTGGCCAAATGTTTCCGGCATTGAGGCCCGGGGAGCATCGCGAGGTGCATCTGTAGCCAAAATAAGGGGCATGCCACCAAAAAACTTAGCTGCCCTGAACATCAAAAACCCACGCATAAAATATGCTTCACCAATAGCTTGGTTTTTAAAGTCAACAGCTTCCTGTTCTGATTTGAAATAACTGCTGAAATCTACATCTGAAGCAGCCTCTATTATTGCATTACAACGAAAAACACCATTGTATGTTTCTTTCCATAGGTCCTCATATGTGTCCTCATTAGGATCCTGAAAGCTATCAACATTTTTTGCGGATTTATCGTCAGGGCCGCCGCCACCTAGCATTAAGTCAGAAAGCAGATTTGCCATTAAATGCTCATTGCTCATAGCACTACCCACATATAGGGCATTGTAAACACCCCCCATGGCTTCATTAATATCTTTAGGAGTTTGGTAGTAGTTAGCCAAACTTTTTTGATATAAGTTGGTAGTATCCAAAAAATCATCACCACAACCGCTCATAAACAGCATAGACATTGCGGATATTATATAAATTAACTTTTTCATCTCGTATAATGTTTTAAAATTAGAATGTTACGTTAACGCCAAACATTACCGTGCGAGGTAAAGGATATAAGCCTAAATCTATCCCTGTTGCCCAGGAAGCATTATCACCGAATGCTACATCCGGATCCATACCATCATATTTGGTAAATGTGTATAAATTATTGAATGCCACATATAATCTTGCAGTTTTCATCCAATTTACATTTTGCAATAGTTTGGTAAAATTGTAGCCTAATGTCAGGTTGTTTATACGCATAAAATCAGCATCATGCATGTAAATGTCTGATATGAAGTTTGTATTACGGCTCGAAGAGGAGCTTAATCGAGGTATTCGGTTTGAAGTACCTTCACCATGCCACCTGTTGAAAATATCAGTTGTATAGTTTTGATCGAAACGATCGGCGAATGAACGATAAGAACGCATTACCTGCATGCCATATTTACCTGATAAAGTTGTATTGGCATAAAAACCTTTATATTCCAGGTTAACTTGAATGCCTAAATTGAAGTCTGGATTTGGGTCTCCTAACATTACTTTATCTTCCTCATCAATTTTACCATCATTGTTTTGATCAACAAAACGTACATCACCGGGACGCTGATCTTCGAAATATGGTGTTCCGTCTGGCCCTACATAAGCATCAACATCATCTTGATTTTGTAATAATCCATCAGCTTTATACCCGTAAAAATAGCCGATTGGTTTACCCACTTCTACTCTTGAAATATATGCAGTTCCCTGAGATAAAACATTACCGGGCCCCATAATAATTCCTTCAGCATTGTCTATTCGTGTAACTTCATTTTTGTTATGCGCACCATATATCGTAACACCGTATTTAAAGTCGCCCACCTGGTCATTCCATCCTAACGAGAGTTCAATACCTGTGTTTTTAATGTCTCCTCCGTTGATGTATGGTGCTGCGGCTCCTGCTGTTCCTTGAATTGGTGCAACAACTAACCAATCTTTAGTCATTTTGTTATACCAATCGAATGTAAAGAGCAATCGGGAGTTGAAGAACCGGGTATCCAGGCCAATATCTGCCTGCTCGGAAGTCTCCCATGACACATTAGGATTAGGGACATTTGCAGGTATTGTAGTTGTACTGGAGATAGGTTTGTTATCTCCAAAATAATAACCGGGATCAATGTAAGCAATGTTTGCACTGTAAATAAAGTTTGGTATACTCTGGTTCCCGTTTTGTCCCCAACTGGCACGCAGCTTACCATAATCTATAAAGTAAACATTACTCATGAAACCCTCTTCGGTAAAGTTCCATCCGGCAGATACGGAAGGGAACTTACCCCAACGATGCCCGGGAGCAAAATTTGAAGAGCCGTCGGCCCGAAAAGTTGCGTCGATCATATATTTTTCTTTAAAGTTATATGAAACACGAGCGATGTACGATAATAATCCTCCGCCTTGTGCAGCCCAGTCTGCACCCCATGTATTAATTGATGAGATGTCCGTTTTGTCCACATTGTTAAGGTATGCGTATTCCGGTTTGCCAAAATTTGTTTTTGCTTTGTTTCCACCAACGTTCACATTAAGTTGGTTCTTCAACACTTCATTACCCAACAAAATACCAATCCTGCTTTCTCCAAAAATCCTATCGTAACTAATAGTATTAGTAAAAGTATAATTGATCCCTTGATACATGCTCTGTTGAGCTCCGTCAACTGCATTGTTGTAAAGAATACCTAAAGCATATGTTGGTGACCAGCTCCGGCTGTGGCCAGACCATGAGGTAATACCAAATAAAGATTTTATAACTAAGTTTTTAACCGGCTCTATTTTTACATAGGCATTCCCATTTATGAAGTTATTTTTACTCCAGTTATAATTACTGCGATAGAACATTGTAGCCAGAGGGTTTGTTTGATCATTAGACCATCCATCCAGAGTTGGGGTAAAACCGTTTGGATCGGGAGATTTGTCCCAATATGCCGGCATCAAAGGGTTTTGAACCAATGCATTGTGTAAGTCATTCCAGTATATATTTCCTGTTGCAACAGCCCTATTCTGAGAATTGGTATAAGTAAAATTTTCTCCTATCGTCAGGATATCGTGGTCTTTGTTCTTGAACAATACAGCATCTGAATTAAATCGTGTAGTCATTCTTTTATATCCCGCATCGGTAATATCTCCACCAATCATGCTCGCCTGATCAAAATAAGAAACTCCCAGGGCATAAGTTATGTCTTCACTGGCACCTGTTATATTTACTGAGTGATTTTGAACAGGTGCATTTTTCATGGTCATTTCATCAATCCAGTTAGTCCCTTCCCATCCATTTTGCAACCTGTTCCATATCTCTTCTCCTAACTGTTTGCCCAGGCTATCCGGATAATTGGTGTTTAACCAACTGTTTTGTTTTAATATGGTTTCCCAATCATTAGGAGCAAGGCCATCATTAGTTCGTCCTTCATCCATAATGTACATGTATTCTTGTGCATTAAGAGGAGCAAGGTTTTTGTAGATATTTTGAACACCGTAGTATCCATCGTATGAAACCTGGACCTTACTGCCTTTTTTGCCTTTTTTGGTGGTTACTAAAATAACTCCGTTGGCAGCACGAGAACCATAAATGGCAGCAGACGCTGCATCTTTTAGTACATCAATTGACTCAATGTCTGACGAGTTTAAGTAATCAATATTATCTACTGAAACACCATCTACGATATACAAAGGGTTGGAATTCCCAATGGTGCCCATACCGCGAATTGTCACTTTTGTACCTGCACCGGGAGAACCATTGTTTAGAGTGATATTTACACCTGGTGCGATCCCCTGAAGGGCTTGCATTGCAGTACCTGTATTCAAACTTTCAATAGCGTCGCCCTTTACATTAAGGTTAGCTCCTGTGACGAGCTTTTTCTTTGTGGTTCCATATCCTACAACAACAACTTCGTCGATTCCCAGGATGGATGATTGCATAGCTACATTTAGAACCCTGGAATCAACAACATGTTGTTGCGTCTGCATTCCTACAAAAGAAAAAACCAGAGTATCCCCTTTTGTAACATTTAAATTGTACGTTCCTTCACTTGAAGTAATTGTACCCTTTTTTGTACCTTTAACAGATATTGATACTCCCGGAATAGTACTTCCATCGGATGCATCTGTTACAGTACCTGTAATTTCTATCTCCTGAGCCTGACTGGCTAATGTCAGGAGAAAAAGAAATAGAATTGCAAAAATTTGTTTCATAAAATAAGGATTTAATTAATAATTTGAGTTATTTAAATTATGTTAGGCAAACATAGTGAGATATTGTTAAAATATGCTAATTACGCTCCACATGATAAACTCATTCTGTAGCAGTTTATGACTCACATAAAACTCACTAATGTAATTATAAGAAATAGAATATCAACTAAATACAAATTGAAAATTTAATATTTTAACACATGTCACATACTCATTGTTGATAAATTTTAGAATATTTATCGATTAACTTCTGTTAACTGTTGTGAGTTTGCAGCAGGCATTTGTATTTAGCATAGCCTGAATGATGAATACCATTAAAGCTTTTGACCAGCAACTTATAATACCCATATGACTAAAAGCCAAGATTTCCTGAATCGGGGTTAAATCTGCTTAATACATTAGTTCGTTTCATTCCTAATGGACAAAGCGGATTAAATGGACAACGAAAAAGATTTTATAAATTTGTTTTAGTAACTACTCAAATTGAGATAATTCAAAAACAATTAATAAACAGGTGTTACAAATTAGTAATATAACTGCTCAGATTTACGCCATTTCCCAGGCATAGCTTTTTTCTTAAATGATAGCGGTTGTTTTCAACTGTTCGGAAAGATATATTCATTAGTGTTGCAATTTCTTTCGACGACATATTCATTCTTATGTAAGCACAAAGTTTTAAATCTTTACTGTTTAAGTCGGGGTGTTTTTCTTTTAACCTTTTTAGGAAATCTTCATGCACTTGTTCTAAATGCGTTTCAAATATTCTCCAATGATCTTCATTGTCACTGTCTTTATTGATTTTTCTTATTATATTATTGATTTTTCTTTCAATTTCTTCCTTAGAATCTAAGTTTTTTAATTTTTTCAATTGATCTTTTATGTAACTTAAAATCTCTTTTTTATGAATAATGTGCATTGTTGAATTGGCCAGCTCCTTTTCTTTATAAATAATGCTGCTCCTTAACCTCTCATTTCTTTGGTGTATCATCTCTTTTTCTGCCATTAAAGCTTCATTTTTTAATTGCTCTTCTCGAGATTTAAATTGCATTTGTTGTTTAATCTTTTCTTTTCTTCTACTTACTTTTATTCTATAATCTATAATTTTATAAAAAAGGAAACTGAATAAAATAAACAATGCTCCATAAATCAACTTGGCTGTGAAAGTGCGGTATAAAGGTGGCAATACCTCAAATTCTATTGAAACAGGTTTTGCCTCAACACCATATATATTTTTTGCTTTAACAATGAATTTATAGTTGCCTTCAGGCAATCTTGAAAACTCCCGGGTTGTTGTTGTGCTCCAAGTAGAAGGGGTGTTTTCGTAACCTTCTAAAATAGTAGAATAAAGGATATTGTTACTTTCATAATATGAGGCGGCATAATGTATTTCAAATGTATTGTCTTTGAATTTGTACTGCGGAATAAATTTCTGAAAGAATTTTCCGTTAATTGATTCTGTGCTGTAAGCAACACTGTCTGTTCTCCCTTTAAAATAGTTAATATGTACATTGAATGGCGTTTTGTAATTTTTTTGTATTCCAACTAAATAATGCGCAAATCCATCCTCAACACCAAAAAAAACATTTTCTTCATTTGGAATAAATACAAACTCAAAATTATTAACCAACTTGTTATTAAGGGAAGTAAAGGGGTAGTCTATTTTTTTATAACTGCCGTCTTCCATATAACGGAGTACCCCTATTTTATTATTGTAAAAATACCAGATGTTCCTGAATTGATCCTCAATGAGACGTGACGGGTAATTGCCGTTATCATATAATATTTGAAAACCGATTGCTTTAATCGGCCTGGTTTGATCACTGTTTAATTTATATATGCCATTGTTGCTTACGAAAAATAATTCATTTTTAATCTTTGAGACAACCAAAGGTGAATTGTTGTCGGGAAAATCAGAGAATGCAAATGTATCCACTTTTGTAACATTTGAATAGTCTGATGACAAAGAAATTTTAAACACTCCAGTGTATCCATGTGAAATCCATAAGTCATTGTTTTTATCCCATTCAATAAACCGGGATGATTCTTTAAAGCCTTTCATTATGCTTTTAAATTCCCACCGGCCGTTATGTTTATGAAGTAAGATTAAGCCATTGTATGTTCCGGCAATTAACATGTCAGGATTGTTTTTTATCTTTTTGAAAATCCATACCCCGTTTACCACAGGAGGTGTAATTAACTTTGCGCCTTGTGACTTTATTTCAAATACGCCTAAATTATGTCCGCATAATAAATTTTCACCATCATCAAATAAAGTCCATATTTGTCCTGATGTACCGGGTATCTTAATAAAGTCATCCCTTGTTTTAAGCGGATCTTTGAACTTCTTTTCTGAAATACGGTACAGAGCCTGGTTTGTGCCGAAATAATAATTGCTTTTAAATCTTTTTATATAATATCCGGTTCCGATATTGAAGTAGCTTTGCAGAAATGATATTGGAGAATGAAGGTTTACTTTTGTTATTCCATTATCTAAGCCGCACCATACAATACCTTCCCTGTCAACAAGAACACTAAGTACCGTATTGTTTTTTAATCCTTTGTCTTTGTCAATGACTAAAATAATGTTCCCCTTGAAATCGGTTATTATCAAACCACTTTGGATTGTTCCAAAAATGAGATATTTGTCAAAGTACTTTGTGCCACAAAAAATATTGTTGGATGCCAAAAGGTCATCAGCCGAAACATTCCATTTCACAATCTCCTGCATATCCCATAAATATAGTCCATGGGTCATTGTGCCAATAATTATTTTATTATCAGAAATGTCCATTATTGAGGTAATAATTTTATTTTTAAATATATTTCCATCATGAACTTTATAGATATTGTTACCTCTTATTTCCAGTAACCCCTCTGTTTCGTCATGAACCAATAGTAATCCATTAACTTTATAAATGGAAGTGAATCTTGATGTTGCCGAAATCTTTTTAATAAGTTTGTCATCTTTAAATATGCAAATTGCTTTTTCGGAATGAAAAACTATTTTATCTTGCCAATCGAGAATTGTCCAGCATTCAGTAAGTGATTTCAATTCCTGAGTTGTTGATAGCGATGTGTAGCGAAAATGATAAAGTGAGTCGTAACAGAAGTATCCGAATTCGTTGTAAGCTCCGATGTAAAGTCTGTTATTAATAGCCTTAACACTTCTTACACTTATTGGGGTGTTGTGATTGAGAATTTGCCAGTTTACTCCGTTGTATTCAAGCACCCCATCATTATTGGCAAAATATATTATTTCATTTTTAGCTTGAGTAATTTTCCAGTTCTGTGTGCCACCTCTGTATTGCCTTCTGTTGTAATGTTCAGTGCTCGGTATGCCATACCTTACTTCAGGCATTGATTGAGTGAAAACAGTATTCGTATTTGTTAAAATAATAATACTAATTATGATTGCGATTTTAATATGCTTCATAACTTTTAGATAAACAGGGTGATGATTGTTTCAGAAGATGGTAGTTGACAATACAATAGATGAAAAATAATAAGTTGATTAATTCTTTGTCAATAAAACTTAACATTTCGAATATAATAAATGATTTATGTAACTCAAAACTAAACATAAGGCATGTTTGGTTTTAGGCTTAATAAATATGCTAAATCATTAAGTTGTGACTAATGGCATTTTTCCCTATTTTTGATCTTTTAAAATCACACCATGATGCGAGTACAACTATTAGATAAAGTGTTTGAGATCTCAATAACCGAGGCAAGGATCATTAATGCAATAAAGAAGATAGCTCAGGAAATTGCAAGGGATCTGCGTGATAAAGACCCTTTGCTAATCTGTGTGCTTAACGGATCGTTTATGTTCGCATCCGATCTTATGAAAGAGATGTCGTTCAACTGTGAGATCAGTTTTGTGAAATTGTCCTCATATTCCGGCACTAAAACAACAGGGAATGTCAAGCACCTGATAGGGCTGAATGAGGACATCAAGGACAGATATGTTGTACTTTTAGAGGATATTGTTGATACCGGAATAACCATTGCAAACGTTGTGGAACAGTTGAAGAAACTGGAACCTAAGGAAGTAAGGGTGGCTACAATGCTTTTCAAGCCTGATGCATATA
>JAOZOF010000007.1:24698-33467 GCA_029933425.1 Marinilabiliaceae bacterium
CTGGAACCTAAGGAAGTAAGGGTGGCTACAATGCTTTTCAAGCCTGATGCATATATCAAGGATATGAAGCTGGATTATGTCGGTCTTGAGATACCGAACGATTTCATTGTCGGGTACGGGTTGGACTATAACGGCTATGGAAGAAATCTGAGAAATATTTATACTGTTATCGAGGAAAATAACTAAACCAAATCATTGAAAATGCTTAATGTTGTAATCTTTGGTCCTCCCGGAGCGGGAAAAGGAACTCAAAGTAAAAAGATCATTGAAAAATACGGGTTAAAACATATTTCAACGGGAGATCTGCTTCGGAATGAAATCGCTTCAGGCTCAGAATTAGGAGAGAGAATCAAAGCAAAAATAGATAAAGGGAAACTGATATCGGATGAGATCATTACAGATATTCTCGTTAATGAGATCGATAAGATGGGAAAAGATATTCCCGGCATAATCTTTGACGGTTTTCCCCGTACACTCAATCAGGCAGAGATGCTATACAATCTGCTTGAAGAAAGAGGAATGGAAGTAAAGGTTATGATCGATCTTGAAGTGGACGAAGAAGAGCTGATAAAACGATTGTTGTATCGTGCCAAGGTAGCAGGACGCTCTGATGATACTATTGACGTGATAAAAAAACGGCTGAAAGTATATCACAAGAAAACAGAACCTGTGATCGATTTTTATAAGAAAAAAGGGAAATTCAGAAAGATAGACGGTTCGGGCAGCATAGATGAAATATTTGCTCGTATCGATAAAGTTCTGAGCGAATTACTGCAATAATGCGAATGATATTTTAATTTAATTTGGGGCAGGGACGTTATTTGTATCGTCCCTGCTTTAACCTTAAACAACATGGCTTCATCAAATTTCATTGATTACGTAAAGATATTCTGTCGTTCGGGGAAAGGCGGTGCAGGATCGGCACACCTGAGGCGCGAGAAATATATTCCCAAAGGAGGCCCTGACGGAGGTGACGGAGGACGTGGGGGCCATGTAATAGTTCGTGGTAACAGGAACTACTGGACATTGCTTCATTTGAAATACAAACGTCACATTTTTGCCAGCAACGGAATGCCCGGGAGTGCTCAACGCTCGACCGGTGCACAGGGCGAAGATAAGATCATTGACGTGCCTCTCGGCACGGTTGTCAAAAACGGGGAAACGGGAGAGCTTCTTTTCGAGGTGACTAATCACAATGAGGAACATATCCTTGCAAAAGGCGGACGCGGTGGTCTTGGGAATGATCATTTCAAAACGGCAACGCATCAGACACCACGTTATGCCCAGCCGGGTGAAGAGGGCATTGAAATATCTGCTATACTCGAGCTTAAGCTGCTTGGTGATGTGGGACTTGTGGGATTTCCCAATGCGGGAAAATCAACCCTGCTTTCAGTAGTGTCTGCTGCCAAACCGGAGATCGCCGACTATCCGTTTACTACGCTTGTGCCTAATCTCGGCATGGTGAGCTACCGCGATGATAAGTCGTTCGTGATGGCCGATATTCCGGGAATAATTGAAGGTGCCAGTGAAGGGAAAGGTCTTGGATTAAGATTTCTGCGCCACATTGAACGGAATTCCATTTTACTGTTCCTTGTTCCTGCCGATGCCGATGATATCAAAAAGGAGTTTGAGATACTTGTTCACGAACTTGGCAGCTACAATCCCGAACTTCTCGATAAACGCAGGGTACTTGCGATATCAAAATCCGACTTGCTCGACGAGGAGCTGATAGAGGAGATCAAACAGGACCTGCCTGATGTTCCTTATGTATTCATTTCATCAGTGGCAAATACCGGGATCACTGAGCTAAAAGACCTTTTATGGAAAGAGATGCAGGAGTCGAACAAGGAGGTCTGATGCCTGAGGAGTTTTACAGGAACAATATCACAAAGCGGACAGAAGAATCAAAAAGGTTAAAGTCGCTAAGCCGGGCATTGGGCTGGGCCAGACTTGCGGTATTTTTGTCAGCAGTGCTTGTGCCATATTTTTTCATGGAAACTTTTTCTTTTCCGTTTTTCATGTTTATTTTTCTTGTTGTAGTTCTGTTTGTTTTTCTGGTGAAGGCTAACGGCAGACTTAACAATAAGATAGAATTTACAGATCACATCATTCAGCTCAACGAAACAGAGTTGAAAGTACTCAATTACGAATTCGAGCATCTTCCTGATGGGAAAGAGTTCAGCGACCCGGCTCACGATTTCGCTTTCGATCTTGATATTTTCGGCAAAGGGTCATTGTTTCAGTATATGAACCGTACATCTCTTTACGGCGGCACAGCAATGTTGGCAGGCAAATTTTCCGGTCCCCTGCGCGATAAAGCAGGAATTGAAAAGCAACAAAAGATGATCGCGGAGCTGAGCGGGCTGCATGATTTCCGTCAGAATTTTTACGCTTTGGGAAAGATGACCGGTGAAACCGCAGAGCAGATTTCTGCATTGAAAAATATTTCCGGTATCGATCTTTCGTTTTTTGGCAGTAAGGAGAAGTATCTCCCTGCTGTTTTTACTCCTCTTTCGGGTATTGTGCTTGGCCTGACCACTGCCGGAGCGCTGTCAACCTCTTTTCTGTTGTTGTGGTTTTTTGCGGGATTAGGAATTACAGGCATCTATTTCAAAAGAGTTACAAAAGTGCAGAAACAGCTGTCGAAACTGGGAGATGTTCTTTCTGAATACTCGAAGCTGATAAATGCTGTTGACAAGATAAATTTCAGCTCGGAGGGATTAAAAGAGTTGAAAGAAAAACTGAGTAGCGGAGATAAAAAGGCATCAGTGGTTATCAGGCAGCTTGGGAAACGTATTAACATGCTCGATCAAAGGCTCAATATGTTCCTTGGAACGATCCTGAACGGTTTTTTTCTTTGGGACCTGTATGTTACCGGGCTGATACGTAAGTGGCATGAGGATAACGGGCAGTTCATCGACGGCTGGTTCGATATTCTCAGGGAATTCGATACTATGAACACTATTGCAGGTTTCAGGTACAATCATCCACAATTCGTTTTCCCAACCTTCAAACCTGGTTCTCCGGTGACGGCAAAGGCTTTGGGGCATCCGTTAATACCGGAAGACGAGAGGGTGAACAATGAGTTTGACATCTGGGGTGGAAAAAGGATAGTGATAATTACGGGAGCCAATATGGCAGGTAAGAGCACTTTCCTTAGGACAATCGGGGTGAACCTCGTTCTGGCGGGAACAGGTTCCGTTGTTGCAGCCTCCGGTTTTGCTTACGAGCCGATGAGACTGATCACTAGTATGCGTGCAATTGATTCTCTCTACAAACACGAGTCATATTTTTTCTCTGAACTGAAACGCCTAAAGTATATAGTTGATGAACTAAAACGAGGCGAGAAAGTGTTTTTTATCCTCGATGAGATACTGAAAGGAACAAATTCGCACGACAAAACCAAAGGTTCTCTGGCACTGACCGAAAAGCTGCTCAATTATGGTGCATCAGGAATCATTGCAACGCATGACCTTGAGCTTGGAAGCCTTGCTGAACATCATCCCGGTAAGATCGTCAACCAATGTTTTGAGGTTGAGTTCGACAGTGGTAGCCTTCTTTTTGACTACAAACTGCGCGACGGTATTACAACAAGTCACAATGCGACCTATCTGATGAAGAGTATGGGATTGATCGAGTGAGATTTTTATGAATAAGAAATAAATACTTAAAAATCTTGACATTAGTAATTAATATTTGTTTATTTTGTTGTGTAAAATAAAGTATCTAACGTTATGTCAAAATATATCTTTGAAGGTGGCTTTTCTAATAAGGAAAGCGTTGTAAAAGTAAAATTACTTCTGGTACATTTTCGCGATGAAGATGATGTTCATTTTATCTATTCACCTCATTTGGATTTGACAGGCTACGGTAAGAATGTTGATGATGCTAAAAGATCTTTCGAGATAGTTCTTGAAGACTTTATTGATTATACTCTGAAGAAAAAAACTCTGGGAAAAGTTTTGAAGGAATTGGGATGGGAATTAAAGGGGTCATTAAAAAAACCGAAAAAAGTATTAGCCCCAAGTATTACAACTGTGATCAGCAATAACGAGTATGTAGCGGAGATATTTGATAAATATCCTGTAAACACATATCATAAAGAAGTAGAATTGCCTTTATCTGCATAAATCGTCAATAATGTCAACGAGAAAATTATCAAATATTTCGTTGAAAAAATTTCGCAGGTTTCTTCTTTCACAAGGATTAAATATCATAAAAGATTCAAAAGGAAGAGGCGGGCATGAGAAATGGTCGAAGGCAGGCTTAGACAGACCTATTACAATTCAAACACACATAGATCCGGTTCCCGAATTCATTGTTAAGCAGGTTCTCAGGCATCTGAAAATTGACAGGGAAAAGTTTTTTGAAGAGATGTCGAAGTTATAAATGATAATGCAAATGAAATTGACATTAATCGTATTTCTTTTATTGGCAGGAGCTTTGGGGAGCAATCAGGTTGAGCCTCTTCATCTTACACGGCAACAGGCTGAGAAATTGTCAACACTCCCTTTGAAGTGTATCAGACAGGAATATCCGAACAAGTTGGGACAGGTAATTACCGGGGATAAAGACCTGAAACCGCCCCGCGTACTGCATCCATGCTTTTATGGTTGTTTCGATTGGCATTCATCAGTTCACGGTCATTGGTCGCTGGTGAAATTACTGAAAGAATTCCCCGATATGGAACATGCCGACTCGATAAAAGACCTGCTCGGGTCACAAATAACTAAAGAGAAGGTGCTGGATGAGGTTAAATACTTCGAGCCGAAACTGAATAAAAGTTATGAACGGACCTACGGCTGGGCATGGTTGCTGAAACTTGTAACCGAACTGCATTCCTGGGACGATCCTTTGGCCCGGGAGCTGGAGAGCAACCTGCAACCTCTTACAGATACTATCGTCGAGTCTTACAAAAAATATCTGCCTAAACTTCAATATGCGATCAGGGTGGGTACACATACCAATACTGCTTTCGGTCTTTCATTTGCCATTGATTATGCAAAGGCGGTGAATGACACTGTTTTCAAAAGCATTATTGTAAAACGTGCAAAAGATTTTTACCTGAAAGACAAGCAGTATCCGCTTTGGTGGGAGCCTTCCGGGTACGATTTTCTCTCGCCGGCCTTTGAGGAGATCGACATAATGCGAAAAGTCCTGCCTGAAAAAGAATTCAGATCATGGCTTAGCGGTTTTTTGCCGGAGATCACTCAGAAAGATTTTTCTCTTGAAGTGGGAATTGTCTCTGACCGTTCCGATGGGCACATGGTGCATCTCGACGGACTTAATTTCAGTCGTGCGTGGTGTATGTACGGATTAGCAAAGCAATACCCGGAATACAATTATCTGATCCCTATTGCTAATAAGCACATTGAGTATTCATTTCCTAATCTTATTGGCGACGGATACATGGGTGGACACTGGCTGGCTTCGTTTGCCATAAATGCTCTTACACAATAGGGTACAAAAAAACCCGGCTTAAAAAACCGGGCCTTTGGGGTGGAAGATCGGACTTGAACCGACGACCCCCGGAACCACAATCCGGTGCTCTAACCAGCTGAGCTACATCCACCATTTTGTTTATGCGGTTGCAAAGATAATATTAAATTTTTTATTGCAAAAGAATAAAATTTAAAGGACGCTAAAAAGTATCCCGGTTTTCCTTACCCAAAAACGTATATTTTTGACTTAGTGTAAATTATTTCAAAGGAGGTGAGGGGAAGTATCTTTGCCATTCGGGGCGCGACTATGTGTCGCACTCCGAATTGAGTGCGGTTTCACTCACACCACCCCGTTCAACGGGTCCTTGAATCCGGGAACAATACGCTTTTGGCTGTGCTGCTCAAAGGCATAGGCTATTTTTAACAACTTAGGTTCGGAGTATGCCCTTCCGAAAAATGATAATCCGAACGGCAGCCCGTAAGCCGACCCGGCCGGTACTGTGATATTGGGATATCCTGCTCTTGCAGCGGGAGATGAACTGCCTCCGCCGCCGTGGTCCCCGTAAACAAGGTCGGTTGTCCATGCAGGTCCGCCTGTGGGAGCAACTATTGCATCAAGATGATGCTTGTCCATGATGTTGTCGATCTCGTTACGTGACTCTTTCAGCACATTGGCATGGGCTTCGATATACTCTTTTGAGTTAAGGTCTCCCTTCTCTTCCGCCATCACAAGTATTTCCTGCTTAAAGTAGGGCATGGCAATATCTTCATTCTTTATATTGAATTCAATGATGTCTTTCAGTGTTCTTATTCCGGGAACTGTACAGTGTTCCGCAAGATATTTGTTCAACCCGTCCTTAAACTCATAAAGCAGAACATTGAAAGAATCTTTCCCTTTTCCCGAAGGAATGCGGTCGTCGATATCGACCAATACGGCTCCTTGTTGTTTCATTATTTCCAAAGCTTTTTCAATCTCTTCGTTTTCTCTCTGAACTTCGCCGAAATACGCTCTTGCCACACCTATACGGGCACCTTTCAACCCATCCTTGTCGAGGAATTTCGTGTAATCGGTATATGACCTGCCTTTACTCTCCCCGGTACGGTCATCATCGGGATCAACACCTGTCAAAGCTCCGAGCAATATGGCGGCATCAGTTACAGTTCTTGCCATAGGACCGGCAGTATCCTGAGTTTCAGAAATAGGAATGATCCCTGATCTCCCAACTAAACCAACAGTCGGCTTGATACCCACTACTCCGTTGGCATTTGAAGGACAAACTATCGAGCCGTTAGTCTCCGTACCTATGGCAAGTGCTGTCAGGTTAGCAGATACGGCCGCTCCCGAACCCGAACTCGATCCGCACGGATTACGGGTCAGAATGTAAGGATTGTGAGTTTGTCCTCCCCTGCTGCTCCATCCGCTAGATGAACTTGTTGATCTGAAGTTCGCCCACTCACTCAGATTCGTTTTGCCAAGGATAACAGCTCCTGCTTCGCTCAGTTTTCGTGCCACCTGACTGTCCTTTTTTACAATATTCCCTTTCAGGGCCAGGGAACCTGCTGTCGTCATCATCTTGTCGGCAGTGTCGATATTATCTTTTATCAGGATCGGAATGCCGTGCAGGGGGCCTCTGACCTTACCTTTTTTGCGTTCGGCATCCAGTTGCTTTGCTATCTCTGCCGCATCAGGGTTCAGTTCTATCACTGAATTTAATCCCGGACCATTCTTGTCGATATCGTTGATGCGGGACAGATAAAGTTGTATTATTTTTTCAGAAGACAAACTGCCATCTTTCATCTTTTGTTGCAACTCCGCAACCGTGATCTCTTTTAACAGGAAATCATCTTTGGGCAGACCGGTTCCTTTGGTTTTATCTTCATGCGGTGAGCTGCAACCTGAAAAAGGAGAAAGTGAAAAAGCTGCACCACCTGCAGCTGTGTAACGAATAAAATTTCTTCTTTTCATCTGTCAGAATTTAATTGTTCAGGATAGATTTTGTTTCTCTAATTTAAATAAAATTACAGACAATCATTGTTTTATTGTTGAAAGGTCTGTTTTTGTTACTTTTGTTTCCGGCAATATTTAAAGCTATATCAGATGAAAGTATTCCTTCCCAATGACGAAATAGATGAACAGGTGAAAAAGCTGATAAGATCATTCCGCAAACAGATGGACGGTGATGTGTCGGAGCAGATGGAGAAAAGAGGAGTGAGTTACAGACTGAACTTCGGGATAAACCTTGTCTCTTTACGCGAAAGGGCAAAAACGCTTCCGCAAAACATTGAGTTTGCTGACAGGTTATGGCACCGGCAGATACGTGAGACCATGATACTTGCAACTCTTTCGGCTCCCAAAGAGCAAATGACATCGGAGATGGCAACTGAGTGGTCGGAGTTGATCGATAACTGTGAACTGGTTGAGCAGGCAGCATTGAATCTGTTTTCCAAAATAGAGCCTGCTTCCACATTGGTTGAAAAATGGATTATAAGCGAAAACCCTTATCTCAGGTCATTGGCATACTACACTCTCGGATGGATGTTCAGGTTCAATGATGTTTCGGAAGAACTGAAAAATATTGCCATTAAAAAAGCTTCAGAAGAAACTGGGGAGGACAATGTGTTTTGTCTTTATCGCGGTATAACTCATTTCATGAAACAGATGATGAGAATAAATCCGGAAACGAAAAAAGAGTGTAAAGATCTGATAAAGGTTTATGAAACAAAACAAAACAAGAATCTCTCGTGGGTAACATCGGAACTGAATAATGAAATAGAGTTCTTGTAACTTCGATATTTTAAGTTTGACAAAATTTAAAAGGCCAACTTATTGTTTGTATCAAAAGCCGAAAGTATAGTTTTAAATCGTAACTTTTGGGAGTTGTATTCTTTCAAAAAACAAAAGAGTGAAAAAATCACATTTTTTTGAATACTAATAATTTATATTTTTACACCGTTGCAAAGAAGTGTTCAATTACCATTAGTTTAAGTTTGGTGGTATTGTCAGTCTGAGGCGTAACAGAAATATTTTACGCTTTAAAAAGGTTATTAATTAACACAAGACGGATATGAGTAAAAGTCTGGAAGCACATTTCGAAAAGTTCAGAAAGAACATTGTTGGTTGGGATGCAAAGATCAAAACTCCGTTCGGAGAGAAACCTTTGATCTATGCAGACTGGATCGCAAGTGGAAGATTGTATAAACCCATTGAGGATACCATCGTAAACAAGATAGGCCCCTATGTTGCAAATACTCATTCCGAGTCGAGTGATACAGGTATGATCATGACGAATGTATACAAGCTTTCGCATAAGATCATAAAAAAACACGT
>JAOZOF010000007.1:33567-39046 GCA_029933425.1 Marinilabiliaceae bacterium
AAGATATTCAGGGAGTTCGGGAAAATACCGGGAATGAATATCCTTGCAGGCAACGTAGAAGAAAGAATAGGATCAATATCATTTTATATTGAAGATATCCATTTCAATCTTGTAGTAAGACTACTGAACGACCGTTTCGGCATACAGGTTCGCGGCGGATGCTCTTGTGCGGGAACTTACGGACACTACCTGTTACATGTTGATTTTTACACTTCGAACAAGATAACAAGCAAGATAGATTCCGGAATATTGTCAGAAAAACCGGGCTGGGTACGTATGTCGATCCATCCTACAACATCGGATGCAGAGGTTGATTATCTTATCGATGCTGTGAAACAGATCGCCGAGAATGGCAAAAAATGGGGTGCGGATTACATTTACGATCCTCATAAAAATGAGTTCTTCCATAAAAACTATCCTCCAAAGATCAAGGAGGACTTTGAATCGTGGTTTGAATTTTAATTTTATTAAGAATAAAAATTTGGGATTAAAATATTTATATTTACCTTTGCAATCCGTTTTTGGAAACAGACAATAAAAATATATAACAATGAAAAAAGGAATACATCCGGAGAATTATCGGTTAGTTGCTTTTACAGACATGTCGAACAACGATACATTCATTACACGTTCAACTGCTGCTACAAAAGATACTATTGTTATTGATGGGGTGGAGTATCCGCAGGTAAAACTTGAAATCTCAAGTTCTTCTCATCCTTTTTACACCGGTAAAATGAAATTAGTTGATACTGCTGGTCGTGTTGATAAATTCAGAAGCAGATATCAAAAACATCTTGACAAAGTCAAGACTAAGAAATAACATTAACCTTTACAGGGTTAGCATGAAAAGCTTCGGTATACCCGAAGCTTTTTTTTTGACAACCGTGTTCCTTATAAAAGTTTTGGCATACCAATTGCGTATGTATCGTACGGTTATATTTGATTGAAACAAATTGGTATAACAGGACAAATTGTCATTTTAAGAAAGTGTTGAAGTATGGATAATCCAAAGTTTGGTCAAAATAAAATTCGTTTAGCAGATATGTTTGAATCGGAATCGGAGTTCATTCCGATAGTTGCAGAAGGGGACGATGAGAATATGGATGAGATCCAGGTCCCGGAGATACTTCCGTTGTTGCCATTACGTAATACGGTACTGTTCCCCGGGGTTATCATTCCTATTTCTCTCGGCAGGGAAAAATCCATAAAACTGATTGAGGAACTGCAGGAGTCGAAAGGATATTTCGGTGCTATTGCGCAAAAGGACATCAAGGTGGAGGAGCCCGGTTTTGACGATCTGTACAAGATAGGAACAGTGGCAAAGATCATAAAGGTACTGGAGATGCCGGACAATTCTACCTCTGTGATAATTCAGGGAAAGAAAAGGTTCAGAATGCATGAGATAGTCAGCACTGAACCGTATTACACTGCCAGGGTAGAAGCTTTGGAGGATGAGATACCGGAGGAACAGGAAAACGATAAGTTTGAAGCGGTTGTGGGGTCGATCAAAGAGCTGTCACTGAGGATAATCAAATCATCGGCAAATCTGCCGCCCGAAGCATCGTTTGCCATCAGGAATATAGACAATCCCTCATTTCTGATAAACTTTGTTTGCTCAAACACCGACATAAAAATAAAACACAAACAGGAGCTGCTTGAGGTCGACGACCTGATAGCCCGTGGAATGAAGCTTTTGGAGCATCTGGCCCGTGAGGTTCAGATGAACGAACTGAAGAGCGACATTCAGTCGAAAGTGAAACTTGACATCGACCAGCAGCAGCGTGAGTATCTTTTACAGCAACAGATAAAAGCCATTCAAGATGAGTTGGGCTCAAGTCCTATTGAGCAGGAGATACGTGACCTTAAAGAGAAAGCAGAGAAAAAGAAGTGGGGCAAAGAGGTTGCCGAATTGTTCAATAAGGAGCTGGATAAACTACAAAGGTTGAATCCTGCAGCAGGAGAGTATTCGGTTCAGTACAACTACCTGCAAACCCTTCTCGACCTCCCATGGAATGAGTACACGGAGGATATTTATGATCTGAAAAGGGCATCCAAAATACTTGACCGTGACCATTACGGACTGGATAAAGTTAAGGAGAGAATACTTGAACATCTTGCTGTTTTGAAGCTGAAAGGAGAGTTGAAGTCGCCGATAATTTGTCTTTACGGCCCTCCGGGGGTTGGTAAAACTTCTCTCGGAAAATCTGTGGCAGAATCATTGGGTCGTAAATATGTCAGAATGTCACTTGGCGGATTGCATGATGAGGCAGAGATACGAGGACACAGAAAAACATACATTGGAGCTATGCCGGGAAGGATCATCCAGAACATCAAGAAGGCAGGAGCAGCTAATCCTGTGTTCATCCTTGATGAGATCGACAAGATCAGCTCTACTTTTCACGGCGATCCGGCTTCAGCATTGCTTGAAGTACTTGATCCGGAGCAGAATGCCAATTTCCATGATAACTTTCTGGAGATAGATTTTGATCTTTCGAAAGTGATGTTCATTGCCACGGCAAATACTTTGAGCACTATCGCAGCTCCGCTTCTCGACAGGATGGAGCTGATAGAGGTTAGCGGATATATTCTTGATGAGAAAGTTGAGATTGCAAAACGTCATCTCATTCCTCAGCAGCTTGAGGATCATGGTATACCTAAAGGAACTATCCGGTTCTCAAAAAAGATACTATCGTTCATCATCGAACACTACACAAGGGAATCGGGTGTGCGTGAGCTGAACAAGGTTCTGGCTAAACTCATACGTAAAGTGGCACTTAAGATCGCACGTGACGAAGAGATCAATAAGAATATTTCCATAGCCGATGTTCGCAGCTATCTTGGTGCAGAAAGGTTCTCCAAAGATAAATGGCTCAGCAACAACATGGCAGGTGTGGTAACAGGTCTGGCGTGGACTGCCGTGGGCGGTGAGATACTTTTTGTGGAAACAAGTCTGAGTGCCGGCAAGGGAAAACTTACACTTACAGGTAACCTTGGTGATGTGATGAAGGAATCGGCCGTTCTGGCGCTGGAGTATATTCACTCGCATGCCGAAGAGCTTGGGGTCGACCCTGAAGCATTCGACAAATGGAATGTACATGTTCATGTTCCCGAAGGAGCAATACCCAAGGACGGACCCTCGGCGGGAGTTACTCTGGTAACATCGCTTGCATCGGCTTTCACACAGCGTAAAGTCAAGAACCGCATTGCAATGACCGGCGAGATAACGCTCCGGGGCAAGGTGCTGCCTGTAGGAGGGATCAAAGAGAAGATACTTGCCGCCAAAAGAGCAGGCATAAGAGAGGTTATCCTGTCGAAAGAGAATAAAAAGGATATTGATGAAATAAAAGATATTTACATCGAAGGGCTGAAATTCCATTTCGTCGATTCGGTTGACGAGGTGCTGAACATTGCCCTTTTAAAAGAGAAGGTGAAAAAACCTTTAAAGATCTGAAATTGTTTAATTTAAAACGTGCTGCTATGGTTAAATTAGTTGTAAAGAATATTAGCGAAGTAGAAGATACTTATCAGGATAAAGTTAAAAGTATCTGCGAAGAGAAAAGCGAATATTACAAAGAGCTTTTCAAAAAGTATGACAAAGACCTGACCCTTGAGGTAATTTTCGATCATTCATCGGCTTTATACAAAGTGAGTGCATCGTTAAACCTGAAAAGCAAGAAAGTGCTTATCGCTGAAGAGGGTAAGGATGTTGAAAAGGTTGTAACCGGATTGTTCGCCGAGTTTAAAAAAGTAGTGAAACGTCAGTATGAACTAGAGCGTAAGGATTACGAATACAAGCGCAAAAGATAAAAACTGAAGGTCCCTGAAAAACATAAAGCTCATCTGCATTAAAAAAGATGAGCTTTTTTTCGGACTCCATTTTTTGTTACTTCATTAATAACCAAATAAAGAAGATATCGTCGGTTGTGAACGATAGCTTGTTTTTAATGTACTTTCGGTATTGTTCAATAAAAAAGGCGTGGTCAAATGCCACGCCTAATATTTTCTAATCCTTCAGCTTTCCGAAATTCTTATCCGTGATCTCTCTGAACTCTTCAAGAGTTCCTGTGTCGCCAACTTCGATCATCAGTTTCTTAAGCTTTGCCTGCATATCTTTTGCCACGTCGGCATAAGCAGGATCGTTAAAAACATTGTTCAGCTCATGCGGGTCCTTTTCAAGGTCGTAAAGCTCCCATACATCAATATTGTAGTAGAAATGAGCGATCTTATAGCGCCTGGTTCTCATGCCGTAATGCGGCTGTACATGATGCCAGAAAGGCCACTCGTAGTAGTGGAAATAAACGGCATCCTGCCATTTGTCGCTCTTGCCTTCAATAACATTCTTAAAGCTATGCCCCTGAACTTCAGCAGGGACTTTTAATCCTGCAAAATCGATAAAAGTAGGAGCAAAATCGGCATTTGATATCAAATGCTGGTCGGTCTGTCCTGCTTTCAGTTTAGCCGGATAACGCATCAGGAACGGCATGCGGAATGATTCCTCATATATGAAACGTTTATCGAAAAATCCGTGATCACCGAGATAGAAGCCCTGATCACCGGTATACACAACGATAGTATTTTCAGTTAATCCGTTTTTGTCGAGGAAATCAAGAACTCGGCCTACATTGTCGTCAACCGATTTCACACATGCAAGATAATCTTTGATGAAACGCTGATATTTCCACTTACGTGCCTCTTCAATTGTTTTGCATCCCGGTGGCATCCATGCCTCACCCTTTTTGTTTCCGTATGCATACCATTTGTTAAGCTCTTTCCCCTTCAGCCCCGGAGGAGGTGTAAGCTTCATGTCCTTGTGGTTGAAGTAATCCATTGTCATCCATGTATCACCGGCTGTCTTTTCTCTTGTCTTGTAATCGTCATTGAACGTTTCGGGATAAGGAAGCTCTGCATCGGGATACATGTTCTTGTAGTTTGCTCTTGTTGTGTCGGGGAACCAGTTACGGTGAGGAGCTTTGTAATGCAGAAGCAGCAGGAACGGTTTTCCCGAATCTCTCACCCTGTCCATCCATGCAAGGGCAGTATCGGTAGTGATGTTTGTTGCATATCCGCTTATCGTAACCTGTTTACCATTGTAGTCATATAAAGGATTGTAGTAAAATCCTTGCTGTCCGGGATTGTTGTGATACATGTAGAAATCAAAACCCCGGGGATTAGTTCCCAGGTGCCATTTGCCAACCATTGCCGTTGAGTATCCGTGTTTTTGCATTTCTTCGGGGAAGGTCCATTGATCAGGATTGAAATGGCCGCCTTTTTCATTTTTGTAATATCCGTTCTTGTGACTGTACTTTCCCGAAATGATTATTGCACGGCTTGGCCCGCAAATTGCATTGGCGCAGTAAACGTTGTCAAAACGAATTCCTTCATTTGCTATACGATCGATGTTCGGTGTAGTGAAATAATCTGCATAGAATTTGTTGTAAGCAGTAATGGCCTGTGTTGTGTGGTCATCACTCATGATGAA
>JAOZOF010000337.1:0-2444 GCA_029933425.1 Marinilabiliaceae bacterium
GCAGGAAATTGAGAACCGTTGCCCCGCTTTTACCCAGGATACTGGTCATCCTTACTAACAAGATCAACAGAACCTACGAAATGTCTGCGAAAGAGCTGTTTGAAAATCATGTTGTTGTTTTCGAGGAAATGTCGCGTCTGGACAGTATCTTTTTCAAGACCTTTTTTCAAAGTTATGGTATCGATCTGAAAAAAACATCAACTTATCTGGCACATCAGATCGACGAAAAAGAATGGATTGATTCTTCATATGTGTATGTAGGTCTTACTCATCTGCATAATCCGATAATGAAGTATCTGATTGAACAGGGGGCATGTTTTTTTTCTCTTGATGATGTAGCCAATTTGGGAAAAGGTTCATCAGTTGAAGGTTTGAATTTGGTTTTCCCGAAATTGTCGCCGTTTATTTTACCGAAATCTTATTCCTTCGGAAAACCTGTAAAACCGGTTCTTACCATTGCCATTCCGGATGTTATGGTTGCATGTGAAGAAATGGACAAGTATGTTGTTTACGATATTGTAAAGGCAATAACAGAGAAAAAGTCAGAACTTCTTAATGAGGACCATGTTTATGATCTGCTGGATACGAAAATGAATGATTATATTTTCTCCTTTCCCTTACATAGCGGAACTATTGCTTACCTGAACCGTGATAAGCCCTCAGTATGGACGCGATATGCATCTGTGATCTGGCCGTTCATTTCTATTCTGGCAATACTTGCTGGGGCTCTGGCATCTTTAAGCAGGCATCTGCGCCAGAGAAAGAGAGTGCGGATCGACCTGATCTATACAGAGTTATTGAAAGTGCGTAAAAAAGCATTCGACAATCAGAACGATTCTTCGCGTGAAGAATTGCTTGAAGAATTAAGAGAAATACGTTCGAAAGCCTTCGATGCGCTTATGGAAAATAAGCTTAGTGCAAATGTATCTTTTACAATATTTTTGTCTCTTTACAGTGAGGTAATGGAAGAAATAATGAAAATAGACAAACAGTCTGATCAATGATCAACTTTCTGACTATTATTTTGTTTGATTTTAGCTGATTCGGCAAATCACAAATTTGTACTATTTTTCTATCTTTGTCTGTGATACATGGTATAATTGTATTTTCCGGATGATAGATTCAACCAGGACCATATTTAAGCAAACAACCATTTACGGTATAGGGAACACTATACGGAAGCTTAGCGGAGTTATAATTCTTCCACTTATAAAAACTTATACTTCAGAGGCTGAGTTTGGGGCATACACACTTCTTGAAACGATATTCATTTTCACAATGGTGATTTCCGAATGGGGAGTAAAAAGCGGATTTAACCGCTGGTATCATGAGATGCCGTCGGAGGATGAAAAAAAGTCCTTGTTTTTTACGGTAAGTCTGTTCAATTATATTGTTACAATATTTTTCGCTTTGGGAGTAGGAGTGATATTGTACTATTTTTCGGTTCCTCTTTTGAGGTTTGATCTTTCTCCCACAGTTGTATGGTTGTTTTCGGCCGGCGGCATCTTGCGTTTGTTTCAGGATATTCCTTTTAATTTGTTGAGATTGATGAACAGAGCCAAAGAGCAAACCCTTTATGCTTCATTCAATGTATTGCTCACGATAATTTTCATGTTATGGTTCATGAGTTTCAAAAAACTGGGATTCGAAGGTATCTATTATGCATTGTTCTGGGCTCATCTTATTACATTTTTTACACTTATACCTATTTACCGGAAACATCTCAGGTTTTCTTTTAAAAGAAAAGAGCTGAAAGAGATGATATCCTACGGATTGCCTTTGATGGTCTCTGCCATACTTACCACCACACTGAACCTGAGTGACAGACATATAATTAATCATTTTAAGAACATTGCCGAGTCAGGGAATTACGGGCTGGCCGTGAAAGTGGCGAATCTGTTGGATATGATATTCGTAGCTTCATTCATCACATCTTTCACATATTATTACATGCAGAAAATGCATGATCCCGACAGTATAAATGTGTTTAATCGGCTTCAGCGATACTTCATAATTATTCTTGCTGTTGCGGGATTTGGCATAGTGCTGTTTTCAGGTGAGATAACCTGGGTTGTGTCTTCAGGCGATGATTATTATCAGGAAGGGGTCAGGCTTATTCCGTTTCTTATTCTTGGATTGATGTTCAGCGGTCTGAGGTATCTTTTTACATTACCGCTGAGCAAGCACAAAAAAACAATGGTGATCTCAAAAATATTGATCATTGCAGGATTGATCAATTTTGGATTGAACATCTGGTGGGTTCCGATGTTTGGCAAGATAGGTGCTGCATGGTCAACACTTTTGGTGCAGATGTTTGCAATGGTTTGGTTGTTCTTTGAATCCAGGAAATATGAAGAGATAAAATTCAGGTTCAAAAATACAATTGTTTTATTTACGATCTGGATAGTTTTTGTGTCTGCCAGTTTTTATGTGAACGATACTCC
>JAOZOF010000337.1:2544-3630 GCA_029933425.1 Marinilabiliaceae bacterium
GAGAGATTTGTGGAAATAGAGAAGTAATTGGATGAACCGGCCAGATGATATTTTGCAGAAGAATAGGCAAATCTGAACTTGTAAACCCGGAAGCCAAAGCCCCATGAGAATCCAACTGTTGACATTTTAGCATCAACAGCAAGTTCTTTCCGTATCCTGTAGTTGTATCCGCCGGCAACATAGAAGTTTTTTGACGGTGTGAATTCGAAACCAAAAACCATGTGTCGCATAAACTCATCTCCAAAATTTGAAGATGAATTCTCAAATCCGATGGGAGCATCATTCTCTTCGTCGGGGAGGGTATAGGAAAGATCAAAAGAAAGCAGGTCCTGTGCCGTTACACTGAACCTGAATGGAGCGTGAGCAAGTTTGATGCTCATTCCTGCTTGCAGGTCGGTAGGCAAAGGTTCATTTGTTTCGTTGTAAGTTGTTATTTGAGCTCCGAAATTTTTCAGAGTTATTCCCATGTTGAACAATTTGTTCTTTGATGAATACATCAAACCGAGGTCAAAAGCAAGTCCGAAAGAGTGATAGCTTTCAAAATTGGAGATCACAGGTTTCAGGGTTATTCCGGCATTGAACCGTCTGGAGAGTTGACGGGAATATGTCAGGAGTATTGCATACTCGGCAGCAGAAAATGTGCCGTTTATAGTTCCGTATTCATCTGCACGATCGAATGTTCCGTAATTAATGTAATGAACACCGGCCGAAAAAGTCCCCACTTTTTTAAAAGATCTGGCATAAGCAGCATAACCGTAATTTATACCCGCAAAGTACAGAACATAGTTAAGTGTGAGATAACCATTAACGGTATCATTTAACGCGGCAGGGTTATGAAAAGTAAAACTCAGGTCTGTTCCTGTCATGCCTACCTGATTGCCTCCCAGCGCTCCTACTCTTGCCGAAGTAGTAAGGTTCAAAAACTCATACACGGCATCACCACCCTTCTGTGCCTGTGTGGAAACAGACAAAAGAAGCATCAAAGGAATAATGATCTTAATGAATCTTATGCGCATAGTTATTCTATCAAACGACAAAAATAGATTTTTAGTCTGTTTTGACAATATCAAATTACCTGTAATGATT
>JAOZOF010000338.1 GCA_029933425.1 Marinilabiliaceae bacterium
ATACTCTTTAACAAAAGATACGGAGGAGGGAAAAGCATCAGCGGAATGGATAGTTTTCAAATATCTCAAAGTTGTTGAACCGGAGATTGTGGGAATTGGGACCGAGATCGATAATGTAAAGCACTTACAGGGGGCTGTCCGTCTGCTGCGCCGTTCGCTTACCGACGATAACCCTGCACTGTCGCTTCTCGACTCATTTTGCCTTTTGTTCCTTGGTACCAAAAATAATGAGAACCTTGAACGTGAATTGGAAACAACTTACAAGGAAGGAATGTACGGATTCTATGACAGGACGACTGATCCGGAACAGTTTTGGAACCTTTTCAATGAGTTCAACAAAAAAATAAAAAGGTTTGATACGCAAAACAAACTGGAACAACTGTCGGCAGAAGCGTCACTGCTGATACACAAAAATGAATTGAATAAAATAACAGATAAATATCTTGAAGAATGGAGTTAGAAAGCATAAATGCAACACTGGCCGGACTTGAAAAAAGTCTTAAAGACATCGACTCTGCAAAATCGCAGGTTAAAAGCGTGACATCACAGAGCGAAGCATTGGTAAAACTGATCACTAAACTTTTAAACGAAGTTAAAAGCTCTTCCGGCAGATTAAAAGATGAGTCAAATGAAATTGTTGAAACTCTTGAAGAAAAACTTAACAGTTTTGGCGAAGAACTAGATAAAAAAACTTTTAAAGCAGCCGGTGATATCAACAATGAGTTTAAGAAAGTTTCAGGATATGTTGATGAATTAAAAGCTAATATCGAAGAACTGCTGAAAACAGGCTCCGCCGGTATTGATGAAAACATACGTAAAATTGAATCTTCACATTCCGAACTGAAAAATAACTTACAGGAAAAGGTTGAACACATTACAGGAATAGCATCCTCATCAGTCGAGGAACATAAAGGCAACCTTAAAACAGTTTCGGAACAGATACTTAACAATCACCAAAAACAAACCGAGGAATTAAAAGCAGTATCTGAACAAATCATAGAAGGACAAAAAAAACAGCAGGCCGAATTTGAATCTGCCGTAAAAGCTGTAACCGAAACTTTATTTGCCACACATAACCAATTGAAAGAGGAACTGGAATCCCACATTAACACTATATCGGATAAAGCAGTAAAATCGATAGACGAACATAAAAAAGAAGCCGACAGGGTACTTGCCGAAATGGTAGAGATAAGTAAAGCTCAGAAAGAAGAGTTGGAGAAATTAAAGAGAAGTACAAAAAAATTATTGATTACGATAATTTCAATGTTATCAATAGGGGGAATCGCGGCAATTGGACTGGCTGTAAAGTTTTTGATGTGATAAGTATTGATTATCTGACTAATTGTGAACACCTGTTTTTCATCTTGATTTATTGAAAAAGTTACAAACCGGACATTGGATGTCCTACATTGAAATATACAGTCACTATATATTTGCACTGTAATCAAAATTTAAAGGGACATTTTGAAAAATACGGTATTATTTTTTGAATCAAAGTAAAAATGAAGACAAACTGCACAAAACAGCTTTTTATTTATAATCAGATTTTGGCACACGATTTGCTTGATCTGAAAAGTTTTGAACTTTAAATAATTATAAAATGAGAAAATACGGATTTAGCTTCAGCTGGAAAAGAGCACTTGGGATCTCAGGTTTCAAAACCAAGGTAGCCCGCAAAACAGGAATCCCCACAACCAAATCAGGGTTGGAAAGAAAGATCGGGAATATGATAATTAGGTCTTTGACAAAAAGTTTAAAATAACCCACAACACTATACCTTAAATAAAATGAAAACTGCTTTTATTATCTTTCTAACCTTCTTAATACTAAATCCTGTTTTTTCTCAGGGATTTAAACAAGAAAAAAGGATCTACCTATTAGACATCACAAAATCAATGTTCGGATTAGGTGCTTCTCCTGATATTTTTGACGATATAAAACATGCTTTATATAATGGCATTGAAAATATAAACAATCCGGAAACAGAAATCTCGATCATCACTTTTCAGGGAACTAACACATATCAAACACACAACTTACCACACTGGAATTTCAAAAAAGGAGATGAGGGAAAATTTAGTAGTGTAAAAAGCACAATAGATGCTTTCAGTATGAAGACAGTACCCGGACACAATACTGACATCTACTCTGCTTTAGTAAAAGCAAAGCATGAAATTGATCCGGATAAAATAAACTATATATTCCTTCTGACAGACGGAGCACAATCTCCAATAGGAAGAACAATTAAACATGATCAGAAAGATCTTGACAAATTATTAAGTGGTTGGTGCAACTGGTCTAAAAACAGAAACACCTATCTGTTTTATGTTATGCTTACCGATAAAGCAAAAAATGAGAATATAATAGATATTGTAGAACACCAATGTAATGCCTATGTTTCTATGGGAACTGATATAAACATAGCTTTCATAAGACCTATAGAAAAACAAATAGCAATAAACCTGGAAGATCAACCTGAATTTATTGAGATACCCCTAACTGCAAATGACTGGGATTATTTACCGGCTGACACAAATCTGAAAATTGAATTATCTGCCAATAACATATTTGAGCTTAACAAAGGCTCTGTAGATATTAAAGATGGCAAATTAACAATTAAGATAGATAGAGCGAATGGCAATAGCTGGCATCAATTAGTGAGTAATACTCCCCGGAAAAGCACTCTGCGGTTACAAATTTCTTCCGATAACGGGATAAAAATACTTGATCCGTCAGTCAAGATAGAGGTTCGCAATTACAGAGAAAAAGTTTTAACACTTGAATTCGAATAGGCATGAAGACTAATATTGGCATTTTAGTATTTACAGCTATTCTTTTTAGCTCTTGCTCAAAAGAAAAGGATACTACAATTAAAGAAGTGAATTTTGGAATTTCAGAATATTACGACCCCTTTTTGTGGGTCAAGTCTGATACGGTAGTATTAGAAAAAACATTAAAATACAACTTTAATGATTATGCAACTGAAAACAATGCTTATGCAACAATAAGTTTAGTTGATTCAAAAAACAAAATAATTGAAACTGATAACATTTTATTGTTTATAAACGGGAACCCAACTCAGGACAATACTTTCACCATTTCAAGTAATGACCTGCAAAAGGGACGTATTAAAGTTGGTCTAAAAGTTTTTCCAAGCTATAATTACGGCTATAATACAGGTTACATAAGTGTAGGACGAAATAATCTTGACCGGATTAACAACAATGATCTTCATGGAGAAAACCGGCTTTTTAAATGGGAATTAGAACATGAACATGTAATAAATCCACTCTTGCTAACACTGTTAATATTAACAGGAACTGTTATCTTCTTTCTTTTATTATGGTTTTTATGGCTTCGCAATAGTTTTTATCCAAAATTCCGAAAAGGACAGATACAGATATTAGAACCTTATTTTTCAGGGATAAGACTTAATAAGAGTATACGAGAAGTCGTTTTTACTGATACAAAAATTAAGCAGTCAGCAATAAATAAAATATTTACAGGTAAAATACATTATGAGGTTAATAGCATTTACAGTAAAAACATACACCTCGCACCAAAAAAAGGTAATAAGATAAAGATCAAGCTTCCATTTGGGGCTAGCATAAAACCGA
>JAOZOF010000339.1:0-1740 GCA_029933425.1 Marinilabiliaceae bacterium
ACGTGGAGTGATGTACCCCAAAGCAAAGGCTTTTTCCACAACCGCAACCTCATTCTCACGAATTGTAACAGACTCCTCATGGATCGCAAGCACACATGATTTTTCACAAAGTGCAGGACAAATGCGTCCGGTGAATTCAGGAAAACTATTTGTCGAGTGAAGTATCTCGCTGGCCAGTTTCCAGTCGCCGCGATAAAGTGCATCCTGCCACTCAGGGACCTTGCTCGATGTTGAACAAGCCCAGTGACAGAAAGGTACACCGCAATCCATGCATCGTGAAGCCTGCAGCTTTCTGTCAACCTCATTCAACACCTGTTCCACTTCACCGTAATCGTCTATTCGTTCTTCAACAGGCCTGTAACCTGCCTCTTTTCTTGTAATTTTTATGTATCCTTTTGGATCTCCCATAACTAACTATGTTAAAAACGGCCCCTCCCCGACCCTCCCCAAAATGGGGAGGGAGACAGGACTATGTTTTAATATTTTCTTCCTCATACCTTCCCCCCTAAAAGGGGGGATAAGAGGGGGGCTTCTCTTTTTCTATTCAAAAATATAAGGTGCGTCCTCTGTTTCACGCAACTTCTTCTCAAGCTCACGAACTTTCTCCTCTTCAAGTACTTTCTTATACTCGAACGGAATTACCTTAACGAACATCGGCAGATACTGCTCCCAGTTCACAAGTATTTCCTGAGCCTTTTCACTTTGTGTGTGCATTAAATGCTTGTTAAGCATGAATTGCAACTCCTGAACATCGACATAATCCTCAACAGGAGTCAGATCTACCAGACCTTTGTTACAGTAGTACTCGAAATTACCTTCTTCATCAAGTATGTACGCAATACCGCCGCTCATACCGGCAGCAAAGTTACGTCCCGTTTTACCGATAACTACCACACGGCCTCCTGTCATGTACTCACAGCAGTGATCTCCTACACCTTCAACAACGGCATGAGCCCCTGAGTTACGCACGGCAAAACGCTCACCCGCAACACCTCTCACATAGAGGAACCCACTTGTTGCTCCATAAAGCACTGTGTTACCGATGATAATATTTCCCTCGGGAACGAATGTGCTTCCCGTAGGCGGAACAACAATGATCTTACCTCCCGACAACCCTTTACCAAGGTAGTCGTTGGCATCGCCTTCGAGACGGAAGCTGAGTCCCTGCGGAATGAAAGCTCCGAAACTCTGCCCTGCCGAACCTCTGAACGTACAATTTATCGTATTCTTAGGCAAGCCGGCCTCCCCGTACTTCTTAGACACTTCGCCGCCAAGCATAGCACCTACGGTACGGTCAACGTTGTGTATCTCTTTAGCGATCCACACTTTCGATTTGTTAACCAGTGCTGCTTTAGCCTGCTTGATCAGTTCACGGTCAAGAACATCATCGATCTTATGTTTTTGTTCAGTAATATTTCTTATCGGGTAGATCTTAGCCTCCTCAGGCGAATAAAGCAGATTGCTCATGTCAATTCCCTTGGTCTTCCAGTTACCCACGCTCATATCCTGCTCAAGCAGATCAACACGTCCGATAACCTCATCGAGTGAGTGGAAACCGAGTTTAGCAAGCAGCTCTCTCACTTCCGTAGCAATGAACGTAAAGTAGTTCACGACATACTCATGTTTACCAATGAAACGCTTGCGCAACTCTTTATCCTGAGTAGCAATACCGGCAGGACAGGTATTCAGGTGACACTTACGCATCAGCACACAACCAAGGGTAATAAGTGCACCGGTTGC
>JAOZOF010000339.1:1840-3605 GCA_029933425.1 Marinilabiliaceae bacterium
TTCATGGCAAGAGCCATTGATTCATGTGCCTCTTTCGAAATAGAACCGTATGACATCGCCCCCGTAACAAAGCGTTTAAGAATATTTTCAATCGGTTCAACCTCATTGATATCTATCGGTGTTCTTCCCTCCTCTTTCAGTTTCAGGAAACCGCGAATGAACAACGGTGTTTTGTTATCCTTCTCCACTAAACGACTGAACTCTTTGTATTTGTTGTAATCATTCTGAGATGTAGCCCACTGAAGTAATCCTATGGTATCAGGGTTCCATCCGTGTTTCTCGCCATACTTACGGTAGGCATAAGCACCGCGGCTATCGAACGGATTTTTGTTGAAAGGTTTTTCGTAAGCATTACGATGAACCATCTCATACTCTTTGGCGATCTCGTCAAGACCTACACCGCCTATTTTAGTAGGAACTCCGGTAAAGTACTCGTCGATGACCTCCTTAGAGATACCCACAGCCTCAAAGATCTGAGCACCGTGATAACTGCGAAGTGTACTGATACCCATCTTCGATAGTATCTTCAGAAGCCCTTTATCAATAGCTTTGATGTAATTCTCCCGGGCCTCGCTGTATTTCATGTTTATCTTACCCTGCTTTACAAGATCGTTGATTATGGCAAAACTCACATACGGATTCACCACACTGGCACCGAAACCAAGCAACAAAGCAAAATGCATCACTTCACGTGCCTCACCTGTCTCAACCAGAAGACCGATCTGCATACGTTTCTTCTTCACTATCAGATGATGGTGAATGGCAGCAACAGCAAGTAGTGATGGGACCGGAGCCTTGTCTTTGGCAATATCCCTGTCGGATAGCAGGATGTAATGAATGCCGTCATCGACAGCTTTCTCGGCAGTCTTACACATATCGTCAACGGCTTTCTTCAATCCGGCACCACCCGAACCGGCTTCAAACACCATGGGAATGGTAACATGCGTAAACTCATCGCGACGAAAATCCTTGATCTTACCAAGGTCAGTATTGTTAACTATCGGCGTTTCAAATTTAATTGAGCGACAATTCAGCGGCGACTCCTCAAGCAGGTTCTTAGAAACAGAACCAATATAGTTGGTCAGTGCCATTACAAGTCCCTCACGTATCGGGTCGATAGGCGGGTTTGTCACTTGAGCAAACAGCTGGCGGAAGTATGAGAACATCCTCTGGGGCTTACCTGATAACCCGGCCATAGGTGTATCATTTCCCATCGAACTGATAGGCTCGGCACCTGTCTTAGCCATGGGAGTAATGATCTTCTCGAATTCCTCTTTGTTGTACCCGAACGATTTAAGGTACTCTTCATACTTTTCTCCAAGGTCAGAAGGAACACGCTGCTTAACCTCAATATCCTTAAGGCGGATACGGTTTTCTTTCAACCAGTTGTCGTAAGGGTGACGGCTCGAAAGTTGAGCCTTTATCTCTTCATCAGGAATGATGATCCCAAGCTGTGTATCAACCAGCAAAAGCTTACCCGGCTTCAAACGACCCTTTTCTTTGATCTCTTCAGGGGGGAATGTCTGCACTCCGACCTCCGATCCCATTACTATGGTATCATCTTTTGTGATAACGTACCTTGATGGACGCAATCCGTTACGGTCAAGCGTTCCGCCGATGTAACGACCGTCGGAAAATACTATCGAAGCAGGACCATCCCACGGCTCCATTATGGTTGAGTAGTATTCGTAATAAGCCTTCAGGCTTTCCGGTATCGGGTTCTTGTCATTCCACGACTCGGGGATCAGCATACTCAAAGCATGCG
>JAOZOF010000340.1 GCA_029933425.1 Marinilabiliaceae bacterium
AGAGCTGAAGGATACTAACATCAAACGTTTCATGCTTCCTGATACTCTGGGTATTCTTAATCCTGCCCAGACCAGAGAGTTCATCTCTAAGATGGTTGAGAAATATCCTGACCTGCATTTCGATTTCCATGCTCACAACGATTACGACCTTGCAGTGGCAAATGTGTTTGCAGCAGTAAGGAATGGTGTCAAGGGTGTTCACACCACTGTTAACGGTCTTGGCGAACGCACCGGAAATGCTCCTCTGGCAAGTGTTTTGGGAATACTTAATGACCACCTTAAGATCCCTAATAATCTGAATGAAGCAAAGCTTACGAAGCTGAGCAAGCTGGTAGAAACGATATCGGGGGTAAGGATCCCTGCTAACAAACCGCTGATCGGCGAATATGTATTTACCCAATGCAGTGGTGTTCATGCCGACGGTGACAACAAAGATAATCTGTACTACAACGATCTGCTTCCCGAACGTTTTGGCAGAATAAGGAAATATGCTCTCGGTAAAACATCCGGGAAGGCTAATATTCTTAAGAATCTGCAGGAACTGGGTATTACCCTGACCGCTGAAGAGATGAAAAAGGTTACACAAAGGGTCATTGAACTTGGCGACAAGAAGGAGAGTGTTACAACGGAAGACCTTCCTTACATTATTTCTGATGTTTTAAGAAGTATTTCTATCGATAACAAGATCAAGGTGAAGAATTACTACCTTTCTCTCGCTCATGGCTTGCGTCCGGTTGCTACCCTGAGCCTTCAGATTGATAACAAGACATACCAGGAGTCGTCGGTAGGTGACGGGCAGTATGATGCTTTCATGAAAGCTTTATGGAAGATTTACGAAAAACTGGAAAAGCAACATCCGCTTCTTATCGATTACTCAGTTACAATCCCTCCCGGGGGTAAAACCAATGCCCTTGTTGAAGCGATCATTACCTGGGATCTTAACGGTAAGGAATTCAAGACAAGAGGTCTTGATGCCGACCAGACAGAGGCCGCGATAAAAGCAACGGTTAAGATGCTGAATATTATCGAGAATTTTAACAATAACTACACAAACGAAATAAAATAAAAATAATTAAAAATATGGAACTTAACATTGCATTGCTTCCGGGCGACGGGATAGGACCGGAGATAGTTGAGCAGGCTCAGAAAGCCGTGAATGCCATTGCTGAAAAATTCGGGCACAAAGTGACTTACACAAAAGGGTTGGTTGGTGCCACAGCAATTGACGCAGTTGGTGATCCTTATCCTGAAGAAACCCACGAGATATGTATGAAGTCGGATGCTGTTCTTTTTGGCGCAATAGGTGATCCGCGTTTCGATCATGATCCCAATGCAAAAGTAAGACCCGAGCAGGGACTTCTTGCTATGCGTAAGAAACTTGGCTTGTATGCCAACCTTCGTCCGGTAACCACTTTCAAGTCACTTGTTCACAAGTCACCCCTGAAAACTGAGCTGGTTGACGGAGCTGATTTCATGGCTGTAAGAGAGCTTACGGGAGGCATCTATTTCGGTAAGCCACAAGGGCGTTCGGAAGATGGTAATACAGCATACGACAGCAGTGTGTACTCCAGAGAGGAGATCGAGCGAATTTTAAAGCTTGCTTTCGAATACGCAGGCGTACGTCGCAAAAAGCTTACTGTGGTGGATAAAGCCAATGTACTGGCAACATCGCGTCTTTGGCGCGAAGTAGCTCAAAAAATGGAACCTGACTATCCGGACATTGAGGTTGAGTACATGTTCGTTGACAATGCTGCAATGCAGATCATTCAGGGGCCTAAGAACTTTGATGTAATGGTAACAGAGAACATGTTCGGCGACATTCTGACTGATGAGGCAAGTGTCATCACCGGTTCTCTCGGACTTCTGCCTTCAGCATCCATCGGGACTCATACTTCGGTATTTGAACCTATTCATGGCTCTTATCCCCAGGCAGCAGGAAAGAACATCGCCAACCCGTTGGCAACCATCCTTTCGGCAGCAATGATGTTTGAGTATGCTTTCAAACTGATGGATGAAGGATCTTTGATCCGTGAGGCCGTTGAAAAGTCTATCGATGAGAAAATTGTCACTGAAGATATTTCAGAAGGTGGTAAAGCATACAGTACTACCGAAGTTGGCGAGTGGATAGCAAAATACATAAGCAACAAGTAATTCCTTTAAGAGAATAACTTAATTTAACCGCAGGAAAGTGATTGTACTTTTCTGCGGTTTTATTTAACCCGACTTATGCAGTAGGAGCTATGAAATAGCGAACTAACTGCATTTAGTAAGGGTTAACCCCGATTTAGAAATACACCATTTTGATTTTTTATCAAAATGGATGTAGTTCTTTATCGCTATGCAATAGAAAGCTATAATTAGTTTTCTATCGCATAGTTTGGGTTTAATTTCTTAAGTTATGCCAGTTGTTCAGCCTTCAGGAGCACTGTGCATAGCGGAATTTGATCAAAAGAAAAATATGGGTTACAGCATTCTGGGATACCAACGACATATGAAATAAAATAATGTTCCCTGTTTTTCGAATGCTTTAAATACTATTTTTCCGATCAGGTTCGGTGTTTTATTTAAGAAAGATCTGATTTTTCTCTGTTAAAACACCCTTCTATTCAGATTTAGTCTAAATAAAATAAGTAAAACTTTGTTAAAATATCACCTGTCCTGATTTTAGGCTTATGGTGTCATGATAGTTGAAAATCAGCACATAACATCTCGCGCAGATGTTTAAAAACTCTAATTTCTGTAAATTTTCGCATATTCTTTTTTGCACAAGAGTAAATTGCACCTTATCTTTGCCATCGAAAATTATACACTAATCACATAAATGGTCATGTTAATCTAAATTATCAAAAACCGTAGTTTTTTTTCCTAAACTTTGCTCCAAGGATTAAAATAACATAACCATAAAAAATCACAGAAAAATTTACTTTTTAAAGTTCTGATACAAGAGTTTCTGTATTGAACATATGTCGAACGAAATCTATGCTTATGAGCTTTTTGAAATTAACAACATTGGTACTTCTTACAGGAACGGTATTTTTATCGTTCAACACGGGAGCACCGCCCGCCAAAACCGGGATGGATATCGGGAATGCTATTCCTGATATTAATACAACCACTATTGACGGCTCACCATTTTCCCTGAACGGGCTTAAAGGCAAAATGGTAATTATAAATGTTTGGGCCTCATACGATGCTCCTTCGCGTGTTAAGAACAGTGAGCTTGAAGAACTTAAAAGTAAGTTCTCTGATTCAGGTTTTCTGAACGGGAAAGGCCTCGAGGTTGTTTCAATTTCATTAGACCGTTTCATGACGCCTGTTAATGAGGCAATTAAAATGGACGGTATAAAAGACTTTTATCACATTTGTGACCTTCAGGGCAAAAACGGCCTTGTTAAAAATTACGGGATCACTGAACCCGTATCAATTCTTGTTGATGGCGACGGACGTATCGTTGCTAAGACAAACTCTGTAAACAAAATAACTGACGCCCTTTCTTTCCTGGTCAGAAACTAATCAAAAAAACAATATTTTATTGGTACATTACGACCCAAATGGGAACGGTAAGGTTTATCGTATCTTTTATTTGGGTCGTCTTTGCTATTGTA
>JAOZOF010000341.1 GCA_029933425.1 Marinilabiliaceae bacterium
CCGCAAACCTCTCCCACTCTCCCGGCTTGAACTGTCTGATAGTCCACTCCCCCACAGAATCAAAATGCAATATATCTTTTAATTTTAAATTTACATAACCCATGTTCATCCTGAAATTTATCTCAATACAGGGATGTACTTTAATTCCGCCACTTTCGTCTTCAAAGATCATACCGTCAATACCAATAGGACCGCAATAGTTCTTATGGAACCCATTTTCATTTAAAATATCGAGCAGCACCTTTACCGTTTCGTCTTCCCAACCCTCGGGCAAATTAAACTTTTCAATATTGTTAAATAGCACTTCCGGCATTCCTATAAACTCCCTTTTGAATTCTCCCACGTCTCCTGCTTCAAAATAATTCAAACCAAGATAATCTATCTCCCCGCCGGAATGGATATAAAACTGAAATGAGAGGTCCTGCTTCTTGTTGAGCCATGGCTCAATTATCAGTTTTCCCTGCTGCCTAAGTCTGCTTTTCACCCATATCCTGCTTCTCTTAACGAAATCTTCGGCATTAACCGGGTATAACCCCCTGCCTGATGAACTCCATGGTGTTTTGAACACATAGGGTAGTTCATTCCTCTTCTCCCACGAAAGCAATTCTTCCATACTTTCAACTATCACAGGGTAATACGGTATTGAAATAAAATCGTGGTCCGGTGTTCTTTCTTTTATTTCATTCAGGAATTTAACCGAAGTTTCCCTGCTGAAAACATCCCTGTTATCTTTTTTCCATTCGTACACCGGAGAAGAAACAAACGAAGGATCACTTAACTGTTTCAGTGGCCCTAACAAACGGTGAACTGTCTTACTCCACCCCCACGGCATAAAAAAAAGTTTCTCATCTCCTATCTGTTCAGGTATGTCCTTCAATGAGGTGAATTTTGGCAATCTTACTCCGGCTCTTTCCCAAAACTCAAGGAATTGCGAATTACAGTTATTGGAAATAATTAGATCAGAATCACTTCCAACAAAACCCATCAATGGCGCTACATCCCGCTCAAACTTACGCAAAAACTCAGGTGGAGTATAGCTTGACGTATCGTTCGCCACAGCTATCTCATTAGTAGGATTGAACAGGAATACTTTTCTCATAACATCAATACAGACAAAGTTCAAATATAACAATACTTTAAAAATCCTTCCTTGTACCTTTTGAACATACACAATGCTTTTTTTTGACGAACGAGTATTTTTCAAAGATAAACAGCTGAAAATATAACCTTAACGGATATTTTTCGTTAAAAGAAACATAACATTAATAAACAGATCATGGACAACAAAACATTGCTTTTCATTCTTCTGATCGCGCTGATACTTTTATCGGCCGGATGTGAAAAAGATGATACCCCACAAATCAATGATCCTGTGGGAACTGAGTTTATTGCGGGCAACACAGTGGCAACCGAATCGGTCCTTCGTTCAATACCTGACAAATATATCGATGAAGCCCGGCAAACCCTTCATATTGCATACCAGCACACATCACACGGAACACATGTCAGTTACGGTTTGTTCGGTTTGCAGGATTACAAAGATGGAGATGATGTGAAGTTCGGTATCACCAACAACAAATCCACCGACAACAAACTCGATTTCCATGATTATGCCCTTGCAAAATATGCAGCCGACGGTGAAGATGCGTCAGACCTGAGCCGTAATGAAACGGCTTTCATACAGGCAACACGCAATTTTCTTGACGATCCTGCTAATGCAGCGATCAATGTGGTCATGTGGTCATGGTGCAATATTGCAGGCCATGATGTTGACGTAAACTACCTTCCGGGAATGCAGACACTGATAGAAGAGTACGGCACGGGCGGTTCAAAGATCGGTACGGGAGAAGGACAACGTGAAAATGCAGTTCACTTTATTTTCATGACAGGACATGCCAATAAGAACAGCAATACCGGAGAAAAGAATCCTCACGACCAGGCACAACTGATAATCGATTATTGTAACGCCCATAAATATTTCTGCCTCGATTACTATTCCATTGATACCAATGACATGGATGGTAATTACTTTGAAGACACAGGTGATAACGGGAATTCCGATTCATACGGAGGTAACTTCTACCAGGATTTTCAGGATGCACATTCTGTGGGTGACGGCTATTACGAGAACAAAAGTGCGCCCGGCGGTTCGGTAACATACGGTGCACATAACACACAGCACATCACAGCCAATCGTAAAGCCTATGCAATGTGGTGGATACTTGCCCGACTTGCAGGCTGGGACGGCAAATAAAGAATTTAACTTTTACTTTTCATTTAAGCAGGTCGATGAAATTCATTGGCCTGCTTTTTTGTTATCAAATGTTTAAAACACATTTAAAATCACAAAAAAATAATTTTTCCGGGTAAACTGTTAAAATGAAACTTAAAAACATTACTTTTGTCCCTGCAAATTTTAAAGTTATACTATAGTGGATATATTCGATAGATTAACGCAAAACATGGGGCCATTGGGCAAATATAACAAACAGGCTCATGGCTATTTTATGTTTCCCAAACTCGAAGGAGAAATTTCTCCAAGAATGAAATTCAGGGGAAAAACAGTATTAACATGGAGTTTGAACAACTACCTTGGTTTGGCAAACAATCCTGAAGTAAGAAAAGTAGATGCTGAAGCTGCTGCCGAATGGGGACTTGCATATCCTATGGGAGCAAGAATGATGTCAGGACACACAAGCAAGCACGAAGAACTTGAAGCTGCATTGGCTGATTTTGTAGGGAAAGAGGATGCTTATCTTGTAAATTATGGTTATCAGGGAATGGTATCAATTATTGATGCCGTCGCTAATCGTAATGATGCCATTGTTTACGACTCCGAATCACATGCCTGTATCATGGACGGTGTGTTCCTGCATAAAGCAAAAGGTGGTAAAAGTTGGGTTTTCGCACACAACGACATAGAAAAAGCTGAAAAGATGCTGACCTTTGCTCAAAAGCACATTGAAAAAACCGGTGGCGGCATTCTTTTTATTACTGAAGGAGTGTTCGGTATGGCAGGTGACCTTGGCGCATTAGACAAGATAGTTAAACTTAAGAAAAAATTTAATTTCCGCATATTGGTTGACGATGCTCACGGTTTCGGAACAATGGGAAAAACGGGGGCCGGTGTTCCTGAACATTACGGAGTAACCGACGAAATAGACCTCCACTTCGGAACATTTGCCAAATCGATGGCGGGCATTGGTGGTTTTGTAGCAGGCAGAGAGGATGTGATAAACTATCTTCGTTACAACCTTCGCTCGCAGATCTTTGCTAAATCGCTACCTATGCCTATGGTCATAGGAGCATTGAAACGTCTGGAACTGTTAAAATCAAAACCGGAACTTAAAGAAAATCTTTGGAAAGTAGTAACTGCACTTCAAAGCGGATTGCGTGAACATGGCTTCAACATCGGTAAAACAGAATCTCCTGTAACACCTGTATTCTTTGAAGGATCGGTTAACGAAGCTACCCAGATAACTATGGACCTGAGAGAGAATTTCAATCTTTTCTGTTCAATAGTTGCTTATCCTGTTATCCCTAAAGGACAAATAATGCTACGACTTATTCCTACTGCCGTTCACACAATGGAAGATGT
>JAOZOF010000342.1 GCA_029933425.1 Marinilabiliaceae bacterium
AGGTAAACTCATAATATTCTCAGCCCCGTCGGGATCGGGGAAATCGACAATAGTAAATGCCTTGTTGAAAAAGAGGAACGATCTTGAATTTTCCATTTCTGCAACGAGCCGTGCTCCGAGAGGCACCGAACAAAATGGAAAAGAATACTATTTTCTTACTCCGGATGAGTTCAGGAAGAAGATCGAAAATGATGAACTGCTGGAGTGGGAAGAAGTTTACAAGGACACCTATTACGGAACATTAAAGAGTGAAGTGGAGCGCATCACATCGCAAGGAAAGAATGTGGTTTTTGACGTTGATGTGGTTGGCGGCTCAAATATAAAAAAGATGTACGGTGATAAGGCTCTTGCAATTTTCATACAGCCGCCGTCAATAGAAGAACTGCAAAAAAGACTTGTTTCACGAGGTACTGACTCACCGGAAAAAATAAAAGAACGGGTAGCAAAAGCATCGCAGGAACTTACTTATGCCGATAAGTTTGATGTGATAATTGTGAACGACGATCTTGAAAAAGCTGTCCAAGAAACAGAGAGAGCTATTAATGAGTTCTTAAACAGGGAAACCTGAACACTTAGCAACACATAGCATTGCATTTCAAAAATGTAGGAACACACGGCTCCCGAAATAATCGGGGCAGGCTGTGTGTTCCTACATGTATCTTATTGATTCTCTTGAGGCCTGGCGCCATCCTTTGTTGTAATCTGTGTTCCTTATCTTCTTCTGCCCCCTCCGCTCGGACGGCTGTAACTTCTTGTTGCAGGTCTGCTGTATGAACGTGACCTGTTGTAATTGTAATTACCTCTTGACCTGCTTTGGTAAGACCTGTTAAGCTGTTGCTTTTGTTGTGGCGACACGCTCGGTCTTGTCGCAGGCCGGGTGGTTGGTTTTGTTGCCGGACGCGTAGTTGGCCTTGTTGAAGGTTTCTTAACGGGCTGTGTTGTCGGGCCTGTTGAAGGCTTGGTTACAGGCCGGGTCGTTGGCTTCTGAACCGGTCGTGTAGTCGGCCTTTGTGAAGGTTTGCCTGTCGATGGCCTGGTAGTCGGCCGTGTTGCCGGTTGCCCTGTTGAAGGTCTCGGGTTTCGTATAGGTTGCCATTTCCCACTCTTATCCCTTTGGTAAATGTTACCTTTCTTGTCGGTGTAAACATTATTGGGCCTTGTAGCAGGTCGTGTTTTCCTGTTGATATCCCGTTCTCTCAGATTGTTAGGGATACCTGTATGTCTGATACCATCCCTCCTTTGCCGGTAAATATTATTATATCTTGCCTGCCTGTAACGGGCATTAGCCATACCTCTTCGATATCCGTGATAGTAACCTCTACGGTATCCGTGATAAAAACCGTGACGATAACCGGGATAGAAACCTCTCGGTCCCCACCATCCCCGGTATGGATGAAATCCCCATCCTACCCAGCCATAACTTATTCCGAACGAGAATCCCCATCCGGTATACGGATTCCAATGAACACCAAATCCCCATGTTACCGGTCTCGGATAGTAATAATGACCGTACCAGGGACGGTACCAATAACCTGTTCCGTAAACCACACAACCGTGGTAAGCGAACGACCAGTTATACCCGGGCAGATATCCTACATAAACCACATCAGGTGTTGAATCGTAGATATAGACATATTTTACGTTGTATGCTTCCGACTCAGGCGGAATATTATCGACCTCTTCGGGTCTGACATCACTTACGATCCATGGTCCCTGAGGAGTGTCGGATACGAACCATATCGCATCATCAACACAATAATATTTGTTTTTGATCAATAGAACTGTCTTGTCACTGTTCTTTGCCACCTGAACATCTGTATTCTTAATTTTCTCAAACTTCGGCTTTCCGTCCCATTTAACTTCCACCTTAGCTGTTTTCCGGTCAACTGTAGCTGTTTGCGGAATGGTTTGTTCCAGCAAAGCATCATCGGCTTCGGGAGTACCGGGAACGCTTACTCTTACTTCAGCCATATCGGAATCATCGGGTATATTGGCAAAATCTTCCGGTATTTGTTCAGGCTCTACAAACTGCCAGTCCCCGTCTTTTAATGTTTTCGAGCGGTACCATCTTCCAGCAAGCAAAACATAATTATACTGTCCGCCTATCTCCATCACAATGTCGTCGGAAGTATTCGTTACATACAAAAGCTTGGTTCCCTCAATGGGGGCATATTCCGGTTCGCCGTCGGTTGCAACAAGTTCCGAAGGCTTTGTGACTACGATAAGTTCCGGTGCTTTATCCATATTAGCAGATGCAGAATCAAGCTTGGATTCGGGAAGATTCTTTTCTGCGAAATCCTCAATATCATTGGGTACCTTGGTTGTCTCTTCATAACCTTTGGTGACATTTTCCGAGACGTACCAGAACTTACCTCCTTTTATGAAATATTTTTTCTTCTTTTTAACGATGAAGAACGGGGTGTTAACGACATAATCGAACTTTTCGCCTTTCACCTCTTTAATGATAGGATCGCCGTCGATAGTGATAAGAACCGAAGTATTCGTTCTGAAATAAATATCGGGAGGTTTGTTATTCAACTTCACCGATATTTTTTTAATATCCTCAGCTTCTTCCAGACCTGCAAGTATTCTGTCTAACGACATAAGAAGATTCCAGGATTCTATCTCCTGTTCAAGTAAGCCTGTGAACTTTTCGATCTTCGCGGTATCGGTATAATTCGGGAAATGGATCTTGGTAATGTCTATCTTTTCAAGCAGAGCTGTTCGTTTGTCAAGATCGGTTGCAAGTCGTGCTTTGAACCATAAGGCCCCGAAAATATTCTCGCCGTCCTTTGGAGTAACGCTTAATGCCAATCGTCCCTGAAGAATGTTCCCTTCAAAGGATTCCAGTTGCGGCTGATACAGTATCACAACTGTTCCGTTCTTTACTATCTCTTTAGGCCACTGAAGTTTTTCCACTTCTTTTTTCTGAGATAAAGCAGCCTGAAATGAAAGTATAAAAATAATTGCCGGTAATAATAGTCGTCTCATTTGATCGTGTGTATTTATTTATACTAAAGGTAATAAAATTATTAAAAGTGAAGTAATAATACCTCAACTCTGGCAGTAAAAATTATTATCTCACTGAAGTATGTGTTTGACTAATTCGTATCTTTATAGTTCAACAACAATCCTGATATAAAGTTTAGAAATATATTTTTTATGAGATCTTTTATTATGATCACAACCTTAGTACTGACTTCCGCAGTCATATCTTTTGCAAATACATCTCCGCGTAAAACAAAGAAACCCAACATTCTTATAATCCTTGCCGATGATATGGGGCAGGGAGATATGGGGTATCTTGGCAGTAAGAAGCTTAGAACCCCGAATCTTGATAAGTTGGCGAAAAAAGGCATTTATTGTGTTAATGCTTATGTTACAGCCAGTGTTTGTGCACCGTCAAGGGCCGGATTGATCACAGGAAGGCAACCGCAGCGTTTCGGATTTGAGCATAACCTGACCGAATGGAACAGCACAATGGCTGACCGTCCGGAGTTTCACGGTTTAACTCCGGGAGAATATACGATTGCCGATCACCTTAAAAAAGCAGGCTATGAAACAGCTTTGATCGGGAAATGGCATCTTGGTGA
>JAOZOF010000343.1 GCA_029933425.1 Marinilabiliaceae bacterium
GCGTTGTAAAACCATGCAAATTCACTTCCAATAGCTCCTGAACCGACAACGATCATCGATTCCGGCTGCTTTTCAAGTGTCATTGCTTTGCGGTAGCCGATAACTTTTTCACCATCCTGGGGAAGGTTTGGCAGTTGCTTGCTTCGGGCCCCTGTGGCAAGGATGATATTATTTGCCGTCAATTCGGCTTTTGTACCATCGGCTGAAGTAACCTCAACAGTTTTGTTTTTTGTCAGCTTGCCTGTACCCTGTATCAGTTCTACTTTATTCTTTTTAAACAGATACTGAACTCCTTTGCTCATTCCTGCAGCTACCTCACGGCTGCGTTTCACCATCGCATCAAAGTCGGCTTTAACATCACCTGTTACGGTGACTCCGTAATCGCCTGCATGTTTGATGTAATTGAACACCGATGCACTTTTCAGCAGCGATTTGGTTGGGATACAGCCCCAGTTAAGGCAGATACCGCCAAGCTCGGCTTTCTCCACAACTCCTACTTTCATACCAAGCTGTGATGCCCGTATGGCGGCCACATATCCACCCGGGCCGCTTCCTATGATTATCAGATCAAAATCCATTGCTTTAATTTTTAGTTTCTATGGCAAATATAACAGGTTGCCTCCTTCATTACAATGACAACAATTAAATAGTAAACATGTTTAAGGGCATAACATAATCGAAAGACATGCATTTGATTAACACTATTCAGGAATTAATTTTTAGCACACTGAAGACCACTGATCAGTGCAGATTGCCACTGATCATATGTGCCAATCCTTTTAATCAGCATTCATTTGCGTACCATCACCGCCTCTCAGTCTTTCAACAACTATTTTGTCAACAGGAGTTGCACTCTTTTCCCTTCTGTTTACAATTCAACCTCCGAAATCTACAATTCAACAATTAATTCGACAATTCAGCAGAAACTGATTTCAAACTGCATTCAATATGCCCTCTTTTGCATTAAATTCTTAATCAACAGGAGGAGGGTGAAAAAGATATTTTCAATAGTTATTGTGTTGCTGTTAGTCATAGGAGCCTCTTCACAGGAATTAACCCAGACAATAAAAGGTAAGGTCATTGATGCCGACAGCGAGATCGGACTTCCGGGAGCCACTGTTATTGTAACCGGATCAGACCCGGTAATAGGTGCGGTTACTGACACCGACGGTTATTTTAAACTTACGGGAGTACCAATAGGACGTATTACCATTCAGGTCAGTTTTATCGGGTACGAACCTCAGGTTGTTTCCGGGATAATGCTTAGCACAGGCAAAGAGCTGTTTCTTGAAATAGCGCTCAAAGAGGCTTTTTCGAAACTCTCCGAGGTGGTTGTAAAAGCCGAAGTACCGAAAGAGGAAGCTATGAACCAGATGGCAACGCTCTCCGCACGAACATTCTCGGTAGAAGAGGCACGCAGGTTTGCAGGGGGCATGGATGATCCGTCGAGGCTGGTAAGTTCCTATGCCGGTGTTACCCCGGGCAGCATTGATAACAACGAGATAGTGATACGGGGAAATGCGGCAAAAGGTATTCTGTGGCAGCTCGAAGGTGTTGAAATACCTGCCCCGAACCACCTGGCCGGCATGTTCTCCGGCGGAGGTGTAAATACCATGTTCAGCAGTAACATGCTGAGTAATTCGGATTTTTTCACAAGTGCTTTCCCTGCCGAATACGGGAATGCCATCTCCGGCGTTTTTGATGTCAAACTGCGAAACGGGAACTCCGACAAGCGCGAATATACGTTTCAGGCGGGAAGCCAGGGAGTTGACTTCGCCCTTGAAGGCCCGTTCAAAAAAGGGAGCCGGGCATCATACCTCGTTAACTACCGCTACTCAACCATAGGCCTGTTACAGGGGCTGATGCCAAACATAACCGGCCTGCCGGTCTATTCCGACCTTTCAATGAAATTCTACATCCCCTCCAAAAATACCGGAATATTCTCCCTTTGGAGCATCAATGGCATGGGAAGCATAAAAAGTGACATGAGCAAGGATACCCTGGATTGGGAAACAAACATGGACAGCTACCAGTACAGTATTAAATATAACCTCACTGCATCGGGTATTAACAACAGGTATATCTTTAACGAAACAACTTACATGTTTACCGGGCTTACATTCTCGGCTACAAAATATGTTAACGACAACAACTACTACCTCACCGACCTTACCGAAATACCGGTAACAAATCAAAATGAAATTAATTCCCGTCTGTCGCTGTCATCGTATGTCAACAAAAAGTTTGGCCGCCGGCACACAAACCGGACAGGGGTTATACTGAACAGGATATCATACAACTTCAATGTGGCAAACAACACCAATGTTCCGGTAAACCCGGCTCCTGATTTTTTTGTAAACAGCAAAGGCGGTACTTTTAGTGCAAGTATTTATTCGGAATCAAAAATTAACCTGACCGACAATATCAACATCAATGCCGGAATACATTTAAGTTTCATTGGGCTGAACAATGAATTTGTAACGGAACCCCGTATCGGGATCAATTGGCGTTTCAGGCCAAAGCATTCGCTGAACTTCGCTTACGGTAAGCACAGCCGTATGGAGCCGTTGCGGATGTACATGACCGAAGTGCCCGTTGACGACGGTTACGAAAGACTGAACAAATTGCTGGCAATTACAAAAGCTCACCACTTTGTTCTGGGCTACGATGTAAAGCTGGGAGAAAAGACTCACCTGAATACTGAGGTTTATTTTCAAAAACTTTACGATGTACCCGTCATCCCCAACAGTACATTCTCGATGCTGAACTACACCAGTGAAACTTTCTTCACTAACGCCATGACCAATGAGGGAACAGGGCGAAACTACGGCATTGATCTCACTTTGGAACAGTTTCTGAACCATGGTTTTTACTACATGATAACCTCTTCGGTTTACAGTTCAAAATATGTTGATGGCAACGATGATGAATGGAATACACGATACGATCAGAGATTTGTGTTTAATGCTCTCGGTGGTAAAGAGTGGAAATTCAAAAACGACAACATATTCGGAGTTAACGGAAAACTGACAATACTTGGAGGGAAAAGGCAATATCTGGTTGACTACAAAAAATCGGAGGAATACAAATATGTGATATACGATGAAACTAAGCCTTTCACAGTTCAGCTGCCTGCCGGCTATTTTGTGGATGTTTCGTTCAGCTACACCGTGAACAGACCGAAAGTTTCTCACTCCATAATTTTACAGGCAAAGAACCTGCTTATGCAGGAAGAATCGTTCGGCCACGCCTACAATTACAAAACAGGACAAATAGAACCTTACGGGCTAACTATCATTTATCCGTACATCAGTTACAGGATACAATTTTGATGAAAGAGTGTTATTGATGGAAATCAATTATGCTGATGCGCAAAGCAAAAAAACAGACATTTTGCTTTCGTCAAAAGCATTTTTGAACAGACCATAACTTTTGACACAGAAAAATATTCTGAAATTTAATGTAAATTAGACCATGCAAAACAAACTGAGCACAAGAAAACTAACCATACGGTTTTTATTCGTTTTTTTTGTCCAATTGATAATAAAAGCC
>JAOZOF010000073.1 GCA_029933425.1 Marinilabiliaceae bacterium
AAACAGTGGCATTACGAAAATGACGGATCAATTGGTACCAAAGGGGTTGACATCGACATGTACAATGCCTGGACAAAAACCACAGGAAGTAAAGATGTTATTGTAGCTATTGTTGACGGAGGTATTGATGTAGAGCATGAAGACCTGAAGGATAATCTTTGGGTGAACGAGGCAGAGTTGAACGGAGAAGAGGGGGTTGATGACGACGGAAACGGTTATGTGGATGATATATATGGTTACAATTTTGTTTTCGACGGCAAACTCACGCCTTTTGCTCATGGAACACACGTGGCAGGAACAGTTTCGGCCGTTAATAACAATGGTGTAGGTGTCTGCGGTGTTGCCGGAGGCGACGGTTCCGGTAACGGGGCAAGATTGATGTCTTGCCAGGTATATGACGATCGCGGGGGTACAGGTAATTATGCTGCTGCAATTGTTTACGGTGCCGATATGGGGGCTGTGATATCGCAGAACTCATGGGGTTATAACCAGCCAGGTTTTTATGAACCTGAGGTTTATGATGCCATTAAGTATTTTATTAACGAAGCCGGGCAGTATGAAGGCAGTCCGATGAAAGGTGGTATTGTTTTCTTTGCAGCAGGAAATACAGGTAGGGAGGAAAAACACTATCCCGGTGCATTTGATGAGGTTGTTGGTGTGGCAGCTACCGGTGCTTCTGGTTATCCTGCCCCGTATTCAACATACGGTGACTGGGTGGACATATCCGCTCCGGGAGGAGACCAGGCATACTATGGTCTTACAGGAGGAGTATTAAGTACTCTCCCTGAAAATGAGTATGGTTATATGCAGGGAACATCAATGGCAACACCCCATGCGTCGGGTGTAGCAGCATTGGTAATTACAAGATTCGGAGGTGATAATTTCAGGCCTGATGACTTAAGGAATATAATAATTAACTCTACCACACCTTTTATTTTCGAAAGTCAGGGTAAATATGGAAAAGGAAACCTGAATGCTGCATTGTCCCTGGTTGAGAACGAATATATAGCACCGGACCCTATCACAGACCTCAGAGCGGATGAAGTTTATCACAACGAGGTAAGATTGAAGTGGACAGTGCCTAAAGACGAAGATGACTTTCAGCCGGCGTACTTTATTCTGGCCATTTCGAGAAGTGAAATAACCAAAAGTAACTTTGATTCAAAGAGCCTCTACTATATTCAAAATAACTATGAAGCAGGAACTGAAATAGTTTTAACTATTGCCGGATTGATCAGGGAAACCGATTACTGGTTTGCATTAAAATCAGGCGACCGGTTCAACAATATTTCCGATATATCAAATGTTTTACATGTTAAAACGACTAAACCTCCTCATTTTACCGAAACACACAGGGAAGTTGAATTCCTTATCGATGTAAATGAGAACCCGGAAAGAAAGGTTGAAATGACCTTTGGTAACTCGGGTGAAGGAATAGTGTATTGGAATACTTTTACCGTTAATGAAAAATCATGGTGGATACCAGAGGAAGACTGGGAAGAAATGCGTGCTGCTTCAGTTGCGGAGTATCAGGCTGCTTCTCAATTAAAAAGTATTGAGGAGAAAAGCCCGTTAAAGGCATTATCTGCAGAGCAAACAGCTCAGGAAGTACCTGATTATGTTTTGAGAAATGACCGCACACTATTCGTTGATGCCATATCTTATGTGTATGCGCAACCTGATGCGATGCTTGGAAGCAATAACTATCAGGCGGGCCTGATACATGCCACAAAATTTATTCCCGGAAAAGGCGGATTCAACCTGACTCATGTTATGCTGGGCTTATACAATGAGCATAAGGATAAACCAATATATATTGAGATAAAGAAAGGAAGTGATAAAGTGCAGGAAGCACAAACAGTTTATGTTCAAAAATATTATGTTGACACAACACGCATTCTGAACTATCCGAAAATACCTTTGTACGAAAAACAGCATTTCGAGGAAGATGAAACTTTCTGGGTAGTCTTGTATTTTGATAAAACTGAGTATTACCCGTTACTTGCGCATAGGGGAACATGGTTGCCGAATATGTTTTATGCATCAACAGATAATGGGGTAACATTTGAGTGCCAGTGCGGACTTATAGGTGGACCGGGAAGACCATTTGTTATTGCCGGAAGTACAGGCGAAGACGGTTCTTATGCTTATCTTGATCCTCTCAGCGGAGAAATAGCCGGTGGCGAAAGTCAGAAGGTTGATCTTCTTGTAAATGCCCGTTCTTTGTCAAACGGACATCACATTGCAACTGTTGGTATTAATACATCAGATCCGGATAAACCGGGAGTAAGCATCAAAGTAAAGGTTACTGTTACAGGCCAGGTAGCCGAGATTGAAAAAGAGGATATGTACAAGTTTGATATACAGACGCATCTTGATAATAATCTGTCTTTTGATGTGAAAAATGTTGGTAAAGACTCATTGTTCATTTACGATGTGATCGATAATGCTTCCGGAGAAAGTGTTAGTGACTTTACCGATACGCTGGGAATAAAAGTGAATGAACACATTGATATCCCATTTGTGTACTCATCCGACAGTGTCGGACTTATACATCCGCAGTTTACCCTGAAAACAAATATCGGGGATATACTGATGTTAGCTGAAATGAGCTCGGTTATTGCACCTGAGATAATAGTTTCTGTCGATAATAATGAAGTAACTTTAGATGCAGGTCAAACGGCTGCAATTAAGCTTACTATCGAAAATTCGGGTGACGGATCAAGTGTGCTGAATTATGATCTGGATAATTATAATGTCGCCAGACAGCATAACGGCTTCATTCCTTATCAGCTTGATTATACTATACGCACATCAGACGATCCCGTAAATCCGGTTGATAGTAAGGTTATTGATATATCCCAGTTTGCTTCAAAGTCATATGACAGATTACCATATTGGTTGGAAATAAATAAGTTGAAAACAGGTTTCCCGTTATATGATGTTTATGTAAATGAAATATATTATATAACATCCGGAATGTTGTTCATTTATGACCTTGGGCCGCTTGATACCGAAGAAAATGCTTCGGAAAGAAACAGAGCTTCCGGCTTTATATTTCCGTTATATCTGAATCTAAGTATGCAGACCAAGCATGTCGATTATTATGATTTTGGCGACAAGCAGGTATATTCTGTTACACTGGGGCTTGCAAAAGCTTTAAGTTCAGGAGTTGAATATTATGATAATATTAAATATCAGATAATTACTTATCGTACAGGTGCAATTGAGTTCCATTACATTGATCTTGATGCATTGGAAACTATTCCTGATCTTGATTATGCTATAGGTTTACAGGGAACAAAGTTTGGTTCTTATAAGTATTATCGTGATTGGGGAGACACAACAAAGACAGTACATAACGGTATGATAATACGTTTTGAACCGGATAAGGACCTGTCTTTTGTTTCCGTTGACGGTGAACGTACAGGTACTGTTGCAAAAGGAACCAACAAAGTGCTGGATGTTTTGGTAGAGCCCTCAATGTACCATATAGGAGCCGGAGATTATGTTGCCAATATAGAGACCAAAAGCAATGCAGGAACACCGGCAACGGTTCTTCCCGTAACTGTACATGTTACCGGGGCTCCGGATATCTCAGTGTCAGATACTGTTGATTTTGGGGACTCGCATATGGGGCATGATAAGTTAAGGTTTATATCTGTTGAAAATAAAGGAACAGCGTCTGTCGATATAGTATCTGTTACTTTCGACAATGGAGATATCTCTACAACTGTTGACCTGCCATTTAAAGCAAACCATTTGTCAGATCAAAAGATTCCTGTCATTTTTAATCCTAAAAGTGCAGGGATTATTAATAGTACTGCAACTGTGAGCTTTAGTGACGGTCATACAGAAACAGTAAAACTGTTGGGCAGTGGAATTCCTGATCCTGATTATACCGTTATTATTGAAGATAATATAGAACGGGATGTAACAGGAGGAGAAGAGGGGCGCATACCATTCAGCATTGTGAACTCAAATCGCGGTGTCGATCTTAACTATATGTTCAAAAACAGTGCTTTTGCCAAAGTGAAAGCGGATGATATCCTTCTTGCCGAGGGGGCAAAACCTGATACTATTCCGCTTTACGGTTACTCCTGGAAGTTCAGTGATTCCACAAAAGTATTTTATAAATGGAAGAATCTGAAAAAGGATGGTGTACCTTATGATATCAAAGCAGATGAGCCTGTGGCATACAAACTTCCGTTCAAATTCCCGTTCTATGGCGAGATATTTGATACAGTGTGGGTTTCCCGTAATGGATATGTTTCGGTAATAGAACCGGAGAAAGACATTTTTGTCGGATATTTCAAACCGGATGACGGAGTCAGGGGTATCATTGCTCCGTTTATTGCTAACCTTGTTCCCGGTGAAGAAGACAGCCGTGTCTGGATACAGGAAGAAGATGACCGGGTTTACTTCCTGTGGGACGGATACAGGGGATTTGATGTTAACAGCTCAGGTGGAAATATTTACTTCCAGCTTGAGATCGTGAACGACGGGTCTATATACTTCCATTACCTGTCCATTAATGATTATACACACGGATTGAATTATGGACTTGAGAGCCCGGATGAAAGTGAAACATTTGAGCATTACCGGACATGGATATTAAGCTGGGGACAGCTTGATGATACACTTACTGTTGCTATTGCACCGCCGTTGCGTGACAAGGTAGAAGATGCGAAGACAAAAAAACTTGATCTTGTCCTTTCGGCTGAAGAGATATACCGTCCGGGTACATATCAGGATACTGTATATTTATGGACCAACAGTCTCGCTAAGCCGGGAATGGCAATTCCTGTTACGTTGAATGTGATCGGGACACCGGATCTCGTTGTTCCTGATACATTGAATTGGGAACAGGAAATCTATTATGATGGATTGAATATTCGTAAGAAATTTGTCATTTCAAATGTCGGTCATGATATTGCTGTCGTAAAAACCATAAAGAGCACCGGGTTGTATAAGTTTGACCTTTATGATGAAAATGGCAATAAGATTGACAGAACATCAAACGGTACACTGTTCGATCCGATAAGCATAGAACCATGGGAGGAACTGAAGCTTGAGGTTGAGGTAAGCGTTAATGAGTTTGCTGATATTAACGGTGAGATAATATTTGCAGGTAATTTTGCAAATGATACGGCAAAAGTAACCGCAAAGATCGTAGAGTCTCCTGTTTTTGTATGGGATGCAACAGACCAGTCTTATTCACTTAATAATACTGATCTTCCGGTCTATTCCTTTACACTGGAGAACCGGGGAGAGACAGAGATGAATTATAAGGTTGTTCCCGCTGTTATACCGGTTATTGAAGAGGGTGAGGTGCAGGATAGTATTGTAGATGAGATAGGTTATTATCAATATGAACAACCTCTTACCGTAGATTCATTAAATGTGGAAACTAAAGAGAAAGCTGATGGTTATGAAACACCTCAGATCGAAGTTTCCCTTGCATTTGCTAATGAATTTATTGCTCCTGAAGGAGGTTTCTATCTCACACATCTGAAAGTTAATGGTATATTCAAAGAGCTTAAAAAATATATCAGTATTCAGATATGGAAAGGCGGAGATGAGCCGATGGCAGGTAAGCTTGTTTATAAACAGGAGTTTATAACATATCAGTATGTTCAGGAGGAATGGGTTTACTTCCCGCTTGAATTCCCTGTTGTACTTGAAGAAGGAGAGAAATACTATTTAGTAGTAATACCTCCCTATGCAAGTAGGTATATCGGGTATGATATTGCAACTTCCCAGGACATTGCAGCAAAGTCCTGGGCTGCCAACTACAGGTCCTGGAGTGACGACCGACCATGGAACTGGGCACAATATACCAATTTGATGCGTAGCTATAAGATACGCGGGCTGACTGCCGCCGGTGATAACCTCTGGATAGAGCTTGATAACCTGAAAGGGGTGATCAAAGGCGGAGAATCGGTTCAGGTTAATGCATCTATCTATCCTAAGCTTGCCGGCGGAGGCGAGCATACGGGAATGATAAAAGCATTTACCGATGATGTGAATCATTCATCTGATGAGATAAAGATTGAACTGAATGTAAACGGAGCGCCGGAGATCAAGTTCAGACCTAATATGTATGATGATACAGTCAAGGTGGTCGAAACGGAAACACTTGCAGTGAATTATATCTTTGAGGATCCTGAAGGTGAAGCAATGACTTTTACCCTGGATACAACAGAATTTGATTTCAGGCCTGAAGTTAAATTGACAGGGCCTAATAGCGCACAATTGATCTATACTCCCGGATATCATGACGCAGGGGTATATGATTATGCCATTACATTATCCGATGAAGCGGGAAATATTGTAAAAGATAATGTTGTAATTGAAGTTGTAGATAAAAACAGACCTCCCGAGTTTAATACAGATTATGAGATTATCACTCTTAATATGGCCGGACCTGACGGTGGTATGTTGACCATTGATCCTAATGATATGTTCTCTGATCCGGATGGTGATCAGCTGCAGATGTATGCAGGTAATTACACCCCTGATATTGTGGATATGGCACTCGGGCTTTATTACATTGATCTTCATCCGCTGCAGGTAGGAACAGGATTCCTTGTGTTTGCTGCCGACGACGGTAAAGAGAACGGATTTGTGGTGTATGGTGTTTATGTTCAGGTGATCGATGATGAATCACTGGTTGAAACAAGTCCTGATAGTTTTGAGGATAAAGCTGCCGAGAAACTTGTGGGTGATGGCAGGCAGTTCGCACTGTTCCCGAATCCTGTGACCGGACCTGTTGCAAATGCCGTTTACAAGCTGGAGGAAGATGCAGAGGTGGTCATTGATATTTTCAATATTGATGGTAGAAAAGAGAAGACTATCTATAAAGGTTCTCAGGGTGAAGGTATCTATACCGAAACTCTGAATGTGGGTAGTCTTTCGTCAGGTTTGTATTTCTGCAAACTGACTGCTAACGGTAAGGTTGTGGGAACAATTAAATTCTTTGTGAAATAGAATTGAGGTTTAATAAAAAAAGGGTGTTGTCTGTCAATGACTTCACCCTTTCTTTATGCTTTATAACATTCTGAAAACTCCGGGCGGAACCCCTCCGGGTTCACAATTGACAGCAAAAAGCGACCCGCTTAACGGGTACTGTTGCAGTTGTTCTTCTGTCATTCCCTGTTTTGCCGAGGTGATGTAAAGTGTGTTGAGGTCCTTTCCGCCAAAAGTACAAGAGGTGACATTGAGTGCGGGTACTTCAATTTTGTGTAATTCTTTTCCTGTTAACGGATCGTAGCAGATAACTGCTGCACCATTCCAGTGGGCTATCCACAGGTTACCTTCGTTATCGATTGTCATTCCGTCGGGGAATCCGTTATTATCAGGTATCTTAAATGCTGTTCGCCGGTTAGTGATGTTTCCTGTTTCATTATCGAAATCATAAGCAAAAACTACCTGCTCAGGAGTGTCGATGTAGTACATGGTCTTTTTATCCTTAGTCCAGACAATTCCGTTTGAAATACTTACCAAAGGTTGTTTTAAGATGAGTTCTTTACCGTCGAAGCAGTAAAGATTTCCTGCTCCTTTTGTTTCTTGCTTACTCATGGTGCCAACCCATAACCTGCCTGCAGGGTCGCACTTGCCGTCGTTAAAACGGTTGCCGGTTGGTTCGTTTTCGGGATAATTCACTAAAAGTTCAAGGTTACCTTCAATAGTAACTCCATGAATTCCGGTTTCCAAAGCAACTAAAACCGAATATTTTCCCGTCGAGGGAACAACTGTCCCGATCATGCTGCCCATACTAAGGGTAACATTCTCTTTTTTTTCAGGATCGTAACGATGTAGTTTCATTCCGGTAATGTCAATCCAGTAAAGAACTTTTTCGGTCGGGTGCCAAACTGCTCCTTCTCCGAGAATTGCTTTAGGAGTGTTTTTAACGATGTTTATCATATCTGATTAGAGGTATTACTCATCAGATGATTCGAAGTCATCAGATAAGTATGAAATTTTTTATTTGATCACCGGAGCCGATAGCTCATCGATCAGCTTTAATTCATCATCAGTGAAGTCAAGGTTGTTTAGTGTATGCAAGTTATCTTCAAGCTGTTTTACCGATGATGCACCGATAAGCACCGACGTTATCCGTTTATCTTTCAATAGCCAGGCAAGAGACATTTGAGCAAGTGACTGTCCGCGTTTTTGTGCGATCTCATTCAAACCTGTAATTGCTTTTTTCTTCTCTTCGGTGAAAGCATCACGTTTAAGGAAACCGTGAGGTTTGGCCATGCGGGAATCTTCGGGGATGGTCTTCAGGTAACGCGATGTAAGCAAACCCTGGGCAAGCGGAGAAAATGGGATACAACCAATTCCTTTTTCTTCCAGAACATCCAGTAAGCCGTCCTCAACCCAGCGGTCGAAAATATTGTAACGCGGCTGATGGATCAGGCAGGGAGTGCCAAGTTCGTTCAGAATAGAAACAGCTTTTTTCGTTTGTTCGGCATTGTAGTTCGATAATCCAACATAAAGTGCTTTACCCTGACGAACTATCAAATCCAAAGTTCTCATGGTTTCTTCCAAAGGAGTTTCCGGATCGGGACGGTGGTGGTAAAAGATATCAACGTATTCAACTCCCATACGTTTCAACGACTGGTTCAGACTGGCTACAAGATTCTTTTTTGAGCCCCACTCTCCGTAGGGTCCGGGCCACATGTAGTATCCGGCCTTAGAGGATATGATCATCTCGTCACGGTATGGTTTTAATTGCTGCTTCAGCACCTTTCCGAAAGTCTCCTCCGCAGTTCCCGGATCAGGGCCGTAGTTGTTGGCAAGGTCGAAATGAGTTATGCCTCTGTCAAAAGCAGTCAGAAGAATGTCGCGCGAGTTGTTGTAAACGTCAACTGATCCAAAGTTGTGCCACAACCCGAGAGATATAGCAGGCAGCATTATTCCGCTTTTTCCACAGCGGTTGTACTTCATGTTGTCGTAACGATCATCTTTTGCTATGTAATTCATGGTTATTGGGTTTTAATTTTTAATCTGTTATTATTCTGATAAGAACTCTATCATATCCGCAATAGCTTTCCGGCAAGCAGGGCAGAATCCTTTTGCAGTATTGGTTTTCATCCTGCAATCAAGTGCAGGGCGGTAGATACCTTTAGCCGAGTATCCTGCGCCTTCATAAACACCAATGTTAAGGGTGTCGGTTGGAGGAGTGGGGACAGGCGTCCCGTCGTCAAGCATCGATTCCCATTTTTTGTCAAAGTGAACTAAGGTGGTTATGTTAGGCTGCCAAGGTTCTATCTTTTTGTTGAAAAAGTTCTCGTACGTACTGTCATTTTCATAATAATATTCATCGGCCAGACCTGCAAAGGCATGCCCGAACTCATGAATGAATACTTGTTTTGAATAGTCGTTATCCACACTTGTAAGGCTGAAGTGGTTGAAAATTCCGCCACCGCCGTATTTGCCGGTATTCACCAGAACGTATATCTGGTCGTAAGGAGCATTTGCAGCATAATCTCTGATCGTTCTCACATCAACCGATGTCAGGTATCGGTCAGAATTAAATGTGTTGAATGAACTGTTTACAGCTGTGTTTACCCAGATATCTTTTCGCGGGTCATCGCATCCGCTCTCATCCGATATTGCTTTAACTGCCCATATGTTGAATTTGTTCTTGTAATTATCATAAGGCGCAAAGGAGAACATGTAGTTAGTTAATCGCTTTATGTCGGCAATGAACTTCTCCTGTTCATCTTTTGTGTACCCCTCGGCAATAAAAACAATGTCAACATTTTTGTCACTGCTGCCGTTATCTATAACTTTGGTCACTGATGCTTTTGCAGGTTTATCCCTGATTATGGTGTATGAATCCGGTGAAACGGTAGTTGTTAAAAGGGGCGTAAAACTGCCGTCCCATTCCCGTGCCTTTATTTCCACATCGACATCATTTTTAGGGAACGGAAATGTTACACTTTGGTAAAATGTTTTTGTCATGGTTTTAGCTTCCGCCGTTGTTCGCCACTCTTCGAAAAGAGAACAGAATCCTGAAGTGTAAATAGTGTCTTTTGTTTTCGAATCGGTTACTGTGATCAGATAAGTCCCGTAGCCGAATTTGTCGATCAGGTTCTTTTTTGTACCGCCCCAGAATGGTTCTTTCTTTAATTCTATCATTGAAGCTTCTTGCCTGTCCTTGTTCCCGGTGAAGGCAAAATCGAGGCGTAACGAGGCATCTTCGAAATATCTGTTAAAATCAGTTTGCGAAAAGGAAAGTGACGGTGATGCAAAAAAAATGATCAATAATATTGTAATGATTCTCATAATTCTGATATTTGCTGTATAAATAATAAAAAATAAAGCGAAAAACAAAATTATGGAGGATAAACAGGAACTGGTGAAAGAAGTAAGCATGATGGGCACTTACTTTAAGGATATCAATGCATGGATTTTGGAACATCTGACTGCTTTGGGCCTGAATGATTTCTCGGCAAATGTGGTGAGGATCATAATACTGCTGGCTGTAATGGTACTGGTAAGCTGGCTTGCCGACTTTATTGCAAAACGTATCATTGTAAATATTCTCGACAGGTTCTTTAAAAAGACAAAATCCACCTATGATGATTACCTTGTTAAGCGGAAAGTATTTCATAAGCTTGCCCACATAGCACCTGCTTTGGTCGTGCTGTTTATGATAGGTATCGTTTTCAATGATTTTCCTGAATTCAGCACGTTTCTTACAAGTGTTGTTTTCGTCTACATTGTGTTTGTAGTTGTTGCAAGCATAAGTTCTTTCCTTCGTGCAGTTGATGATATATACAATACTTTTGACTTTGCAAAGGAGCGCCCCATTAAAGGGTATATTCAGGTGGTGCAGATAATTATATACTCATTTGCAGTGCTATTGTCAATATCCATTTTGTTCGGAATAAATCTTACTGCAATAATTGCCGGGATGGGTGCTGTTGCTGCTGTTATCCTTTTGATATTTAAGGATACCATTCTCGGTCTTGTTGCCGGCGTTCAGCTTACGGCCAATAATATGGTGAGGATCGGCGACTGGATATCGATGCCGTCGCATAATGCTGACGGAACGGTGCTTGAGATTACACTGAACACAGTAAAGGTTCAGAACTGGGATAAAACTATTTCCACAATTCCTACATATGCTTTGGTAACCAATTCTTTCTCCAATTGGCGTGGAATGGAGGAATCGGGGGGGCGGCGCATCAAGAGGCATATAAATATCGATATGCAGAGTGTTAAGTTCCTTAACGTGGAGATGATAGCAAAATTCAAAAAAATAGCATACCTTAAAGAGTATATCGACAAAAAGGAGAAAGAACTTGAAGAGTATAACAAAAAGAACAACTTCGACGATTCAGTACTTGTCAATGGCCGAAGGATGACAAATCTTGGTGTGTTCCGTAAATATCTGGAAGAGTACCTGAGACATCACCCGAAAATACATCAGGATATGACATTTCTTGTGCGTCATCTTCAACCTGACGAAAAAGGTATTCCTATCGAAATATATGTTTTCAGCAAGGACCAGGAGTGGGCAAAATATGAGGCAATTCAGGCTGATATATTTGATCATATTCTTGCCGTTATCCCGGAATTCGAGCTCAGTGTATTCCAGTTTCCCACAGGGAATGATCTGAAAAAACTTGTGGATATTGATCATATTTAGATCTTTTGACTAAAATATATTGAATTAATTTGTATTAGGCATAGCTCTGTATGTGTGTGGAGATACATGTCAGTTTGATCCCTTTGGTCAATCATAATTGTAATTAATCATGTTTTATTTATTGGAATTATAATAGGTTTGTCTTATATTTCGTGCTAAATCGTAAATATTCAGGGCTGAAAAATAACAACCTGTGATTTCAAAAAGAGATGTTATGGACAATAACTTACAAATTGATAGTTTAGATAAGAAGATCTTATCATTGATAACAAAGAATGCACGTATTCCTTTTCTTGAGGTTGCCAGGGAATGTAAGGTTTCCGGTGCAGCAATTCATCAGCGTATTCAGCGTTTGATGAACATCGGTGTGATCAAGGGATCCGAATTTATCATCAATCCCGGTAAGATCGGTTATCATACGTGTGCTTTCATGGGTATCTTTCTGAAGAAGGCCAGCCTTTTCGATAAGGTTGTGAGAATGCTCGAATCAATACCGCAGATCGTTGAGTGTCATTACACCACCGGGCAATATGCAATTTTCATTAAGATATATGCCCATAACAATGAACATTTGAAAACCATTCTGCATAACAAACTGCAGTCTATCGATGGTATTTCGGCAACAGAAACTATTATTTCACTTGAAGAGTCGTTTAAGAGACAAATACCGATTGAGTAGATTTCATGGTTGCGGTACTACAGTGCTAAATGGTTACATGGCTAAAGTGTTAAATGGTTAAGGTGTTTTTAGTCGATCTGCAATCTTTAATTGCTAATCTTAAATCGCAAATCTATTAAGTCAGTTTGATAGAACAAGTCTTAATTTGTTAAGTTAAAATCCTGATCCCTTCCTGAATTTATCTTAATTTTGTTCAATGAGTGAGCTCATGAGCATGATTTTAACTTAATACGAAATGGTAAAAGAGATACAAGTTACTCCTCTTGGCAAAACAGGATTAAACGTTCCTCCGATAATTTACGGTACAAGTTTTCTTGGTAACCTTTACAAGGAATTGCCCTGGGAAACAAAACTTTCGATAATGCGGGAGTGGTTCAACGCATCCGGTCTGCCTGTGGTTGTTGACTCTGCAGGTAAGTATGGTGCAGGACTTGCTTTGGAGGTCATAGGCAGAGGCCTTAAAGAGCTTGGAATAGATCCCGGAAAGGTGATGATAAGTAACAAACTGGGATGGTACAGGGTTCCGTTGACAACTCCTGAACCCACATTCGAAAAAGGAGCATGGGCAAATCTTAAAAATGATGCCGTGCAGAAGATCAGTTATGAGGGAATTATTGAATGTTGGATGCAGGGAAATGAACTTCTCGGTGATTACAAAGCTGACCTTGTTTCCGTGCACGATCCCGATGAATATCTTGCAGCTGCCGATAATGAGAATGACAGGGAAAAACGACTTAATGACATTAAAGAGGCTTACAAGGCCCTGTTTGAATTAAAACATAAAGGTGAAGTCAGGGCTGTCGGGATAGGCTCCAAGGACTGGCATGTGATAAAAGAACTTTACGATGATGTTAAGTTCGACTGGGTTATGATTGCTAACAGCCTGACACTTTACAGACATCCGGAGGATATTCTTTCTTTCATCGAACAACTCGATAACGATGGTGTAGGAGTGATCAACTCGGCAATATTCAATGCCGG
>JAOZOF010000344.1 GCA_029933425.1 Marinilabiliaceae bacterium
CATCAAAGAACTGGGATGATTTTGTGAAGAGAATGGAAATACACAAGAAACGCCTGAAGGCATTGAACGTAAATTATTACGACGGCCCGATGGATGCTACCAAACCAAAGAAAAAGAAGAAAAAATAAGCCGGAATGATCACAGGGGCGTTATTTTCAACGTCCCTGTTTTTTTATTATCACCTTACTACTTTCAAAAAATCTTAACTTTGTGTAAAATTCAAATCATGACAACAATACAACTGATCATTGTTCTGTTGATCGGACTTACAGCAGGACTGGTAAGCGGAGCACTCGGCGTTGGCGGAGGAATAATAATCATTCCTTCTCTGATCTTCTTCCTCGGTTTTTCACAACACATGGCGCAAGGCACAAGTCTTGCCATCCTTCTTCTGCCCACAGGAATACTTGCTGTAATGCAATATTACAAGGGTGGCTATGTAGATTTTAAAGTGGCTTTCATTCTCATGCTTTTGTTCGTTATCGGAGCCTACCTCGGCAGTATTATTTCTGTGAACATCCCGGATAAAATGCTAAGAAAGATTTTTGGTATCTTTATGCTGTTAGTATCTATTAAAATGATCATAGGGAAATAAGTATGGATATTAAGGACAGAATAAAAGCTCTTGCCGACGAATATTTTGACGAAACAGTTGAGATCAGGCGTCATATTCACAAGTATCCTGAATTGTCGTTCAGGGAAGAAAACACCTCAAAATATATTCAGGAATTTCTCACCCGTTACGGCATTCCGTTCAAAGCAGGGTATGTAAAAACCGGTATTGTCGCCAGGATAGAGGGAAAGGATCCTGCAGGAAAGGTCATTGCATTAAGGGCAGACATGGACGCATTACCTATAAAAGAAGAGACCGGTCTGGAATTCAGCTCTGTTAACGACGGTGTGATGCATGCCTGTGGTCATGATGCCCACACTGCTGCTCTGCTTGGTGCAGCTAAGATCCTTAACACCTTGAAAGACGAATGGATCGGAACAGTTCTTCTGGTGTTTCAACCCGGGGAGGAAGTTGACCCGGGAGGTGCAAGGCTGATGCTTGAAGAGGGTATCTTTGATGATATCAAACCGGACCTTGTTGTAGGCCAACATGTGCTGCCTGAAATGAAAACCGGACATGTGGGATTCAAGAGCGGAATGTACATGGCAAGCGGCGATGAAGTGCATATCACCATAAAAGGCAAAGGCGGACATGCAGCAATGCCCCACATGCTTACCGATACTGTTCTCATTGCATCGCAGGTGATAGTAAACCTTCAACAGGTGGCAAGCAGGTTTGTGCCGGCAGGCATACCGGTAGTCTTGTCGTTCGGAAAGGTAATTGCAAACGGAGCAACCAATATTATTCCCTCAGAGGTGAAGATCTCAGGTACTTTCAGGATCATGAACGAGGAATGGAGGCAAAAGACAAAAGAAAAGATCAGAGAGATAGTCATCAACACCGCTGAAAGCATGGGTGCAGGTGCTGAAATAGATATCAAAGACGGATATCCGGTTGTGTTCAACGACCCAAAAGCAACAGCTGAAGCAGTATCATCAGCAAAAGAATATCTTGGAGAAGAGAGTGTTGAAGAAATGGACATACGCATGACAGCCGAGGATTTTGGTTTTTATTCGCGTGAATATCCAAGTGTTTTTTACCGTTTTGGTGTAAAAAGAGAGAATGAGGAAACAGGAAGACTTCATACTTCCACATTCAACCTTAACGAACAGGCTCTGAAAACGGCTTCCGGAGCCTTGGCCGGTATTGCATTTGATCTGTTAAAGAGTCATTAGTAAATTTTTAACATTCCAAAATATCTACATATAATTACTTGTTAATTAGAAAGTTTTGTATAACCACTAACTATTAAACTATTTAAAAGCAATAAAAATAAAATATTTAAGGGGTTATAATTTTTTTTATATGAAAAAAGCAAATAATTTTGCTTTTCAATTTTATAAACTAAAAACAAGAAAAAATGGCATACGTAATTAATGACGATTGTATTGCATGCGGTACTTGTATCGATGAGTGTCCGGTTGATGCTATCTCTGAAGGGGATATCTATGTAATTGATCCGGAAGCCTGTACCGATTGTGGTTCTTGTGCTGAGGTTTGCCCAACTGATGCAATCCATCCTGCATAAACAGAGCTACTCTATTACAAACTAAAAAACCCTCCGTTCATAACAGAGGGTTTTTTGTTTGATATTATTTCCTATCCCAGTTTTGATATCCTTTCCAGCTTAGTTTCATCAACTATCTTGATCGTTCTTCCGTCAACGGCAATCACCTTTTCATTCACAAAAGTAGAAAGCGTTCTGATAGCATTGGAAGTTGTCATGTTAGAGAAGTTAGCAATATCTTCTCTCGAGAGTTGAATGTCCAATGTTATACCATCATCTTTGTAGCCGTATATATCTCGTAAAAACAGCAGACTTTCTGCCAAACGACCACGAATGTGTTTTTGCGTAAGCGATACCGTACGATACCTTGTAAATCCCAGTTCAACGGCAAATGATCTTAAGATATTCTTACAAACCTTACTATTTGAAGAGATAAGTTTAAAAACAACATCTTTAGGGATAAAGAATATTGTACACTCTTCAATGGCAACGGCTGAAGCGATATGTACATCCTCGGCAAACAGAGCCCGATATCCCAGAAAATTGGGAGCTGCAACCATACGTACAATCTGCTCCCTGCCTCCTATTCCTTCCTTGTACACCTTTACTTTACCCGAACCCAGACACAGCAATCCTTTCGGTTTTTCCCCTTCACCATATATCTTATCGTTCTTAGCGTAATATTTTACAACGTGATTCGATAGTAAGAACTCTTTATCCTCATCATTAAGAACACTGTATAATTGCGGAAAATCTTTGATATCAAAGGCATTGCCTGTTTCAGGTGTTGTATCTGACATAGGTTATCTCTTATAAAAACATGTTATATAACACAAATTTAAGAAAATTTAACTTAATTACAACTATCCGGCGGTCACTGTTACGCTAACAAAAAATTCTACTAATACTTTGCCACAAGCGGCATCCTGCGTCCAATACCAAATGCTTTGCTTGAAACACGAATAATAGGCGGTGTTTGATAACGTTTGTACTCGTTCATGTTTACAAGACGTACAGCACGATTCACTACATTCTCATCAAATCCTGCATCAATAATTTCTTTTGGCGACTGCTCCAGTTCAATGTAACGGTACAGCACCTTGTCCAGAACATCGTAATCAGGCAATGAATCCGAATCTTTCTGGTCAGGGCGTAATTCTGCCGATGGCGGTTTAACAATAGTGTTCTCAGGTATTATCTCCTTTTCACGATTGATGTAATGTGCCAGCTTAAAAACATCTGTTTTGTAAACATCACCAAGAACCGACAATCCTCCGTTCATGTCTCCGTAAAGAGTGCCATACCCCACAGCTGCCTCACTTTTGTTTGATGTATTCAGAAGTATATGTCCAAACTTGTTCGACAGAGCCATCAACAGCGTTCCACGAATACGTGCCTGAATGTTCTCTTCCGTCACATCAGG
>JAOZOF010000074.1:0-1832 GCA_029933425.1 Marinilabiliaceae bacterium
AATAATTGCGGAAGTACTGTTTCAACAACAACAGTTGTTATTAACGTATTACCGGTGGTTGATCCTGTAAATGATGGTCCGGTTTGTGAGTTCGGAACATTACAGTTGACAGCACAACCTGATGATAACGGAGCTACTCCATACTCATTCAGCTGGACAGGTCCGGATGGTTATACAAGCTCATCGGAAAATCCGTCGATATCAAATATTGCTCTTACCCAGGCGGGAACTTATACGCTTGTTGCTACCGATCAGAACGGTTGTTCAAGTCTGGCCAAGACTACTGATGTTGTGGTACACGATTCACCTGTGGCCACAGCAACTAATGACGGTCCTGTTTGTGAAGGCGGAACTCTGACCCTTTCGGGAAATGCCACTGAAGGAACAGGTACATATGTCTACACCTGGACAGGTCCTAACGGTTTTAATGTTACGGCTCAGAATCCGGTTATAAATAATATTTCACTTAGTGCCGCAGGGACATATACTCTTACTGTCAGTGACGGTAATTGTACCGATGTTACTACTACAGTTGTTGTTGTTAATGCTAATCCTACGATTACGGCTGCTAATGACGGTCCTGTTTGTGAGGACGGAACACTGACTTTAACAAGTACACCCAATGGTGGTGCCGGCCCTTATACTTTTAGCTGGAGTGGCCCGGGTACTTACTCAAGTACAGATCAGAATCCTGTTATCAATAACATAACTCAGGCACAGGCGGGTACATATCAGGTAAATGTTGTTGATGCTAATGGTTGTGCCAATGTATTACCTGCATCAACAGATGTTACTGTAAACGAGAATCCGACAGTTACAGCAGGTAACGACGGACCGGTTTGCGAGAATGAAACTCTTCATCTCGGATCTTCTCCCTCAGGAGGTGACGGTAATTATACTTATAACTGGACAGGACCTTCGGGGTACACCAGTACAGTAAAAGATCCGACCATAACAAATATCTTATTGACACAGGCAGGAGATTACAATGTAACAGTAACTGACGGAAACACCTGTTCAAGTGCTGTTTCTACTACAACTGTTGTTGTTAATGATGCACCTGTTGCAACTGCAACTAACGACGGCCCCGTTTGTGAAGGCGGAACCCTTATACTTTCAGGAAGTGCCACAGAAGGTACAGGTACATATGTTTATACCTGGACAGGTCCTAACGGCTTTAATGTTACGGGAGCTACTATTACAATAAATAATATTGATCCGTCTCAGGCAGGAACCTATACCCTGACTGTTAATGATGGAAATTGTACTGATGTTGCAACTACTGTGGTCGTTGTTAACTCGGCACCAACAATAACAGCAGCCAATGATGGTCCTGCTTGTGAAAAGACTACATTAAATCTTACAAGTTCAGCTTCCGGCGGAAGCGGAACATATACTTTCTCATGGACAGGTCCTGATGGGTTTACTAGTGCAACGCAGAATCCTGTGATAAACAGTGTTACAGTAGCCAATGCAGGAACATATACCGTTACGGTAACCGATGCCAACGGATGTAGTAACCTTGTATCTTCAACAACAGATGTCACAATATATCCGGCACCTGATGTTACAGCATCGAACAACGGACCTCTTTGCGAAAATGAGACCCTTAATCTCAATGCAACAGGTTCAGGCGGCACAGGTGTATTAGGATACAACTGGACAGGTCCTGATGGATTTACAAGTAATAATGAAGATCCGGTTATCACAAATGTTCTTGTGACACAAGCAGGTAACTATACAGTTATTGTATCTGATGCAAATGCATGTACCGATACGGCAATAACTGCAGTTGATATCTTTAAAGTAACTGCAGGGATCAGCATAAGTAC
>JAOZOF010000074.1:1932-13310 GCA_029933425.1 Marinilabiliaceae bacterium
GCAGCTCTGACAGCAAATCCGGGAACAGATATCATTGCAGGGACTAATGTGATATTCACAGGTTCAGGCGGTGTTCAGTACGAGTTCTTTGTGAACGGAATAGAAGTTCAGGCATTAGGTGCCGATGATACTTATGATACCAGTACTCTTGCCGACGGTGATGTTGTATCAGTCAATGTTTACAATGCTGATAATTGCGTGGGTACATCGAGTCTTACCATGACAGTTCAGGATGCAATTAATCTTCTTGATGTTTCTGCATCTGCAACAGAATATTGTGAAGGATCAGGCGGAGTGAGTATCTATATTGCCACACCTCAGAATGGTGTTACATACGATCTTATAAGAACATCGGATGATAACCTGATGGGTACCATTACATTTGACGGTACCAATACTGTTCAGTGGGATAATATCCTTGGAACAGAAGAATATAAAGTTGAAGGTTACTATCAGTCAGTTCCATCATCCAGAGTAGAAATGAACAACCGCATCACGGTTGTGGAAGATCCGTTACCGGGAACACACAGTATTATGCCTACAGGCGTGGTTACAGGTTGTAACGGTGGAACAGGTTACGAGATCAAACTTGATGGTTCAGATGTCGGGATATCATATCAGCTGTTGCTTTACGGCGGAAATGTTGGTGACGCTGTTGCTGGTACCGGAAATGAAATAACTTTCGGTTATCAGAGAACATTTGGATTGTATACTGTTATTGCTATCAATGATGCAACAGGTTGTACCGAAGTAATGGATAACTCGTTTGAGATCAAGCCTGATGGCACATACAATATTTACGATGTTACAGGAGACGGAGAATTCTGCGAAGGAAGTGCAGGAGCAAGCATAAAACTCAGCGGTTCAGATATCGGTGTAGAATACCGTGTATTACGTGACGGCGTGGATATCAATGATTCATGGACAGCGGACGTTGATACAGGCCGTTTATTCGGACCTTATAATATGGAAGGAACTTATACTGTGATAGTAAATACCTCTACAGGTTGTCGTTATCCGATGACAGGGGCCGTTAATGTTACTAAAGTGGCACTACCTGCATCGTTCGATCTTGAGGCTTCAAACGGAGGACACTTCTGTGTTGATGATCCTACAGGTGTTAATATTACAATATCAGGTCAGGAAACAGGAGTTGAGTACCAGCTTTACCGTGACGGTACATTTATAACTTCCGTTACAGGAACTATTGATGATGCTAATGCACCATTGAGTTTTGGTAACTACAATGTAGTTGGTCAGTACAGTGTAACAGCTGTTGTACCTACTGTAGGATGTAGCTCACCAATGAACAATGAGATAGTACTTATTGCAGATCCTCTTCCGGTGGTATATGACGTTACAAGTGACGGCGATTACTGTACAGGAAGTGTAACATATCTGCATCTTAACGGTTCAGAGGCTGATGTTCAGTATCGTTGGGAGAGAGAGAGTGACGGAGCCGTTGGTACTTGGGTAGATGGTAACGGTGGTCTGTTAGACTTTGAGATCACAGGTACTGATACATACTTTATTGTAGCTGAGAAGAAAGACGGTGTTACATCTTGTACCACTGAAATGAACGGTCGTTACACTGTGACAGAGAAACCGTTTGCAGATCTTACAAAAACATTGAGAATAAAAGCCGGTACAGGAACAAGTTGTAGTTCCGGTGCAATAATAATAGTTGAAGGCTCAGAGCCGGGTGTGGTTTACGAACTTGCTAAAGGCGGAGTTAAGACAGGAAATACAGTTACAGGTGACGGAAATGATGTTGAATTCCCGAATCCGGTGGTCGATACAGGTGCAACTTACACCGTTTATGCTAACATGAATGGTTGTGAAGACGTTCTTGATAACACTATTGACGTTGATGTTCCGGGAGCTATCCAACAGTTCAGCGTAACGGGAGCAGGTGATATCTGTAACGGAGACCCGGGTGTCAATTTCGGTCTCGACGGTTCAGAAGCCGGTGTTGTTTACTCGCTGTACCTGGTTGATGGTAATGGTGCCGGAAATGATAAACAAATTGGAGTTTCTGTTGCAGGAACAGGTAATGCAATTACATTCGACCTTGCTAACGAAGAGGGTGAATACTATGTGATAGGTGATAACGGCGTTGACTGTGCATTGGAAATGCTGAACAGGGTTACCCTGACAGTTAATCCGCTACCGGTTGCCTTCAGGATGATCGGATCAGGATTCTTCTGTGATGTTAATGAAGGTGCTGAAATTGGTCTTGACGGACAGGAATATTCAGTGAAGTATGTTCTTCAGTTTGACGATGGTTCAGGAAATCGTAACTGGGCTGAAGCCACAGGAGGTGCCCTGAATGATACTATAATCTTCGGAAGATTTATCGATGAAGGTCTGTATACCGTTGTAGGTATTACTGATAAAGGTTGTACTTCGAATATGAATGGTGAGGTTACTGTTGTGCAGAAAACTACTCCGGCAGATTACAATGTGATAATCTCCGATACAGCCTACTGTAGTAGTGAACCTGGTGTTGAATTTATGATGGAACACAGTGAAGTAGATATAGTTTATGCAGTTTATGATGAGTTTGGTGTTCTTGTCAACGAAACAACAGGAACAGGTGCCGACAGCCTGTCATTAGGTATGTTCACGGAAGGAACATATACTGTGATCGGTTCTTTAGGCGGTGACGCCTGCGATACACCGATGAACGGCGGTAATGCAATTAAAGTAACAGAAATACTCACACCTGTTAGATTCAATGTTTCAGCAGAGCATTACAATGTATGCGGTTCGACAGGAAACAACATTATTCTTGACGGTAGTGAGAGTGGAAGAGATTACTTTATTCTTGCCGATGGAATTAATCAGAATGATACAATTACAGGTACAGGAGATACATTGAAATGGAATGTTTATATAACCGGTGCTGATACAACTGTTTACGAGGTGATCGCGATATCTGATGGTATGTGTGACCTGTCGATGGGAACAGCAGAGGTGATATATAAAAATGCTCCTGCAGTTGTAGGACTGATCACTGAAGGTGATACTACACAGTATTGTTCTGGAATGCCGGGTATCATTATTGGAATGGATTCTTCAGAAGTGAATATTGGATACCAGTTGCTGGATGAGAACAGTGAGATATCTGATTTCACAGTGGGTAACGGTGATACTATTTATTTCAACAACAATCATACTCAGGGTGATTATATAGTTAAGGCAGTAGACTTTAATACAGGATGTTTCACGATCATGCCTGATACAATCAAGGTTATCGAGAATCCAATGCCTGAGGTATATAAGATGTTCCTCAGAAAATCAGATGGTTCTACTACTGAATGTGAAAATCAATGTACAGGTCTGGTCAATGTTGACACCATAAAGCTTGAAATGTCACAGGATTTCGTGAATTACTTGTTATGGCTGGATGAAACCAACATTGGAACCTCGGTTCCGGTTGATACATTGCCGGGAACATTTGATGAACTTAGCTTCGGTGCCCGTGCTGATGGTGGTAGCTATACTATCGAAGGTGTAACAGCACAAGGTTGTAGGACATTCATGTCAGGGTCGGCATATCTGTACCAGTCACCGTTGATCGCTGTTAATGACATGTTCTCACTGTCGGAAGGTGAGCTGATCAGACAGATCAATGTGGCAGAGAACGATATCCTTCTTGATGGTGTTGACAGTCTGGAAGATCCTAACAAGAATATATTCTTTAAACTTGATACATCATGGACATACTTTGATGAGCATAACGTTGCTCAGGAGTTCTCTACAATCGGTCAGGTTTCCATAAATGATATGGGTGAACTTGAGTATCAGAAGCTACCGTCATTCTATGGACGTGACTCTGTAAGATATATCATCTACAACAGTTCGCATCCTGAACGGATCGATACAGGTACTGTATTCATCTTTGTTGGTAATGTTGATCTGGGTGATGGAGAATCATTCCTTATTCCTAACGCTTTCTCACCAAACGGTGACGGCATCAATGATAAGTTCGTTATTACGGGAGTTGAGGATAAACAGGAATCCAAGCTTGAAGTCTTTAACCGTTGGGGAACTCTGGTTTATCGTTCAAAAGGTCAGAACTATGAAAATGACTGGGATGGTAAATCCACTGAAAGCAATATGGTAAGCCTGGGAGAAGATCTTCCGAATGGAACATATTTCTATGTATTCAGTGTGAAATTCACACGAGAAGGTCAGGTGATCAGTAAACAGTACAGTGGATATATTGAATTACGCCGATAATCGAAAGAAAATATATACAAATGAAACTATATATCTTAATAATAGCATTAGTTGGAGTTTGGTCAACAGCCCTGTTGGCTCAGGATCAGACTCAGTATAATAACTATGTTGCCAATCAGGGATTGTTGAATCCTGCTTATAACGGCACCCGGGATGTCATTAGTGGATTGATGATAGCAAGGTCGCAATGGCTGGGTGTTCAGGGATCTCCCAATTCTCAGGCTATTAATGTTAACGGACCTGTTGAAGACACCAATCTTGGTCTTGGAATATCGCTCAGCAACGACATGATAGGATTTACCAATAATCTGAATGTTATGGCTGCAGCTTCATATAAGATCAAGTTCGACAGATACAGGTTCCTTTCTTTTGGTTTGCAGTTCGGTATTACATCTAATATTTATGACGGAACTAAAGCTGTAACCGATAACTATCTTGACCCTGTGTTCATGGGTAAAGAGAGCAAGATCGGTTTTAATTTCGGTTTCGGAGCATATTTGTATTCTGAGAATTATTTTGTGGGACTTTCCATTCCTACGTTCTTTTCACAGAATTTTAATGAAGATGATGTTCAATTCAAGAATACTCTTGATCCGAAAAATCTGTATACATACATTTATGGAGGATATATCTTCGATTGGGGTGAGGTTAAAGTGAAACCTACGGCCTTGTTCCGATTTGTTTACGGGGCTCCTCTTCAGTTTGATATTGCAGGAAACGTGTTGTTTGCTGAAAGATTATGGGTAGGTTTAGGGTACCGCAGTACATCTGATGCCGTGTTGCTGACAGAATTTATAATAAACAGGAAGTTCACAATTCGTTATTCGTTCGACTATTCGTTTATTGCTCTTAATCAGTTTGCAAAATACGGTTCGCACGAGATAGGTCTGCAGTTTGACTTCTCATTTAATAAACGTGCAGGAATGCGATCGATAAGATATTTTTAAATTAAATGAATTGATTAATACTTTATACAAAACAAACCGGAAACAGACTGATGTTATCTTTCGGGAAGTTACATTAGACAATAAAAACTTAATCACATGAAATACAAAAGACATATTTTCCTGCTGCTCTTCTTTTTAAGCTCTGGCAGCCTTCTTTTCGCCCAAAAGGGTGAGATAAATAAAGGAAATAAATATTTCAAGCAGGAAGAGTATTTCAGAGCATTGGAAAGCTTTAATCTTGCCAAGTACAAGGGAGCCGAGTTTTCTGTGGATATTCAGAAGAAAATAGCTTATTGCTATTACTATCTGAATGATATTGACAAAGCATTTGAAGCTTTTGCAAATTTAGAAAGTAAACTGAAACCGGAAGATTACTTTATTTATGCTTCAACGATACATAAATTCGGTTTTTACCAGGGTGCTATCGAGTGGTATGAAAAAGCCAAGACGGAGGGAGGAGCAAACCCCATTCAGGTGAATGAGCTGATAAAATCATGTAAATGGGCGGAAGCAAACAGTCAGCTTCGCGATGATATACGTGTAACTCCGTCAACACTTCTTACGTTCGGTCAGTCGTTCGGTATACAGTATTACAAGGATGGTGTGGTTTATTCTTCGGCATCGGAAGTGAATACCAAAAAACTTGATAAAACGGGTAAGGAGTTCCTTAACCTGTATTATTCACAACTTGATGATAAAGGAAATATCGTTGAGGGAACGGCCAGACCTTTTTCAAAGAATCTGATGTTTGACTATCATGTGGGTGCCATATCGTTTACTTCTGATTACAAAACGATGTACTACACAAAGAGTGTAAGGGTGAAGGGCGGAAGAAGTATCATCAAGATATATTCGGTTCGTTACGATGGCAGCGATTGGGTAGACGAAACAGAGTTGCCTATATGTAGTAATGATTATGATGTTGCACACCCTGCAGTTTCGCCTGATGACAAATATTTATATTTTGTTTCAAATATGCGCGGAAGCATGGGAGGTACCGATATTTACCGTGCTGAGAGAAAAGCGAACGGTCAGTTCGGAACCCCGGTTAACCTGGGACGTGATATAAACACTTACGGTGATGAACGTTTCCCGTTTATCAGCAAAGACAATAAATTATATTTTGCATCCGACGGCCACATAGGTTTTGGCGGTCTTGATATTTTTGTTGCCACCCAGGGTCAAGATGGAAAGTGGGGCAATATTACAAACCTGATGAAACCAATAAATAGTAACTACGATGATTTTGGTTATGTTATCGATCCGAAAGATTCCACACGTGGATTCCTTTCATCAAATAACTTCGGAGATCACTCAAAGGATGTGATATTTATAATTTCACCGAGAGAAAAGAAAACTGATCAATCGGCTGAAGATGCTGCACCTATTGCAGGGCTTGAGAATATTGTCAGTCAGAATGAAGAGCCGGCGGCTGCAGCAACTGTAGTTGCAGCAACTGCAGTTAATGAGTCTGCTGAACTTTCACAATTCCCTTCTGCTTTCCAAACCAAAATAACAAGTACCTTTAACGGGACTCCCATTGAAGGCGTTTCGGTTGTGTTGAAAGATGCAAATACCGGTGATGTTGTGGGGCAGGCAGTAACAGATGCTTCAGGTCTTGTAATGGTATCTATCGATGATGATTACAGAAATGATCAGCAGGAATTTGAGATTATCATGACTAAAGAGGGTGAATTCAATTCCAAACGTATGATCGTTCATATCATGGAGCTTGAAGACGTTAAAAACAACGGTCTTGTGATGACCCCGATATTCAACGATGTTGTTCTTGATGAGATCAGCGGCATGGTAGTTTACTATGTAGGTAACAAAATAACACCTGAAGGATATAAAGTTCTGGATAAACTTGCAGCTTTCCTTATCAGTAATCCAAATATTGTAATTAAACTTAACGGTCATACCGATGCCAGAGGAAATAAATATAACAATCTTAATCTGTCGCAGACAATGGCTGATAAGGCAGAACAATACCTTGTTTCCAAGGGTGTTAACGATGAAGATGTGATACCCCGGGGATACGGTGAGCGTTATCTGGTAAATAAATGTAAGCGCGGTGTTTATTGTAATGATGCGGAACATTTAAAGAACAGAAGGATCGAGGTAGTTGTGTGGAAGATAAAAGAATAGTAACTTTAAACTATTAATGTTATTGCTATGAAATTATTAAGCAGTTTACTTATTGTCTATACACTAAGTATCTTTAACATATCGGCAGGAACTCCTGATAAACTGGAGGCGCTGAGAACAAAAAAGCAGGTGGTACGAATGGATAAACCGGTGGCACCGTATTATTCGATTCAGATAATTGCTTTGAAAGAGCCGCCGCGTGAACCTGAATTTTTCCAAAAGGTAAACGTTGTTTATGAATATCCGTGTGCCGACGGGTTCGTAAGATACTGCGTGGGTAAGTTCAACAGCCGCGATGCTGCAATGGCACAACTTGCCTCTATCAAAGCTTTGGGATATGATCAGGCATTTGTGGTCAACACAAAAAAATACAGCTTCGAAGCAAGTGAATGGGGTAGTCATGATGGTGATAAGATCGATCCGGATAAGACCTATACCGTTCAGCTGAGTGCATTCCGGTTTCCTGTTTATCTTACTTTCTTCAAAAATGTTGAAGATGTGATGGAATTCAAGATGAAAGACAAGATATTCCGATACACTGTAGGTAAATTCCCTGGTACGGTTGCTGAAGAAGAACTTTCGAAGATTAAAGCATTGGGATACAAAGATGCTTTCCTTGTGGAGTTTGATAAATATGCACCTTTCAAAATAGAATAGATACATCTTTTAAGAGGTAACGAGCACGATAAGTGGTCAAACCGCTTAAACTTACATTTCTTTTTTATAATTTTGCAGCAAATAGCAGGCTGGTCTGTCGCTGTCGTTTTTCGGCAGAGGAAAGTCCGGGCAGCACAGGACACTGTACTTCCTAACAGGAAGGTATCCGTGAGGATACAGTAGTGTAACAGAAAATAACCGCCCCGATGTATTTCGGGGTAAGGGTGAAAAGGCGGGGTAAGAGCCCACCGGTACCGGGGGTGATCCCGGTAGCCGTACACCTTTCAGGCTGCAAGACCATGTATATCACGATTCCCGTAAGGGAGCAGGGTTGTCCGCTCTGTTTATTTAAGTCGTGAGGGGTAGGTCGCTTGAGGCTGCAGGTGACTGCAGTCCCAGACAAATGACGGACACCGTTCGCGGTACAGGACCCGGCTTATAAGCCTGCTGTTTTATTTTTTTATCTAACTATCCTATTGATGAAGCAGAACTTTGTAAGTCGTGTAATTCGATACCTGAATGAAGATATTTGGCGTGTCCGTTCTGACGATACTTCCAAAAGACAGTTCTTTCTGATCAAAACCATAAGAATACTGTTCCTTTCCATAAAAGGTTTCATAAACGATAATTGCCAACTGAAGGCATCAGCTCTTACTTTTTATTCTTTACTGTCGGTAGTGCCTGTTGCGGCAATGGTTTTCGGTATTGCCAAAGGTTTTGGTTTTGAAGAGAGGATAAGAGAGCTTCTTGAGAGTAATATCAGCGACCCTCATCAGGAAGATATTATCAACTGGATAGTAGATTTTGCCGTCCGGTATCTTGAAAACACCCCGGGAGGTCAGATAGCAGGTATAGGTCTGATAATACTTTTATGGTCGGTTATGAAAGTTCTGGGTAATATAGAGGAGTCTTTCAACGACATCTGGGAGGTTAAACGAGCAAGGAGCTTCGTGCGTAAATTCAGTGATTACATTGCTCTTCTTCTGCTTGCCATTCTTTTCCTTGTTTCCACAAGCGGAATGGTAGTGTTTATTTCAAATCAGATAAAAGGCATAAGTGTTCTCGAGTTTACCAGCCCGCTTGTTGTGATGATATTCCCATATCTTGTCATCTGGTTGGTTTTCACCCTTCTGTTGTACATTATGCCGAACAAAAGGGTAAGGTTCAATGCCGCACTGTTTGGAGGGATAATCTCCGGAACGATGTTCCAGCTGCTTCAGTACGGATATATTCATTCGCAGGTATGGGTTTCAAAATATAATGCTATTTACGGGAGTTTTGCCGCATTGCCGCTGTTCCTGATATGGCTTCAGCTGAGCTGGCTGATAGTTCTTTACGGAGCCGAGCTCTCATTTGCTTTTCAGAACTACAGGAGTTTTGAATTTGATGCCGATATCAAAAAGATAAGTTACAGGTACAAACGGCTGGTTTATTTGCTTATAGTTCATACTGTTGTTAAACGTTTTGAAGAGGGTGAAAAACCGCATAATAACATGGAGATATCGGTTAACCTGAAATTGCCCATCCGGCTTGTAAACGAGCTGTTGTTCGAGCTGGCAGAGTCAAAGGTGTTCTCAGAGATCACTAACGATGCCACAAAGGAGATCACCTACCAGCCGGCTATTGACATCAATAAGCTTACAATCACCAAAGTGATAGATATGGTGGAATCAAGAGGCCGCAGCGATCTGCATTTTGAGGAGACAAAAGAATATGATCATTTAAGATCAATCCTGAAAAATTTTGAAGATTCTCTGGCTTCAAATAAGGATAACATCTTACTGAAGGACCTGTAGCACAAATTTGAAGTTTATTTGTGAAATTGCCATTAAGGTATTCCTTTTTTAAATTAAACTGATCATCTATGGAAACAATAAATGTAGGATTCATCGGAGCAGGAGGAATTGCCAAAGCCCACATTTATGCAATTAATTCGCTGAAATATTATTACAGTGATCTTCCTTCGATCTGTCTGAAGTCGGTTACCTCAAAAAGGGAAGAGAGCAGGACAACGTTTGCTGAAAAATACGGTTTCGAAAAAGCTGAAAGTCTGGATGAGTTTATAAAAAACGATAGCATCAATGCTGTTTTCATCCTTGGACCAAACAATGTGCATTTTGAACATTTCAGGTATGCTTTAAAGATGCCTTCGGTAGAATATATCTATCTCGAGAAACCTGTCTGTGCTTCAGAGGCTGAAGAAAAGGCGATGAAAGAGATGCTGAAAGATATCTCAGGGAAAAGGATCCAGGTGGGATTTCAGTATCTGCTCACAACAGGTGTCAGAAGTGCGTTGAAGATGTGGAATTCGGGAGTTCTCGGCAAGCCCATACATTTCGATCTTAAATACTATCACGGCGATTATCTGCAACAGAGTTATCGTTCAAAAAGAGTTACTCGTTTAACTCCTGCCCCCGACGGGGGTGCCATGGCCGATCTTGGCTCTCATGCCGTTAGTCTGCTAATGGCATTCTTTGGAAATGATGTTCATATCCACAGTGCTTTACAGGGAGGCAGTTTCCCTGATGTTCCCGAAGGATCAGACCTGTTCAGTTCACTAAGCATGTTCGATAGCAAAACAAAAGCTGTAGGTAACCTTTCAGCAAGCAGGATCAGTTCAGGTTCGGGCGATCTTGTTCAGTTGGAGATATATGCCGAAAAAGGGGCATTGCGTTACTCTTCACTTCATCCCGAGATGTTCGAATATTACCGTGAGGGATCAAACGAGTGGGTGAAAAAAATAATTGGAAGTGACTATCTTCCTGCGTCAGGATTCCCGTCGGTACATGTTTCACCCGGCTGGCTGCGGGCACTTGTTCATGCACATTATTTGTTCTTTACAGGTGAAGATGACGGATCGTACATTCCTGATCTAGAACATGGCCTTGCCGTTCAACGGATTGTTCGTGAAACAGCAGATTATCTGAAGGATTTCAGAGATAGTATATAGCAGTGAGCGGGTGACTGCAAGTCACCCGCTCACTTACACAAAATACACCGCGGGTGTCGCTTCAAGCGACGCCCGCGGTTTCCTGTACTATAAGTTAAACAGCAACTTCATGTGCCTTTCATAAATATTCGTGAAGACACAATCATTCACTATCTCACTGTACTTTTCAAGCAGTTCAAAGTATCTGTCTATCTGCATGGCGGCAAGCTTGTAGCCTACATGTACCAGCTGACGCATATCGGGATTGTAATCCGGGCAAGAGTTATCATGAGTAAGACTGTCAACCATTTTTTGTGCACTCCAGCCTTTTACTTCTTTCGCCGACGGCAGGTTCTCCGCTTTAATGTCGATCACATCGGCGTAGGGAGCACACAACTCCTCCTGTTTTTGCAAAGCTTTTTCGTAGATCCCTTTCACGAAATCAAGCGCCT
>JAOZOF010000345.1 GCA_029933425.1 Marinilabiliaceae bacterium
TTTTTCATCAACGATAAAACTTAACCCTGACAGGCCCGAGCAATCCGGCATTGAAACTGCCGGGTTCAGGCATCTGCCAGCCCCAGGTACGCAATTTGCCGAGATCATCCATGCCTCCCATTTCGTTAACCATCAGATTTCCAACTCTTACCCTCAGGCTGTTCTCCCCCTTTTTCAGTTTACCGGCTTTAAAAACGAACGGCGGCCACAACCTCTCTCCTATCTTCTCTCCGTTCACCCAAACCTCTGCCATGTACCGGACATCTCCAAGATCGATCACAGCAGAAGACGCATCCTCAGGCACATCAAACGTTGTTTCATAATCGATAAAACCTGTAAAACGTCTTAACCCCATGTCAAGCCATGATCTCAGATTCGTTTTACTTTTGCCTTCGCAATGGAAAGTTCCCGGAGCCGACAGACCGCTTGCATCCTCCCCGTTCATCACGGTTATCAGCTTTGTGCCGGACGGCAGGTCGATCCGCCCGTTCACAGCTTCTGTTTTTTTACCGTCAAGCCATACTACTGCATCATTCCCAAGTCCGTGAAGTACGAGATATTTTGCATTCGGCACATTATCGATACGCCACCAGACAGTACTTTTTGAGAAAAGTATCTTATTGGGCCTGCGCATCCGCATAAAGTTGAAATCCGCAACCTTTTTATCCGCCTCCACAGGTGTTTTCCATGACCTGTCATCAAAATCCGTGGTTTCCCAGCCACGATGAAAAGTGCTCTCCTCTTTCCATTTTTTATTGGTATAGATCTCAACCTCTTTACCATCCGTAAGCCGCACAAGCCCCTGAAATACCATCCAGCCGTAACCCGCATTGTTCGTCTCTTCCAACGCTATCACATTCTTCCCTTTTCGCAGAAAAGATCCGATCCTGTGCTTATCGAAAGTTGCCCAACTCGAAGCATGTTTCCCGGGAGTTACCGGCTTTCCGTTAACATAAAACTTAACCGAATTGTCTCCGTTGATGTTAACAATGGCATCCTCCGGTTCTTCATTCAGGTAAAATGTGTACCGGTAATATCTTTTAGACGAAGGATCGGGATTGTAAAACATGGCGGCTTTCCAGTTGTCTTCAAGCCTGATGTTACCAACCACATTCACGTAAGGCCACGATGCATCGTTAAACCCGGGATCGAGGAACTCTGTACGGACAGCAGGTGTTCCTGCAACATAAGTTTTTGCCGAAGTAAGCCACACTGTATCTGTTTCGGGATAGCTGATCAGCCATTTACCTGTGATCTCCTGTTCTGCAATTTTATTATGTGTTTTTTCTTCTCTGCCAATTTCTTTTTGTCCGGGATCAAAAACAAGCCAGTATGCCTCATACGGTTTAAAGGTCAGTTCAACCTCATTTTTGCCGTTTACTTTTTTGTATCGAACACCTTTGATACCGCCTGTTTCACAATCCCATATTTCAGCCCTGCCTTTTCCGTCACGCAGCAACAGGTTGATACTCTCCTCCCTGCCGGTATTGTTTGCCAGCCAGTAAAAATCTCTTCCGTCGATGTTCCTGTGTGATATTTTCAGCGGCAGATCCCCTTTTTTCATTTCAACCTGAGGTTCTGTCATCTCCCTGATCTTTCCTGCAAGAAGTTCAACACTGCTTTTGGATGCCGACAGATCGGAAACAGAAGGCAGACTTCTTAACTCTTTCATCTCCTTAACGATCACCGGATCGTTCAAACCTGTCTGCGGCGATGCAGAAGGAAGATATCCGAGAAGTACAACCTTTCCGCCCTTGTTTGCAAAGTCAAGGATCTTTTTTGATGTAGATTGCGACATAACGAAAAGCGAGGGCATAACAAGTACCGAAAACTCATGATCGTCGATCTTCAACTTCACCTCATCCTTTGCTCTGATGACCTCAGCCTTGTCAAGGTAATGCTTATCGGCTATCAGATAATCGAGCCATGCATCGGTCAGACTATTCATTGCCTGTGAATAGACATTGTTTATCTCAACAGCCTTTTCAGGCCACTCATCTCCCGCAGGACTTGTAAAATATCCCTCCGACAAAGCCCAGACACTTTCCAAAGGATTAAACAGCAGTACATCGGCAACAAGTCGCCCCTGCCTGTTCACGAACGCTGCCCTGCGTGCAAAGTCAGTCCACAGGTGCAGATACCGCCAGTACGGGTTTTCGTTGAACCAGTCGGGAGGATAGGGTATGGTTTCTAACTTACGGTTAAGGTTTATGCCGTGCGGAACGGTGTGGGTAACTCCCCATGCGGTAACAGCATTCAGGGTCATCTTCATCTGAACGGGTGTCATCTGCCATCCGGCAACACCCATGAGCTCACTCATGAACGGCCTGTCCTCAAACTCACAAACCGACTGCGTCTCTTTAAAGTCATGCACATTCTGCGAATACATCAACAGGCAGTCGTTACCCGGCATTGTAACCCTGCGCTGTGCCCGCATAAAATCGCCTACTGCCTGTGTCTGCAACAGCAGTGACTCCTCCCAGAGGTTTGATATGTAGTACATGTTACGTTCGTAAAGCCAGTCATTAACCCTGCCGAGAAACTGGTTAGTGTAGATGTCGGAAACAACGTCAAACCAGTCGTAACGGGCCTTCACCCATCTGCCCTCTTTGTCCTTTTGGGTCAAGAGCGGCAGTATCTCCCTGATATCGTAACCTTTCAACTCCCTGAACCTTTCGGCAAGGTAACCGGACCAGGCCATCTTAAAACCGTAATCACCTTCGTTGTCAACAAACACCGCGGGAATAACATTTCCCATGTACTTACCTACATACTTCTCATACGACTCATGTGCAATGGGGATGAACACGTCCATAAGTTTTGGATCGAGATAGTTGACCTTATCCTTTTCAACCTCCGAACTCCACAGATCGTAAGAGTAAACCATCCAATCCCCATCCGGCACTTTCCACCTGAAAGCATCTCCGCTGCCGATGATCTTCAACGTTTCCGAAAGCAGCTCTCCGTCAGATGTTAGTTTAGCGGCAACGGTAACCTTTGAGGCCGGAAGTTCAAGAACTTCCCCTCCTTTACCCGGTATCTTCTTCCACTGCAAAGAGACAGCTTTCAGGTCAGGAGCTTTTTCCAACACCCTGCCGTCAGCACGTCCGCTCGGCCACCAGTACTCATCACAGTAACCAAGTGTCATGCCTGCTTTTTCAGCCTTCTTCGCGGCAGCTTCAATCCCATCGAACCACAACGGCGACAGCCACTCTTCATGCGGCAATGCAGGGAAAGCTGTTGCCGGAGCCTCGCTGTGACGCGGATGGACATAACCTGGGTTCAGTCCCTGCTTGGTCATCTCCTCTGCCATGTATGCTATCCGGGAAGTATCAATGGCAGTATCCCAGAACCAGAATGTGTGAGGGGCGTAAAACATCGGCGGCTCGCTGAACATCTCCCGTGTCTGCGAATAGCTGTATTTTTTCTTCCACTCAACATCAGACCTGCCGGTTGACTTTGACGATGTGCAACGCATCAAGAGAACTGCTGATGCAGTAAGAA
>JAOZOF010000008.1:0-27409 GCA_029933425.1 Marinilabiliaceae bacterium
AGGTGTAACAATACCTTTTCCGGCATCAGAGTAGATTCTGGCACATCCTGCTGTGCTAGTATTACCATCACCATCCACATACTGTATAACTGTTTGTGCTGCAATGCAATCGGTGATCTTTAATGTATGATCTGAACTAGCATCATCCATTACTCCGACAATACCTCCTCCAAAACCAATATCATATACTACTACAGTACCTTTTGCATAGCATCTTGTTATTTCACCTGCAATCTCAGCTTCCCAACCGGCGATACCGCCTCCTGCTATTTGCGTTGCTTTAATATTTGCATTTACGTTACAATCTTCTATTAAACCTCCATTCATATGACCTATAATACCACCTACATGTCCTTTACCGTAAACATTAGCATAAGAGTAACATTTCCTTACTGTTATGCCGTATGTTAATCCTGCAAATCCGCCAACAAGGTCACCGGTGGTTGTTATTGTTCCACTTTCGATCCAACAATTTTCAAAGATAGCCGGTCCGCAGGTTCCTGCAATTGCACCTATATTGTTTGAAGTAGAATTAATATTAATGTTTACAAATCCAAGATTTTTGACAGTTTTTGGACCGTCATTATCCCCGTCATTGGCAATTTTCTTAAAAAGACCAATTTCAGGATAATCCGCATTAATAGTCATGTTTAATATTTTATGGCCGTTACCATCTAATGTGCCGTAAAATACATAATCGCCTCTTACCCAATCGGCTCCTGACAAGTCGATGTCGTTGTCCAGTATGTAACTGCCACCAGGATCGTTAGCAATAGCTTCAAGTCCGGCACGGTCAGTGATGTGCGTTTGGGCACTCAATGTAAATGCTCCAAATAGCATTAATGCACTAAAGGCATTTTTTAAACTGAAGTAATTTTTCTTTTTCATAAAACAAGAATTTAGTTAATAATTTATAGTGTGATGTAATTGAATAATCAAAAGTAAAAAAAAAAACTAAAAACTAAAACCTTTTAGGTAATATTTTTTTTGTAATATTTTTTTATATAAGCATATAAAAGATTGATAATAAAAAAGATGATGTGTAATTACTTGTTGATTGCTAAAAAGAAGCATATTTGTTTTTAGTTGTTAAATGAAATAAAAAGTTAAATACGTTAAAGTTGATCGTGCAATTTTTTTAATTTTTGTATTAATATTATTAATTGTACTGCATGCAATCAATAATTTAATATAAATGGCAAAAGTACAGCTAAGCTAAAGAGATATAGTAATATAGCAGGGCTAATTGCTCTGTTCTATTTACTTTGTTTTTATTGCAATATATATGTTGTGTACAAAGCTGATCAATTGTTGTAAGTTGTCAGAAATGCTAAAACGATTAACATAGTTTCAGATTTCTGATGCTATTTCCTTATAAATTTCTGAATATTTCTTCCTATCTAGCATGCAAATGTTTTCAAGAATATAATCAGTACCTTCTTTTTCAAATAAAGTTGAGAACTTAATGTCATTTTCACTTCGGTTACCTGATTGATCAGATGCTTTAAATTTCATTGCATATTTTAAAGTTTGCAGTATCTTATCGTATGGTAATTTATACTTAACTGCTAATTTTAAAACACCTGTTATCCGATCCTCAGGGCCTAATTTCCTAAAAAGGTCTTGGCCAACTCTGAAGATAGTATCACCTAATGCTTTGTTTGAAAAACGGTATAGCAGATCATCAATGTGTTCAATGAGTGCCTTTTCCGTAAATTCACCCGGATAATGTCTCATAAGTACAGAAGCAGATTGAAGCATTGTTTCACGTGCAAATATCTTTACATCTTTTTTGTTGATAGCTTCATACAGATAGATCAGATCAGGATAATGAGAGTAGCTGTAATATGCGGCAGCAGCATGCCCCAGATTATGAATAAATGATTTTCTGTCAACCCAGGCAGCCATATTCTCTTTAAATGCTAAGCCTTCCACATCAGGCAGGGGGTTTTTAAATCCTTTTTTATCAATGATCAATGTGTTATAAGGCTCAGCATAAACAATAAGCGGGTCACGGGCAATTACTTCATCAGGTATAATAGGCACCATTTTACCGATGCTGGTTTCCACTAATCCCACTAAATTATCAATATCATAAGAATCCGGCAGGTATTTTTTCATCTCTTTTTTCACTATTTGAGCAGCATCACGCAGGTTCTCCGCTAATATAATATCTAAAGGTTCTTTTGGAGAGATTTTAAACCTGAGTCTTAATCCTTCAGTGATTATAGGAATGATACGGGGTATTACATTCGGGCCAACAGATGTTGCCACTAAATCAGCATTTGATAATTCTTCTGTTACAGTATCTGTATTTGTAGATAAAATACCTCTGACATTTTTGACTACGATTACACTATCTCCTTTCTCGGATTTTACAACAACTTTATATTCTCCTTTTTCGTTAAGTGCATTTATAACATCTTTATTTATATCTGCAAATACCACTTCGTAACCGGATCTGCTAAAAAGCTGGGCGATGAAAGAACGTCCGATTTTTCCAGCTCCGAAAAGAACAAGTTTCTTCATTATATTATTATTACTTGATTATTTTTTTGACTGCAATTCCTTTATCAAGATAAACTTTAACGAGATACATGCTGTTTTTTTTCAGATTACTGGTAGATATAGAATTAAATCCTGATGTAACAGATTTTAAAACAACTCCATTTACGGAGTATATTTCAACTTTATTTATTATATAATCTGATAAAATTGATAATGTGCCTGAATTTGAATTTTGAGTGCAGGTAACATCTTTTGCGAGTTTATTATCAAAAATAGCGCTCGGATCATAATGATCTTTGAACAGATTGAAAAAGTTATACGGATCAACAACTTTGATGTCCAGGTCAGATCTGTTATTTTTAAGTGTATTGATCACGTCTACTACCTGATTTGGCCAGGACCATACAATCCTGAAAATATAAAAAGAGGTTGTGCCTGGCAGCTCCTGAGGTATTGCATTTGACATAGCATTGGCAGCAGCATCAATATCAGATATCTGTCCTACTACATTTATCAGATTTGTTACCGGCATGCCTTTCCATACCTGGGGTTCAGGACTTGTTCCTCCCGTATCATGTAAATCCATTACAATTGTTGCGAACCCGTCGGGAGAGAATTGAGTGAAAGCATCTTTTACGGCAGATGTAGGCTGGTCCCAGTCAAGCACCATAGGTGATATGGTCATATCCAGCTGATTATAGAACTTTTTGTTATGTTCGATAAAAAGAGGAAGATACTCTTCTTTAATACGGTTGGGGTTCATGTATCCGGCAGCACTGGCATCAGCACCAAAGTAGTCGTTCGCCGAATGTGTTTCATAATAATATGAGATCAGGTCAGGATAAGTTTCTACTAAATTCGGGTTTATACCCCAAAGTAAAGGTAATTCGCCTCGTTTAGGATCGGGCCAGTAATCAACAAGAAAATCATATAGGGGAGTTGCAGAATCGTAATCAGCCATTAAAATGCAAATGTATGTTTTGCCTTCTTCTATCTGCAATGTATCAGCAGGCCTGTGTTGTTTTAGGTCACCCACAACTGCATGGCTGTGAAATGACTGATTGTAACAACTGCTTGCCACAGTATTCTGGTAACAATTATATGGAGAAATGAGGTATACTGTTTCCCATTCTGTCGGGACAGGATCATGACTGCTGGGATGACCGGGCACATTACTATACTTAATGAAAGAGAAAAATCCTGCAACTTCAGTTGTTTTTTCACCTGCAGTCTGTTTTAAAACCTCATCAAGTATCATTTTATATGTTTCGAGATCTGTTCCAACGGGTTGTCCTTCATCATCAAAGGGCACTTCATCACCCCAGGGAGAAAGGTCATATACGAAAGAACGGTTTTTAACAGCCCAGTCGCGGGTAACAACATATCCTACATCTCCGGCTTGTCTTGTGAAATAGGGATCTTCGTAAAGACATAAGAGATGATCGGAACAAAGTCCCTGGCTCAGATAATTTTCTATTGCCCAACGATAAGCATCGTTTTTAGCACTTCCTGAAATATCACCTGTAAATAGTCCTCTCAGATCTTTTTTTACCTGCAGGCCCCATTCTTTTAATTTTTCATCAGCATATTCGGGGCTGAGAACAACAAGGTCTTCCACACCGGCAATTGTGGTAGCAACATTCATTGATGCTGCAACATTAGGGTCCCATATTACAGCACCGTTTATTTTATCTTTGGCAAGAGCATAAAGTTCTTCAATACAATCCAATTTTATTTGCGGACGATTACTCAGCCATCTGCCGTCAGATGTCATGATGTTAAGCCAGTGTAAAGGACGGTGTTTCCCGATTCCTTCCAGTTCGTAAACAACAGGAGTATCCCGGTTGATTATTCCCTGAAGACAGGCAGCAGCCATTGTTTCGTCATAAATGTTTCCCTGTGTGGGTGTTGTGTATGTGAAAATAGTATTGGGATCCGAATAATTTATGAATGGTATTATTTCCGAGCGTTCTCCAAACCATTCTACTCCGTCCTGAACCATTCTCCACTGGATCACATATACCCCTTCTGTCGATGGTGCAGTTAAAGTTGCCGTAAATGTAACTTCCTCTCCGGGTGCCACATCATGGGGTAATGCAATTCGGTTTGTTGCCTGCCAGATTGTGTTATCATGAGGAGCCTGTGATCCTAATCTGTATAGGTCTCCTGCTGTCCATGTTTTGGTTCCTGTATTTTTAAAAGTAATACTGAAATCAAAAGATTCACCGGGATTAATCGTTGGCGTAGATTGAGATATGAACTGGGCATCGTTCTGGGCTGACAAGGCAGTCGAAAAAATTATTAATCCGATTAATATTAACTTAACTTTCATAATTTATGTTTTTATTATTAATGCTTGCGAGATAATGAGAACGGTTTATCTTCTTCTTTGGTACCTCTGTATTTGTTAGGCAAAGAAGACATCTTAAGCAGTAATTCTCCTCCTTTAATTATATCCGTATGATTTATGTAATTATGGTTGTATTTTTTACCGTTTAGAAAGGCTTCGTTGATATAGATATTTTTTTCAGAATTATCAGGAGCCTTATTTGTAAATGTTTTTCCATTTTCTAAGTGGAGTGAGATCTTTTTGAATAATGGAGCTCCCAGAACATATTGTCCGGATCCGGGGCATACCGGATAAAAACCCATGGCACTGAACACATACCATGCCGATGTTTGTCCGTTGTCTTCATCACCGCAGTACCCGTCAGGAGTATCGAGATACAGTTTGGTCAATACATCTCTGATATGCTTTTGTGTTTTCCATGGCTCTCCTGCATAATCGTAAAGATAGATCATGTGCTGAATGGGCTGGTTACCATGAGCGTAGTTACCCATGTTCACGATCTGCATTTCACGTATCTCATGAATAGGAAAGCCGTAGTACGAGCAGTCGAAATCGGGTGGCATAGAGAATACTGTGTCGAGCATGTGAACGAACTCTTTTTCTCCTCCCATAAGATCGATCAGCCCTTGTATATCCTGAAATACCGACCATGTGTAATGCAGACTGTTACCTTCAGTGAAAGCATCACCCCATTTTAACGGATTGAACGGTGACTGGAAGGTACCGTCGGCATTTTTACCTCTCATGAGGTTGTGAGTCGGATCAAAAAGGTTTTTGTAATTCATTGCCCTTTGTCTGAAAAGATCGATCTCTTTTTGCGGGCGTTTTAATTTTTTAGCCAGTTCGTAAAGGCAGAAGTCGTCGTAAGCATACTCCAGGGTACGGGCTGCATTCTCATTTATTCCCACATCGTAAGGTATATAGCCCAACTTGTTGTAATACTTAGCCCCGAGTCGGCCCACAGACAAGATATGCGGATTGTGTCCTTTTGTGTTTTTGAGCAAAGCTTTATAAAGGGTATTTATGTCGTAACCTCTGATACCTTTAAGGTATGAATCTGCGATAATTGAAGCAGAGTTTGATCCGATCATACAGTCGCGGTGTCCGGGTGTGGCCCATTCGGGCAGCCAGCCGCTCTCCTTATAGGCATTGACCAGTCCTTTCATAATGTTGGAGTTAACATCAGGATACATAAGGGTAAAGAAAGGAAAGACAGCACGGAATGTATCCCAGAAACCATTGTCGGTAAACATGTAGCCAGGCAGTACTTTACCGTTGTAAGGACTGTAATGTACCATTGAATCGTTTTTGTCAAACTCATAAAATTTGCGAGGGAAAAGCAAAACGCGATATAAGGCCGAATAAAATGTTTTTATTTGAGATTCTGTTCCGCCTTCAACCTTAATTCGGGAAAGTTCCTTATTCCATGTGTTTTGAGCCTCGTTTTTTATTGTTTCGAAATCTTTATTTCCTATCTCTCTTTGCAGATTGAGCTCTGCCTGTTCAGGACTGATAAATGATGAGGCAATTTTAACATTTACCTGCTCGCCGCGTTTAGTTTTAAATCTGACAACAGCACCTGCCTGTTTGCCTTCCGAGGCCGTTTTGTTACTTGTTAAGATATCTCCATTCCATGTGGAGATAAAATCAAAATCCTTATCAAAAACAGCTACGAAATAGTTTTTGAAATTATCGGGAACACTTCCTGAATTATAAGTGGTGTATCCGGTAATTTTTCTTTCTTCGGATATTACCTTTATTCCGGCACCTCTGTTAAGTCCGTCGATGATAACATATGAGCTGTCTGATTCAGGGAAAGTAAATCTAAAGCGAGCAGCCCTGACGGTTGGTGTTATTTCGGTGGTAATATCATAATCGGCAAGGTAAAGCTTATAATAATGAGGTTTGGCAATTTCTGCTTTATGCGAGAACCACGAAGCCCTTTCCTTTTCTTTGTATTTTATTTTTCCTTTGCCAGGGAAAACGGAGAAACAGCCGTAATCTCCCAACCAGTTACTTGCCTGATGTGTTTGCCTGAAACCGTTTATCTTGTGTGCGTCGTATGCATACATCCAGTTGTTGCCGGTTTCGGCTGTCTGAGGTGTCCAGAAATTCATTCCCCAAGGCAGGGCTATGGCAGGATAAGTATTTCCGTTTGACAGACTGAATTCAGAATCACTGCCTATCAATGTATTAACTTTATTTACATAGTTTGTTTCTTCACTTTTTGTTCTGTTATTCTGTGAACATGATAGTAAAGCGGATGCAAGAATTATCAGAATATATTTAATGTTGATCATGAAAAATTATTTATAAGGTTTTTTATTCTCTTTTTTAATTACCAATTTTTCTTTTGAGAGAAGTTCAGGAAACGGATTGTGCGGCTCTGTCTGGTACCAGAATGCAACCGAAGCAAGGTCGTCCTGCAAAGGCTTGTAAATGCCTCCCGGTTTCCATCCCAGACTTTGGATCGTCACTTTCAGGTCATTCTCAAAACGTACAGGGTCAGCAATATGCCATCTGTATTCATTTACTTTTGTTTCGTATGATATTTCGGGATTGTCTTTAAAATAATAAAATCCTGTGTAGGGAGAACTGAAATTGTGATATTGAACAACTCCGTTCTTATCCCGGTATTCTTTATAGTCATACGAGCCGCAGAAGTAGTCTTCTTCGCCTGTTCCGCAAATCGTAGGGAATTCCTTATCGCCGTCGATGTAGAACTTGGCTTCCCCTTCGCCCCACCATACATCACTGTATGTTCCGTGTGCCAGGTAAGTTCCGATGTACTGTCCTTTGCCTTTTATGTTATCCACAATAGTGTAAACTTCTTTTTCAGGCAACGGATGAACTCTGTTGAACTGAGCATGGAAATATGCGGCATCTTCAGGAATATCGGTTAAAGTGTAATCGATCTGGTAAAAAAGAACAGCCCTTACGGTATCCATATTCTCCATTGTTATTTTACACTTTTTACGAAATGGCATTTGCCAGTAGCAATTAAATCCGCTTTTGGGATTTACGCAAACAGCCAGCGATCGTATCTCTGGTTCGAAGCCTTGTCCCCATCCCGAAGCAAAAAAGTCACCAACCGGTACTTCCACTGAGGGATATTCTTCATCATCCCAGTAAAAACGGAGTATGGACAGACGATAGTTACAGGCCGGTGTCATCCAGATGTGCTGAATAGCGCCTTCACCTTCGATCTCCGCCAGAGTAAAAACCTCACCCGGTTTGATAATGACATAAGGATTAACTTTCCAACCCTGTCCCAGTTCTCTTGCAGGTCCGGCAGCCACTCCATTTTCCAAAGTGGCCATGCCTCCTTTGCCTTTTTCACCTGTGAAGTTCTCAGGGCTTATCGAACGTGACCTGGCATCCGACAAACGATACAGGTTTCCTAAACCCAGATCAAGGCCGTTGAACTTTTCCTGCTTTTGATTGCAGGAAGTAAGGAAAGTTGTTAAAGCAAACATTATGATCACTAACTGTTTCATAATTATAATTTAGATATTACTTTTTTCATTTGATCAGGATCTACCATAATATGTTTACTCTTATTCCTTCCGGGTTGTTTTCAAATTTCAAATAGAGGGTCTTTGACTTTTCATCCCATTTTTGTTCGAATGCTATTTCCTTGTTATTAAGCGAAACACTTATCTTCTTTGGGTTATCCGGTAAAAATACCCTCATCGTATTTGTTGTGTTTAAAGGGCTTTTGCAGATGAAAGAGTATTCTTTGTTATTGATAACTTCTTTATCTATTCTTGATGCTGCGGCTAAAACCCAAGGCTCATTTTTGTTTGAAATTTTATTGATATTATACAGAAATGCCTGTTCTCCGGGTTCTACAACGGCTTTCGTTATAACAGGCAGTTCAGGATCGAACAAATCGATGTAAGAGCCTTTTAATATAACAGGAGCGTCAGTAACTCCTTCATCCATAACAGAGATTATTTCGTAATTACCTCTCTCTAAGTGAAAGTTGTTTTTATAATTCAAAACACCGGCTTTAGCATCATTCTCGTAAGCATTTTTAACAAGCTCAATAAATTTGTTGTCCGTATTCTTTTTTTCTACAAATTTTTTCGGGTTTTCTCTCAGAACATAAACAGATCCTTTTTCAATGTCAAATTTTTGTGTTCCTGTTTGCGGATCAATTCCTAACAAGTCAAATAAGTGCTCTGAAGGGGCACTGTAATTCATACCGTTTGTATTCCACCATTCCATAACCGATTGGTAAGGATCATCATCTTTTGAACAATATATAAGCACCCCTCCTTTTCTGACCCAATCGGCAATATATTTGTGTGCTTCGGGTGTCGGTGGTTTCATGTTGGAATAACTCATTATTAAAACCTTAATATCTTTCAGGGTTTTACTATAAGAAAGATTTTCGATATGCACTAAATTAACAGGTATGCCTTGTTTTAACAGAGGTAAGGTTTGTCCATAGAAGTTTGATATGTACTTGTCAGTATGTCCGTTGAAAACAGGATAACGTTGAAGCATAATGGTATTGCTCATTAGAACACCTATGCCGCGAGAACCGTTAATATTGTTATTAGACACCGGCATATCGTTTAATGAATTTATCATTACCTGCATTTGCGTTGAATAAAATCTTGGGATATAAGATTCACCTTTCCCTTTACTCAATTTGTATTTATCCATATAAATTCGTCTTGGCCATGGCATCACCTCATAATTGGCAACCCGGGGGTATAACAGCATAGCCGTGAATGTAGCCTGATAATTCTTTTTAAAGTCTGCCCAGTCACGAGGCTGGTCTTCAACGGGATCGGTAAGAAGGAAGATTTTTCTGTTGGTTGGCTCAGTCATTGATATCATTGAACCGTACTCCAGAAATGCGCTTTCAAAAACCCGTTCTTTAACTATTCCGTTAAAATAATTTGGTACCCGTGCCGTACCTGTCCATACCTGTGCAATGTAACCATCAATTCCGGGTAAGGAGGCCAATGATGCTTCAGGACTAACGATCCTGAAAGCTGTGTAATTAACAAGAGAGTGAGTCGGGATGTAAACTTTTACACTTAGTCCGAGGTTTTTCCCGTACTCCTTTGCAAACTGGGAAACCTGATCGATAGCATTGTAATAAAGATGATATTTCAACTTGTTTGACAAGTAGGCATTTTCGGGTGTTTCGTGTTGCGGACGCCATGGAAAACCATAATACAACTGCCACTCTTTTTTAAATGCCTCACTGTAACCGCCGAAGTTCCAGAATTCGGGCTCTTCGAGATATATGGAAGATATTCCTGCATCCAGGACTTTTTTAATTATCTTTTGTTTAAAATATTCAATGTACGATCTTACCGGAACAATATACGGAACAGTGCCTTTATTGTGCCATATCGTGTCTCCGTTAATATTTACCTGCCCGGCATCCCAGTGTTTTTTGCCGTCCCATTTGCCTGAGAAATAGTCTCCGTAATGTCCCCAGGCTATTCCTGTCATAAAGTGAGTTTGGTAACCTCTTTCTTTCCATGAATTGACTCTATCCTCAAAAGTATAATCTTTTGTATCGTGTGTTCCATAAATTATTGCAATATCCGATCTAACATCGATCTCAGGCATCCAGGGAGATGCTGTTTGAAATGCTGTCTTTTCTTTGTTGATTTTCTGTTCTCTATGTGCTGGCTGACTACAACCGGTAAAAGGGAAAACAGAAAATGAAAAAACAAATCCGATCAATATTTTATTTATGGTTTTATACATTTAAATTGTTATTCAGAGCAAATTATTTTACAAATAAGTATGCGCTTTATTGCTTTTACATAGATTAATACACAATAACTTTGTGCGATATGTTTCCTATTTGCACAATATAAACGCCCGTTCTAAGTGTTACATTTATTTTTGAGCCCGCATTGTTAAAAGTTCTGATCTTCACACCTGCAACATTATAAATATTGACAATGTTATTGCCATAGTTATTTATAATAATTCCTCCTTCTTTATTAAATATCTGTGGCTTCATACTCTCTCCCGTTTTTGAAGAAACTAATCCTCCTTCTATCGGTAAAAATTCACCTTTTGAGGTTTGAATTGTTTTCGGTGCTTCAAGATAATTACCGTTAACGGTGAACAGGCCTTCCGAATCACATTCAATATTCAGAAGTCTATTACTGATCCTGATGCCTTTTAACGAACGAGCTCCGTTAAACAGATTTTGGATGTATGGTGTTCCAAAATCATAACGGAATCCGTTTTTTATCATTACAAAATCAATTATCATAGCAGCACCAAAGGTTGAAGGTCTTACTCCCGTAGGATAAGGAGTTCCCCAGTTGCTTGATATTTCATACGATTCTGCAAGCCAGTTTCCTGATCTTACAATGTCACGTATGCCAATGTCAATAAGATTAGTTGCATTTTCAATTTTAGAATTATCGATCAGACCATATAAAGTGTAGCCCATATCCGGATATTTTGGATATCCTAAACTAATACCGCCAAAATTGTAATCAGGATTGAAATTACTTGAAAATGCAGAATACATGCTGTTCAGATAGTCTGTCTTATTTTTAAGCAGATCAACATGTAACCCCTTTGTTACCCAGTAAAGATTACCATACGCTCTGTCACCGGTCTCTGTATTGTAATATTGTACAGGTCTGCTGTCAGGTGTCACCCAAAACCATGATAAACAATCATCAAAAAAGTCCATTTTTTTATCTTCCCATTCATAGGCAACAAATTCATCTTGTACAACTTCACTGATCTTTATCATATAGTCGATGTCGATAATTGCGGAGAAAGCAAAATCAGCATCTTTCTTTGCCGGATCAGGATATGCCACATCGGGATTACCTGCATATATCCAATGCGGATATTGTAACCGCCAGTTAAGGTATCTTTCCAAAGCATCGTAAACCTGAGCTAACCTTGTTTTGTCTTTTGTTATTTCATACAATATCCATGCTGTTTGTGCTTTCCGCGACGGCAGACTTTCTCCGGCGATCATTCCCGTTTCATCCACCAGCGACATGATACCTTCGAAAGCATCCCAGGCTGTCTGCGGGTCGATAAAAGCATAAAACTGCATACCAAAAAAACTTTCCCATGTTGCACTGTATGGGGCCTGTTCTGCTCCCTCATCCCACATAGATGGTTTTCCTGTAACGATCTGTGGATAATTATAATTTACAGGGTCGGCTTCCAATACATTTTGCGCAATATGAACCCATGCTTTATAGTAAATATTCCTTATCTGTTCTGCCGTAACTCCTTTGGCGTCTACGGTTTCAATACCAAAATTTGAAGGAAGGGGAACTTTGCTGTAAAAGTCGTTCCAATATTCCTTTTGTGCATTGTATTGTTGTTCTATGTTGTCGGAATAAAAAGGAGCCTGAACCCTGTTTGTAAGCGCATCATCATCTTCGTTGTCATTTTTGTATGAAAAAGCAATAGCTGTATTTAATTCATTATTCTGCAGGCTATCCAATTTAAATTGTACAGACCAGTATCCGTCGGTTGAGGGCGTAGAAGTACCATTAGCCTGTCCCAGAAGTTCCAGTCTTGATTTGTAAAATCTTATAGATGTGGTTGTTAAAACAGTTGATTTGATCGCGTATTTAAAAGTGCCGTTATCAACATATAAAATATCATCGGTCAGCTTTACATCATTCCCTGAATAGTAACCGCAGATTATAAACGAGGGGCTTTCTGTATCATCACTATTGAAATGTATTTTTCTGATAATGGTGTTCTTGTCGTAAAAGAAGTCTGTTCCATCCAGAGATACAATAAATTCATAGTTAGCCTGAAATGGTAATTCATTTGCCTGCCAGGCAGTTGAGTAATCAGTAGCTTCAGCGCAGGGCATTGCTGAACTTCTCGGAGATAATACCTTTATATCACTCAAAATAAAGTATGATCCAATCCCAATAGCCCAAATGTCAAAATAGACTTGTTGAGTCCCCGTCCAACCGGTTATGGCTTTAATGTCAAATTCAAATTGTCCGCTGTCCGGTCCGTCAGGTTTTAATACGAATTCTTCTCCATTAGAGTTGTTGATCTTTAATGCCCAGTTTCCTTCAGCTTCAGGAATGTTAATAGTCAATATCTGCAATTTGTCAAAATCGATGCTTATTCGTGATGCCGGACGTAAGAATTTAAAGATAGGAGAGGCTCCGTCATTTACTGAAAATCTCAACCCTCGGTCAACAACATAAAAAGATGTCTGAGTATCCGTTGACCAGTTTGAAGTGCTTGAAACATCGCCTGCCCAGGTAAGATCTATTTCAGGGGACTCGATCTCCGGCTTATATTGAAATATCTCCATTACTGCATTCATCCTTCTTGAGTTAATTTTCTCGGTACTTAAGTAACCCAAATTAAGAGGAAGAGAAGGAGTATTTGAAAATTGCGATTGAGTTGTGCTTCCACTACTTCCGTAAAACGAAAAGGGATTTATCACCAGCCGTGAAAATGGTATACTGATAGACCTGCTTTGATCCGGGCCTGTTTCTTTAATGTCTTCTACTTTTGGAACTTGCGCAATCAAAAGTAAAGAAGGGAAAAGCAAAAATATTAATAGGGTTGTTTTCATAATTCATTTAATAAAACTAAAGATAACTATTGTAAACCGTCAGCCCAATTTTCCAACATGACAACAGCTTTGTACAAAACTCCCGCAGATCCTCTGTAAGATGAGGAGCCCATAGGTTGGTTCTTTATAGTGTACCATTCGTAAAATCCATTGTTTTTAATTACTCTGTCGGTAAATGGCAGAACCTGTTCATACGCCTCTTTCACAAATCCATACTTAACAAGTTGTTGTATCATTCTGCCGCCGAACCATGTCCAGTCACCTCCGTTCTGGTATGTATATGCTTTTGTCAGGATGGGATGCTTGAAGAAACCGTCGGGGTATGCCGGATAAAGGGAAAGACCGATAGTTGCGGCACCAACTTTATTTTTATTCGCTATCATTTTATCTAGAGATATTTTTACCTCTTTTTTATTCAGTAATCCCGCTTCAATGGCAACGGATGTTCCACCCATGTAAAATATTTGATCTTCATTAAAGCCGGCAGGGAAGGGGGAGCCGTTAAGATAAATGTGAGGGTGGAACTTCATGTCCTTTTCATCCCAAAGATACTTTCTGATATTCTTCTCTATCCTTCCAAGAACAGCCTTCCATTTATCAGCTTTCTCCGGAACCAGGTCAATGAAATTCTTTAATGCGATGACAAACATGGCATTGTCATAAATATCAATGGCATAATGCGTACTGTCGGTGATGATTACACCTTTGCGGGTCTCGGGCTGAACATCGCCCCAATCGGCTGTTGTGGCTCCGTATAAAAGACCGTATTTGTCATTATACCTTTTGGTTATCAAAAATTCAAGAGCGTCTTCCAGTCTGTCGACAACGCTGACATTCGCAATCTTTTGCGACAGTATACCGGTATCACCGGTTTTAGTTACGTATTTATAAATGGCCTGTATCAGTGAGGATTCCTGATCTGTTTCAACAGTATTCTTATGTGCTGCAAACTTTGGATTGAGATCTGAATAAATGTAATCGTAGCCGCCGGGAGTGATCTTTTCTTTCGGGATGTAACCGTCAATGATATTACCGTCTTCTCCCTGAAAGTCGAAAAAGATCAAAAGCTTTTCACGGATAAGGGCTTTGTCGTTCACATCGAGCGCAAGATCCATGAAAGTGTTAAAATCGCGTATCCAGATCTCACCATATCCGTCACCGGCCGAGAATCCGCCTTTTACAAGGGCCTGTGCTTTTTCTTTTACCTGTGTGAAATTGTCGTTGTGTAATATGTTGTCGGCAAGCTGCCTCTCTTCTTTTGAAACGGAATTACAGCTTGCCAGTATCCAGATGCATATTAATAATATTGATGCTTTTCTCATTTTCAGTGACTGTTTTATCTGGTTGTTTTATGATGTTCAAGGAACCAATCAAAGAGCCCGGATTCACGGTATGCTTTTCTGAACATGTAGTGATCCTCATTTTTATAGATCGTAAATTTAACATCGAAACCTGCTTTTTTCATTGCATCTACCATGATCTGTGAACTTTCCAAAGGAACTATCTTATCCTTATCTCCATGAAAAACCCAGATAGGAGGATAACTTTTCACAAAATTTACCATACTTGGAGTACCGCCGCCGCACATAGGTGCAACTGCAGCAAAATATTCCGGATACAATAATGAAAATTCAAATGTTCCGTATCCGCCCATACTTAAACCTGTAAGGTATATGCGTGTTGTGTCAATGTTATATGTTTTTATGGAATGATCCAGCAGTTCTTTAACAGAATACATCATTGATGTCCACCAATGACCTTTGGGACATTGAGGTGAAATAACAATAAAAGGTAACCCCTTTTCTTTAGCTATTTTCGGTGGTCCCCACATGGTTAATGCCTGCACGCTGTCGCCTCTTTCGCCTGCACCGTGGAGAAAGAGTATTGTAGGGTAACCTTCTTTCCTGTGCGGATCATAGTCTTCGGGCAGATATAACAGATAATTAAGATCAACAGAACTGTTGAATTTATGAGCTGTCTGACTTCCGGGCAAAAGTATCTGATCCCCGTCTGTTTTTATCTGACACGAATAAAGCAATGTTAAAAACAGTACTAGTTTTACATGTCTCATTTTTGTAATATGATTTTTTCAGTGTATGTTTTATTGTTTCGTGTTAATCTTAAAAAATACATTCCATTCAAGGTGTTTTTGTTGAAGTTTATTCTTAAGGTAAAGTAATTGTCGTTATTTATTCTCCTTTGATAAAGAGAAGATCCGGTAATGTCTAAAATCTCGATCTTGTCGTTTGGTTTAAATTCACCTTCAAGATACACATAGCTGTCGTGAACCGGATTCGGGTAAATTTTAAAGTTATTTTTGAGGATATTGTCTTTTATGGTATCAGCTAGGCCGAACTTGTTTTTTATGCGTTTAACGAACTCGTCAGGAGTAACAACGATCACATTGTCATTGAGCTTGGCAACACACGAGTTTATTTCATCTACAACATATTGTCCGAATGACCATGCATGCACAGCGATCAGACTGTATCCTGCTGCAGAATAGGTATCGGTTGACTGGTTGTTAAGCTTGGAAGCTAATGAAGATGCATCATCAAAACTATCCCACAGTCTGTAACGTGCACCAATTATGGGTTTGTCGTTTACAATGTTTATTGCACCGTTCAATCCTGCATAGTTGTCATAATTGTAGAAAAACACAGCATCGATGTTATCCTGTCCCAGATATTTTTGCATGTCGGTCGAACTATATTGTGTTCCAATGACATTCAGGATGTTGAGGTCAGCTTTTCTCATAAATCTGCTTGTCAGATCGGCAGAGGCCTGTAATGACGGAAATCTGTCAGGATTCATATAACCCATGCCTGAAGAGCTAGCAACAAAAAAATCTTTCACATCAGCGGTGTTCGTCGCTTTGTCATAAAAGTACTTCATAATAGTGGGAGCCAGTTCGCTCATAGCGGGCGAAATAGTCCAGCCAATGCTTACCTGACCCCGGTTAGGACTGCCGTATGCTTTGGGCTGACCATAGAACTCTTTCAGCAGCCAGTCGAAATTATCACCATCCGTTACCAGAAAACAGACAGTATGAACATTATCGGCATCATTAATAGTTGTGGTATGCGTGTGCTGTTCCAATACAGCATTAAAATTTGAAAGAACAGGAAGGTTCTCAGTCCAGTCGGCAGGGTTAAGCTGTAGAGAATTTTCCGATAACTTTTTTACAGTATATTGTTCATCCGGTCCCCAGCCCAGCACTATTCTGTTGTCATTCATTCTACTTAATGCATCATTGAACAAAGAACTGTTGAGATCAGAGTCAAAAAACTGAAAAGCATTAGAGAATACGGCATAATCACTCAAAAACATACATTTATTCTCATCCTGCAGACAAAGAACCTCTTTGCTGAAGTTTGATTCATAAGTTGCCATTGCCCATGCTTCATCCTTGCCTCTTACATCGAATAATTTATTTTTTCCGAGCGAAATCATTAACGATTCGTTTTCGGTAGTGACAGCAATAGCATTATACGGCCCGCATAACGAAACGGCAACATTCGAAGAGTTATCTTTGAGATCACATAAAATGTATCCGTCAAAATCGTATTGGAAATGAGTTATCAGGCCCTCAAAGTCGTTGTAATATGTTTTATCAGCATAAACACCGTAATTTGAGACAAGGTCATTCAGCCATGTGGAGTATCCAACTCCGCTTTCGTTATAGATCATTGTGCTGCCGCTCTTTCCAAGCAGCCCCATCAATGTTATTGTGGTAAAGCGTTTTGATTCACTCCATCCCCAGTCGTTTATCACATACAATGTGGACGGTATGGCAGAAACAGGATACGGACTGCCTTCAACTCGATCGGCAATTTCAAACTGCGCCTGGCTTGACTGAATCCCCGATATCAGAACTAAAAATAAAATAAACTTTCTAAACATGTTGATTTGTTATTATTTGGTTTTATATAATCCGGTAAAAAGCAGATATACTCCGCAAGCAATTAAAACAAGTATTCCCCCCGGGAGCCAGTTGTCCATAGCCAGTCCTACGATGAAAGGAATAACAGCCCCGCCGCTTATGGCCATCATCATCAGACCGGATATTTCATTGGCCCTGTCGGGCATTTTGCCTACTGTTATGGCAAATATAAGAGGGAAAATATTAGAAACTCCAAGGCTTGCAATGAAAATGATGATCCATGCTGAAAGTGCATTGGGAGCAAATATCAGAGCGGTAAGAGAAATAATTACAAGGATTGAGGATCCGAGCAGGAATCCTCTTGATGAGAGTTTTGTCAATAAAATAGCTCCGATAAAGGTGCCTATCATTTTAGCAAAAAAGTACATTGATTTTCCGTACTTGGCAGTTTCAGCATCAACACCTAACCTTTGTTCAAGGAAATTTCCTATGTTTGAATTCATTGCTACATCAATTCCCACAACAAGGAAAATTCCTATGACCATCATTAATACAAATTTATTATTTAATAATTTGAAGCATGACGAGAATGTAGCTTTTCCGCCTTGCGATTTTGTTTCGTTTACTTTGGCATAAGCAAGCCATATATAGGATATAAAAGCGATAAGTCCGAACAGATAGAGTCCGTAACGCCATGTGCCTTCTCCTGAAATATCACCTACAAGGGCCGCGATTTTGGGACCAATTACAGCAGCTACGAACGGGCCTATCATTGACCCGATGGATTTCAGGAACTGTGAAAAGCTCATGAAACTTGATGCTTTATCATCAGGCACGATATCAACAAGAAGTGGATTGGCCGAAACCTGGATAATTGTGTTACCTATACCGAGTAATGTGAAAGCTATGAGTATCACTGACAGGGTGTTTCCGAATAAGGGAACAAACAGTCCGATGGCAGTAATCAATATCCCGAAATTCAAAGCCTTCTTTTTTCCTATCTTATCCTGCCAGATACCTACCGGTACAGATAAAAGGAAAAACCATATAAATGTAACGAAAGGAATAAGTTGTAAAATATACCGGGGAGTGTTCGAACTCTGTTTCAGCTCATCAACACCTGTTCCTACAAGATCGGCAAAACTCATTACGAAGAATGCCATCAGTACCGGGATAAAGTGTTGAAGTTTTATTTTGTTTTGCATTATGATCAGTGTTAAAGGTTAGTTGCTAAATTCATAAATTGCCTCGAACATGGCTTCGATATTTTCGGGAGGCACATCAGGCATAATGTTATGTACCGTGTTAAATACGAAACCTCCGTCTTTCATAAATATTTCAAGGTTGTGTTTTACATGTGATTTTACCTGCTCCGGTGTTGCATTGTTCAGTATGCTTTTTGTATCTACTCCGCCGCCCCAAAAAGTAATGTCTTTCCCGAATTCTTTTTTCAGACGCTCAGGTTCCATATTTGCTGCATTTATCTGAACGGGATTAAGGATATCGAATCCGGCTTCGATCAATCCGGGAATGATTTCATAAATACCACCGCAGGAGTGCAGCATCGTTTTCATCGATGAGTTACTTTTTACGTAATCACACATTTGTTTTTCGCGATGATGGAAGAACTCGTTGTAAGTTTCTACCGGGATAAAAGGGCCGCTGTTCATTCCTAAGTCATCACCGAATTTCACTATATCGACAATATCACCAACCGAATCACACACTTTTGCCAGCAGGTCCATATGCTTATCCATAAGTGCATCGAGCAGGCGGTGCACTTCATCGGGATACATGAACATATCGGTAAGGAAGTTATCCATTCTCCGTAAAAAAGTACCCCATTCAAACAGATTACATCCGACACCTAAAAGCAGTGCCTTGTCAGTCTGTTCTTTCAGTTCAAGTGTTTTTGTTCGCAGCATTTCCCAGAAATCAGGACGATCCGCCCAGTCCCAGGGGGTAAATCCGAATCCGCCCCATACCGAACGGTTCATAGCTTCGCCTAATTGCGAGTAGTCATCAGGATAACCGTCAAGATAAGGGAAGACTATCTGATCGAAGAATGTAGCTCCGTGAGGCATTCGGCCTATCGCTTCTCCGCGGTTGTTGCGGGCTATCCATGCATTGTCTTTCTGACGTTCCGGATTGAACCATTTCGGATAGAGAGCAGGATACCCTTCGATCAATTCAAGTTCATGCCAGTAATCCGGATCCTGATTAAAATTACGGCCAATGTCAACAACATCAATGCCGTAATGATCGAGGAATTCCATTTCAGGCTGTACTACCTGCTGCACCACATCGTAAGTGTAGCTTTTCAGATGCGGCATCCCGGTATGTTTGATGAGGTTCTGGTATGCCACAACAGATATTCCCGAACTTGGAGTAGCCCCGATATCTATCGGTACTCTGTCAGGTTCTTTGTGATCGATGGCAGATAGTATTCTTTCTCTTGAATTCATGTTGGTTTTTTAATAGTGATATTAAGAAAACAATATCACATATTAGTTTTAATGAGCATCTTTTTAGTTTGAATATTATTATTACTTACTAATCTGACGAAGTATAAACCATTTTGAAATTTATACTTAGACAGATTTATATTGAAACTACTTTGACCGGAAGAGAATACTTTTTCAAATATTTTACGCCCGTTAATATCATAAATGATAATAATATCATTGGCATTAAATTCCCCGTTAATCGTTATTTCACTGTTAATGTTTGCAGGGGTAGGATAAATTGTAAAGTTTGGTCTGATCTCGTTTTTTTTCATCCCTGTGGCTGCGGAAACATTAATGGTCTTAGTTATTGTATCTCCAAACCATGCAATTCCCTCTTTTAACATTTGCCAATGGGTAACAAAGGAACCTGTTGTATTCGGAGCAACGATATCGATATTAAATGTTTTTACTCTTCCTCTGAAAATACCACCATATTCCGAAATCTCATCCTGGCTGTCATCAATAAGATACCGTCTTGTTCCGAAAGACTCCGGGTCAGTGTCATGCTGGCCGAGTTTAATATTATTGGCTGCGCTCCATGATTCATTACCTTCATTTAATACAACAACTTTAGCGTTGAATATTTCTCCGGCAGTCATATTGTCCGGAATATTATTCCATATTATTTTTGCTCCTAATTTATCTATGTCATTAAACTGAGCTGCTCCTTCGGCTGTTGTTTTAATATATTCCCAGGGATCATTATCCGATGACCAAACATCAGTGTTAGTATTAGACGATATCCGGTATACAGTATCTGTCCGGGCTGCATAAATACCTGAGCCCTCATCATATTCATTAAAGCTTTCGATGTACACTCTGTCTATGGTAGCATCAGAATTCACTTCATCCCATGAGGTTTTAAAGTGACTGCCTCCGTCTCTTTTTAGTTGATAGCCTGGATCTCTGACATTCTGATCCCAATATCCGGGTTTTAAAAGTGATGAATTAATTCCATTCCATTCTTTATCAATTTTATATTCCTGCATTTCAAATTGATATATACGTTCATCAGCAAAAGAGAAGGCGGGAGAATAGGCATTGTTGATCATTTTAACAGAATTGTTGAATATTGGATGTTCAGACCCAAATGCTGCTTTTAGTCTGGTTGTAACATCATCTCTGGTAAGTTGATCGTAATTGTCGATGTGTAGTTGAATATGCCAAATATCTAATACCGGATGATTGTCCTGTGTATAAATGTAATCATCAGCATAGGCATCAGGATTTGCTGCATAATATTGTTTGTAAAATCTTATATAGTGACCAATCAATTCGTCTTTCCCTTCTTCAGTAGAACAATCGGCATGATAATCAAGTAGAGTATATGTAATTTCAGGATCCAGAAAAGGACAAACTTTAGGCACATTCCATCCTTCAGAACGCAACAGGTTTAATGCGTAAAAAAAGCTGACACGACTTTCTTCCATAATGGGGATGAGCTCTACATAAAAAACATCGATATTTGCCGCCATTACCTGTTTTATCATTCGCTCCCAATATTCAACACTGCCATCCCACGATTCTCTCCCATTTATTGGTATCCAGGGGCCGTTTACCTGCCATTCTCCTTCTCCATACCAACAGAAGAAGCTTGTTGATACAATGTGGCTCGAAACAGAGAAATGGTTTCCCTCTATCATTAGAGTATCACTTGTTTGTGTGTTAATCACGTAATACACAACTTCTGATTGTTGCCCGAACCATTCAACTCCATCCTGGACCATACGCCATTGAAGAGCATAAATCCCTTCATTCACAGGAGCAGTTAGTGTAATGTTAAAAGTAACTTCGGCACCGGGGGAAACATCATTTGGCAACTGCACTCTGTTAGTAGGTAGCCAGATTGTGTTGTCTTGAGGACTTTGTGTTCCAAGCCTGTAATTATCACTGCTTCTCCAGGTTGTGGTGCCTGTGTTTTTAAATGTTACAGAAATATTAAATGATTCTCCGGGAGAAACATTTGAAGGAACAACCTGTGATATAAATTGAGAATTGTTTTCTGCTAAAACAACGAAATTAATAATGAGAAAAAGTAATGTATATGAAATTTTGTTTTTCATGATTTTGATCAGATATAAGAATTATAAAGAGTTCATATTACATATCCGGTTATTCAAATCAATACTTGTTGTATTACCAAGATCTATTGAGTTACACTACTTAGATATAACTCGAAATAGGGCTCTATCATCTTTCTTTTTTCGCCTTTTGTTTCTTCTTTATACATTCCACCCATATAGAATGTAGTAGTACCACCTGAGACAATACCCCAACTCACAGCTTCTTTAATGTCCAGTGGCATATTTGATGATTGCAGTTGCGATACCATGGAGTAAATGACACCGCCAACAAAATTATCGCCGCATCCGGTGGTGTCACCGTTGGTCCCTTTTCCGTTTTTAAGTTCATTCGATATGGCTTCAGAGATAGGCATCTCGGCATATTCAATTCTTTGAAACAGCTTACCCTGAGAGAAGATCCTGACATTATCGACACCTGCAGTTATTATCAATGCACCGGTTCCTTTGTTTTTGAAGAAAGAAACAGCATCATCAATATTTTCTTTTCCACTCAGGCGTATAGCTTCTTCGTAATCCGTTACCAAAAGGTCAATGTATTTATAACTTTCGTCACTTTCACCTAGAGGCCATTTTTTATCCGGTGCTGCTTTTTCATTGCGAAAATCATATACCGTATTCACAATGGTAATGCTGCCACTGTCTTTGGCCTTTTTCAATAAAGAGGTCAGATTATCGTGAATGCGCGGAACAAGTGCCGTGCCTCCGAATACGACTATATCAGAAGAGAAAAAGTCATCATCCAGATCATCAGGTAAATAGTTCCAGGCAGCACCTATTGAATTAATAAATATTCTTTCTCCGGTATTATTGTTATAAGTAGGATCGGAAAGTACCAGTGTATATGGTGTTTCACCGTTAGTGATCTTATAGTTTTTGTCATTTAAAGGAGTGTCTTTCAACAATGAAATGATAAACTCTCCTTCACTGTCATCACCTCGTCCCCCGTAAAAACGGTATTCACAGTTTGTGTCGTAAGATAATTGTGCAGCATGTATCAGGGATACAATGGATGGTCCTCCAATGTTGATCTTGTCATGCTTACGGTTATTTGTCAGTATTTTCAGAACCGATTGATGGTCTTCACCTGTGAATTTTTCAAATTCCTCAATGAATACCAGCTGACCCGGTACCAAGCCTCCATCACCGTTTTCTTTTGACAAATATTTGTTAAACTCTTCAGAATTAAAAGAGATGTTATTAAATAAACGATCAACAAGACTGCATCCTGTTCCTGAAACAATTATCTTTTTTGACATGACTATAAAAACTTTTGGTAATCAGACACTAATAAATGTAAAGGTGCTTCATCCTCATCAATGTCAGGAAATCTGCCAACCTCTTCATAAAACCGGTTGTCGGTATTATCATCGTTTACAGCACTAACTTCACCTACCAGTACTTTTCCTTTGCCTTCTTCTCCGTAAAAACGGTGATAAATTCCCTGTTCAAGACAGATACTTTCGCCGGGAGTTAAAACCACTTTGTCTCCTGGGCTTAAATAGTGCTTAATACCGTCGATCTTGACTTCAAAATCCTCATTAGAGAATCCTTCGTTCTTGTCTGATTTATACAGTTCAATAACCAGATTACCACCACCGCGGTTGATAATGTCTTCCATTTTACTCCAGTGAAAGTGCATTGGAGTTTCCTGATTTTCTTCTACGATCATTATTTTTTCTGCATATATCTTTTTATCCTTTTGCGGATTGCCGTTCCTGATAGCAAAAAGTATCAATCCCCGTTTATGGAAGTCGCCACTTCCAAAATCGGTCAGGTCCCATCCAAGCATGTTGTCAACAATTTCGCTGCATGTGTCATATTTGCCTTTCCATTCTTCGGGTTTCCAATATGCCCATTTAGGTAGCTTGAAATTCATTTTATCGAAAAAGGCTATAGAGTCTTTGATCAGTTGATTTATTTCACTTCTTTTCATTTTAGTATGTTTAAAAGGTTAGTTATTATTTAATTTTTATTTTACTGTTGTCATTCCATATTTTTTCCAGTTCTATAGCTGCCGGTTTCAGGTTGCCTTCAAAGTCTATGATCGAGGTATTGACAGGGCAGGGGAAGCAGTCGTGCCCCATCCATACAAGAAAACCACCGCATTTGGGGAATTTATATTTCATTGTTTTGACAGCAATACCCAATCCTTTTGTCTGTCTGTCCTGGCTCCATTTCACATATTCCTCAATGGTTTTGGCGGGTTTGCCGTTGTTTTCGGCAACGAACTCATCCCAGTCGATCCACCAGTTCACATTTCGCCACAAGGGGTTGCTGATGTTTGCAGGAAGCGGATCGTAATTGCCGGCATATTTTTTTATCATTTCAGCCGACATAGCACCCGGCACTCCTGCTTCGGAGATGAACAAAGCATCATTCCTTTCCCAGTACGATCTTACAGCATCCATTTTGTTTGTTCCTTCTTTTAACGGGTCGTTCCATGGTGAGGTGTAGGGGAGAAGCCATGGCCCGTGGGTTTGCCAGTTTTTGCCACTGCCGAAATTGGAAGCAATGGCGCTCATGTTCGGGCCTGACGGGCTTCCGAAGATAAACCTCCTGTTGGGGTCAAGCATATTCACAATGTCTTTCATCTCCTTGATCATAATATGCTTATCGGTAACCGTAGTTTTATTGTCAAGAGTGTAAAGCTCATTTCCTCCGCACCAGAGGAGCATGGCTGCGTGATACTGCAGGCGGTAAATGTAGTGTCTGGCAATTTCGGACATTGTGTAAACTTCCGGAATACCCTCAGGCGGATAGTTATCGATACCTGATGAGCTTAACGGGAAATCCTGCCATACCATTATCCCCATCTCATCGCATAAGTTATAGAGCCACTCTTTTTCAGGAAAGCTTCCGCCCCATACGCGAATGGTGTTTACCCCAAGCTCTTTGTATGTTTGCAGCAGCTTTATGTAATCACTCTCTTTCAGGTCTGCAAAATCAGGAAGTATAGGTGTCCAGTTTACACCTTGCAGAAAAATGGGAGTATTGTTTACACTGCAAAGCCAGGGCTCTGCATCTTCAGGAGCATCTTCGCATTGAAGCCATTCAACATGTTTAAAGCCTATCTTACGTGTGATGTCCTGCACTACTTTATTGTCATTGTCATAAAGAGTAATGCTAAGATCATACAGAGGCTGTTCGCCCCAGCCGTTAGGCCACCAGCGTTTGATCTTTAATTTATTCCAGGATTTTTGTTTTACAAGATCGTCACCTGTAATATCTTCTTCAAAAACTTTTTTGCCGTTGCTGTTTGATAAGGATATCTCAACCCTGTTGTTCAGGTATCTTTCGTTCAATACAGCTTTTATACTTAAAGAACCGATATCTTTACTTTTTTCAGCATCGGTGGAAATAAGGATATTACTAAGCTGAGGTATTTCAGATTTTTCAATGCTCAGCCATAAATTGTCCCATATGCCTGTTTGAACGATTCTTGGTATCCAGTCCCAGCCGTAATAGAACCGGGGCTTCCAGTCTTTTATTTTCGATGTGTAAGTTACCTGGCCAAGATATTCAGGGTTGCTTTGAAAAATAATAGCAAGCGTATTGTCTTTTTCCTTCAGATATGGGGTTATGTCGAATTCATAAGGTATAAAGGTGTTTTTAAACGTACCGGCATCTTTCCCGTTTATTCGTATAACGCCGGTGTAATCAAGTCCGTCGCAGTGTAACACAATTTTGCTGTTTTTATCCTGAATCCAATTGTCGGGAATTCTTGTAACAAAAAGCCAGTCGCGGTTTTCCACCCATTCGGAAAGCACCGAGTTAGTCCCATAATTCCAATTAGGAATGATGTCAGCTTTTAACAGGGCATTCCTGACAGAGCCGGGAACATCGACGGGTATATCAATGTATTCCGCCCAGGTTCCTGTGAAATCGGCAAAATTGAAGTTTGTTTTCCAGTGTTCCGGACGGTATCCCCATAGCTTCCAGTCTAATGAAGACAGATCATAAGCTTTTACAGGTTTACTTTTCTGATCTTCCTGGCTGTAACAATTGTTGTATCCTGCTTGAAGCAGGAAAGCAAACAGAAATAAATAGAGTAGTTTATTGATATATTTAGTTTTCATGGTTTAATTTTTATGATTGATTCGCACCATTTGTGAAGTTTTTTACTACCGAAAGAAACATCCGCTGTGATCACCCTGTTCCCGGCAGTAATATTTTCGGGTATATTCAACCTGAAGGATGCTTTTTCCTCTTGTCCCGGCTTAACATGTGCTGTAAGTTTCTCAGGCGTACAGGTAAGTTCTCCGGCATCGGGATGTATTGTGAAATCTTGTTCTTTGGAACTGTGATTGTAAATTACCACACTGAACGTTGCTGATCTTTGGTCTTGTTTTATATCCTGACTGTACGGATAAAAACGCGCCCATTGATCGTCGATACCATAATTGATATTGTCCCAGGGGAACAGATCCCGGAGCAGATTTCGCCGTTCGATGAGGTTTTCGCTCATAATACTGAGCTGTTCTTTTGTAAATCTGAATGCCGGTTTAATGTGCTGATTTGTTAACCAGCAATTTTCGGGCAGGTCTTTCAGAACATTTATACAATACAAATATCCCAGGCTGTCGCCAAGCAGGTTAATGTTTTGAAGACAGTAATCGTCAATCCCGGTCGGAGAGAACGAATCACCTGTCATAAATACTTTTTCCCCGGTTTTATTGTTTTCCACCAGTATTGCATCATGGCATATGGTCTGACCCGGGAAATAATAAAAGGTAAGCTTAAACTCTTTCCAGTTAATGCTTTCTCCTTCAGGAATAACAGTCAGATCAGTGATCACTTCAGATGTCATTGCGGGCATGTGGTATGCACCGGGGTCATTTAAAATGTCTTTAAGCTCTTTTGTAATGTATGTCGGACAATCATATTTCACTCTTATTTTATTGATATAATCAGTATGATCATCATGGTAATGAGAGATGAAAATACCTTGGATGCCTGAGCAGGAGAAGTTATCTTCTATGTGCATAAATTGATCAAAAGCATTCTTATATCCGCAGTCAATCAGGAACCCTGTTCCATCCTCTGAAGTAATAAGCTTTGAATTTTCAACAGGTATCAACCAGGACGGATTTTTGCTGGTTTCAGCCATGAGCATATAGTCAACAGGCATATCAGAAGGCAAAACCCTTGCTTCCAGTTTTTTCTGAAAGTCCTTGATCTTACCCCAATTTTGACGATACCATTTGTATGAATTGATCGCCAGATAGTTTTTATAAAGCAGTTGCAGACGATGGATCAATTTTGGGATTGCAACACTGGGATTGGTTATGACAGGGCCGCGTGAGGGAATTAAGATGTCAGGATCCATAGCGGCGATCTTTTTCAGGCTTTTGATCAGATCAGCCATCCGAGCTGCATAACCGTGATATGCCCAGACATCCAGTTCAGGAATTTCATCCTGCAAGCTGTAAATGTCTAATATCTTTCCGTCACCGTATATCAGATCACCGACAAAAGCAATATCCTTATTGTCCACATGTATCA
>JAOZOF010000008.1:27509-37934 GCA_029933425.1 Marinilabiliaceae bacterium
TCACCGTATATCAGATCACCGACAAAAGCAATATCCTTATTGTCCACATGTATCATATACGAAACAGCTCCTTCGGTGTAACCTCTGCTGCCAATGACCTTTATGGGAATACCTCTCCATAAAATAGTGTCTCCGCCTTTAACGCTTTGGTATACGGGGATCTGTTCAACAGGCACTTTTGTACTTTTCAACCGGTAATTATGAAACTGAGCTTTTGCTATTTCGTTCCATACAGAATCAGGTTTTGTGAAATAATTAAGCTCATTTTGAGGAACGACAGCTTTGGCTCCGTTAGTTATAAGAGTTTTTGCAGCCCAGGTAATGTCACGGCGTGCGTGAGTAAACAAAACTATTTCTGCATCTGAAATTTCATTTTCCGGGTCACCGTAAACAACCAGATTATTTCCCTCTGATTCGATAACGGCTCCGTTTATATCTCCCTGAATAACACATAAATTATCAGTAATACTGATCCTGTCGGTTTTATCTGTGCACCCTCCGACAAACAATATTACGATAAGTGTTAAAAACGTGCTATTTATCGAGACATTTCTCATATCTGTTCTTAAACGATTATTCCTTTAGTCCGTATCTCCATTGGTTATCAGTTTTGAGAGATCATTTTTTGATACTCTTCCATCGATGCCGGAGGAGCATCCTCTTCTTTACTCCCCCACTCTTTATTGGGCTGATCACCCATTATCAGTTTAAGAGTGCTTCCGTTCATCAGTTCTTTATGAGTGAACCATGGATGGGTTATCTCTTTACCGTTCAGGAAAGCTTTTTGGATGTATATATTTTCGTTGGAAGCATTTTTTGCAATTATTGTGAACTTCTTACCATCGGGCAGGTCAATAACTGTTTTTTCAAATACAGGGCTGCCTATAGTGTAAACCGGAATTCCCGGAGTAACCTGGAAAAATCCCATCATTGAAAACATCACAAATGCCGACATTGCACCTCCATCTTCATCGCCCGGTATGCCAAACAAGGTATCTGTAAAAAAGGAGTTTAACAGCATTCTGATACGTTTCTGAGTCCGCCATGGAGCCCCGAGGTAATTGTACAGGTAAGGTATGTGGAAGCTTGGCTCATTTCCCATTACAAACTGACCGACAAGTCCCGAAGCATCAGGCTGCTTGTACCAGAATCTGAATTTTGTAGTGCCGAGGTCTTCACGGAACAGCTGGTCAAGAATTGCACGGGCTTTATCTTTTCCACCCATAATTTTGAACAGTCCGTTCAGATCTTGTTTTACATCCCAGTTGTAAGTGTAGGCGTTGTTTTCTGTAAAATACATTCTATCGGCAAATCGAGGGTCATAAGGCTCTATCCATTTGCCTTCTTTATCTTTCGGCCACATTATGCCTTTGTCGGTTCGGAATACATTTTTATAGTTCTGCGATCTTTTCAGGAACAGTTTTTCGTCATCCTTTTTGCCTAATATTAAAGCCAGTTCAGACAAACACCAATCGCTGTAGCTATTATCGAGGGTTACTGATACCGATTGACGTCTTTCCCATTTCGATGTTACCTCTTTTACTGTTTCCTTTTCACCGGGATACAAGCCGGGATAGAATCCGTGTTCATCATAAAAATAATCGAGCTCACATTTAGGACCATTCTTCCAGGGGAGCAGTGTTTCTTCAAGCGAGTTCTTTCTTAATCCTTCGTACGCTTTTTTCAGATCAAAGTTCCTCAATCCTTTATTCCATGCATCGTAAATCCAGCATGCGGCAAAGTTACCTGTCATTGCCGGCCAGTCTCCGAAGATCAAAGCAAATTGAGGAATAGTTCCTCCTTGTTCATACATCTTAATGTATGATTTTATTTTTTCGATCTCCATCTTCGGATCGAGTATCATGTAAAGAGGTTCGAGAGCAATGTAGGTGTCCCAAATCCAGTTATCTACATAAAACGGCTCATTGCTTTTATGTACTTTATGGTCATACGCACTGTAGTATCTTCCATATTCATTGATGTTAACCATTCTTTCATAAGTACGGTAAAATGATGTGTAAAAAACTCTTTTTTGGGCGATTGTGCCGCCGGTAACATTTATTTTATTTAATGCTTTGTTCCATACGTTATAGGCATTGTGCTTTACTTTTTCGAAATCGAAATCCGTTATCTCTTTTGCAAGGTTTTGTTTAGCCTGATCTATGCTGATGTAAGAGAAACCGTATTTGAATGATACTGTCTGGTCTTTATTGCCAAAGCCTATAAGTGCAAATTTCTTGTTGTTCTCATATTTCACATCGGTAACAGGTTTATCGGTAACTGCATAGAAATATGCTGTCATGCCTGCAAAATCTTCTTTGCCTGTTATTGTATTTCCGGTTACATTAAACTCGCCTGAACCGTTATACAATAACATACGTATGTAATGTTCTTTACCGCCTTTGAAACTGATGCGGTAAAATCCGCTTCTTTCTTTTGGAGAAAATTCAATAGAATTATTATTGTTTTCGAATTCTGTTTTGTAATAATAAGGGCTCAAAGTTTCATCCCGGTATTCATGTTTTCTGCCCCATATCGAGGCATCAACAGGGCTATCTACCGGCATAAATGCAAATACTTTGTTTAGCCTGTGTGATGTTATTGTAAGAAAAAAATTGCTTATCTGATCATCAAGCTGATCCTTCCGGTCGGGAAAGACCCTTATCATACTGTTTGGTAAATGTACCGTTGGCCGGGTTGGTTCAAGAATAACTCCTACACTGCCAATTTTAGGATCAACATAGTCAAGGTTTGATTTTTTATTTGCATTGCATGAGTAAAGAATCAAAAATGAGAAAAGAACTAAATATTTGGTCATAATAAATTACAATAACAAAATTGAATGCAAAATCTAATCATTCCGTGCAGAATTAATTTGTATGCACGGAATGATAATTATCTTATGAAGTATTTACGGCATTGGCAAAGTATAAGGATCCAGTTTTATAGCTTTATTCCAATTGTATTTAGCTTCAGGTACATCCATTAATGCACCTATCCTGATATAATATTCCTGACCTTCAGTAAAATATTCAAGAGGAAGCCATAGTACCTGATTAGCATCAGGATCAACAACCCTGTTTATAGAACGTTCGAAAAAACGTTCATTGATCCTTCGTCCCACATTAGGACTTTTATCAACCGCAAGCATAGTTGATTTTACAGGTTCTGTGGCAACTTGTTCTATCTTAAATGTCACTACGAGATAATTTTTTCCATGCAGAGCTCTTATCTCAGGAGTGACATCTTTAATTCTGGCATAAGGTTTTACCACAAAATCATGTTTGTTGTCCCCGGGGTTAATATGTATTGACAATGTATCAGGAGTGAAAAAGTTACCTCTGGCAGGTATCATTTTATAATCGGCTGAAAACATAAGATTATTCCTGAATGTGCCATCAACTTTAAATATCAGTCTCTGTATTTCAGGCATTTCAAATCCTTGTTCAATATAGTCAATAGTCGATCCATCAATAATATCCTGTGGGATGGTATCTCCTGTTTCTTCATCGATAATTGCACCGTGAAATTGTGCATCAGGGCCGTCAAAGTTCAATAACTCACATGAGCTTAGGGTAAAAACTAACCCGAATATTATATAAATTATCTTTGTTTTCATAATATAATGATTTTGCAATTATTAATATTGTGGGTTTTGAATGAGTCTATTAGTTGTTATTCCGCCAATGGGTTTATAATAATAACGTTCAGGGAAAGTCCATGTGTTTGTTCCGGTAACTTTCTGTCTTACAAAGATGTACTTTTTGCTTCTGATATCAAAAATAGGCACTAAAGCATGTCTGTCTCTATTGTTGAATTCTGTGTGATATTCTCTTCGTCTTATCAGATCCCAAATCCTTTTGTTCTCAAATGCTAATTCAACTCTTCGTTCCCGTTGAACATTTTCAATAGTCAAAGGAATATTCGTTGTGTGACCTGCCCTGTGGCGAATATCGTTTAAGTACTGTTCTGCTTTACTTGCATCACCTTGTCCGCTTTCTGCTACTGCTTCAATATAATTTAAAAGTATTTCGGCATATCTGAATTCTATCCAGTCACTTGTACAGGATGCCCATATTGCTACGGGATGAAAATCCTCATCAAGAAATTTTCTGACTAGAAATCCACTTCTTGTATGCGTTGCTGCATGAAGAAAACCTGAATATAAATTTGGATTAGCAGCGCCAAAAGAGTAATACGTTGTACCATCAACAGTTTCCTGACCGGCACCTTCGATTATCGCAGTACCATCTGTTTTAATAATACCACCCTGAATAATTATTTTTTGTCCTTTCCAATTTGACATGGGAAGTATTACAGATGCTTTCAGGCGGGCATCTTTATCAGCAAAAATATCTAAAGGATTATCAAATTCAAGATAATTTCTTGATGAGTTATAGCCTTCATAATTGTTGTAGTCGCCATCAGTTGTAGTAATAACCGGTGCACTATGTCCGGGATTGGAATATGTTTCGTATTGATCAACAAATTCAATGAGAGGATTGAACCGGCCGGCAAAAGGCCATGATTCTTTTGTCTGATTCGTTTCTCCCCATAGTTGAAATGCATGTCCATGTTCCTGAAGAGTATAGCCTCGGATGAATATTACTTCTTCAGGTGCGATGTCCGGGTCTTTAAACATTTGTCTGTAGTTTTCTGCAGCTTCATCACGATTTGCCGGGGCAGGCATGTATAGTGCAAACTCCTTTGAATCTATTAGTCTTTGTGAAGCATCTATACACGATTCATAATATCTTTGTGCATCAGCCTGTGTCATTCCGCCAACCAGTTTCTTATCCACGGCTTCACCTGATAAAGGAGCTCTGTCCCAATATTTAGCAACAGAAGCTGCATGTAATGCAACCCGTGATTTAAGAGCAAGTGCAACCCACTTATTTGCTCTTCTTTTATCAGTGTTGTCATCTCCGAGTTTTACTATTGCAGTATCAAGAGTAGCCAGGATGAAATCCCAGGTTTCTTTTTCTGTACTTCTTGGAATATATAAAGTGGATTCATCATCAGGATTACCGATTTTTGTAATTATTGGAACCCCACCGTAAAGCTTTGCCAGTTCAAAATAGGTATAAGCACGCAGGAAGCAAGCTTCTCCATATAATTTGTCTTTAGCATCATCATCTAATGAAAGTGTTGGAATGACATCGAAAAACATATTTATGTCTTTATTCAACCTATATCCCGGATCCCACCAGAAAAATTGCCAATCTCCACCATTCGTTGCATCGTATTCGGAATTAATGGCCTCATCGGTAAAAGTGATAGGGAATAGGCCTGCATTATTTGATCTGAAGTTGAATGATTGGTAATACCATGCCTGCCAATTGAAATCTTCAATAGGTGTCTGGAAATAAAGATTTGCCAGAAATGCCTGCATCCCTTCTTCCGTTGCAAACAGGTCGTCTGCACTAATTTTATTGGTTGGTTCAAGGTCCAGATAATCCTTGCATCCAAATAGTCCAATAAATGCGATTATTAGTAATATGCTATATTTTTTCATTTTTATAGAATTTTAGAAATTAACATTTAATCCGATATTATATGTGCTCATGATAGGATAAGTAAATCCTGTAGATTCTCCCCATAAAGAGTGAACATTTGATTCCGGATCAAATGGCTTCAGGAAAGAATCTGTCCATGTGACCAGGTTATTACCACTAACAAATATTCTTACTTTATCTATTCCAATTTTTTTTGTAAATGATTTTGGAACTGTATATCCTAATTCTACATTTTTTAAACGTAAATAAGTTGCATTCCTGTGCCACTTGTCACTTGAGGCATACATCATCGGCGCTATGTCTTTATCTAAACGGCTGGCAGGCCATTCCCCCGGTATCCATTCGCTGTTAATATCCGTAGGATCGGATTTATGCCACCTGTCATGAAAATAAGCAGGAAGATTAGCATCTAGATAAAACATAGTAGTGTAAATGTTATTGTATCTGGCAGTAAAACATGCTGCACCTTGGAACAAAACGTTAAAATCCAATCCCTTCCAGTTGCCGGCAAGAGTTAATCCATAATATGTCTTAGGGTCCTGATCAAAAGTTAAAGGGATTTGGTCATTTCCGTTAATTATGCCATTCCCGTCAACATCTTCATATTTAAAGTCTCCCGGCAAATTTTTATAATAATTTGTACCACCCTGAAGTGGTGAATTTAAAACATCTTCTTCGCTTTGGTATTGACCGATGTAGTCATACATCCAATAGGCACCCAGCAAACGATCCTGCATTCCTCTTTTATATCTGTCCATGCTGCTTGAATACGGGGATTCTTCCCAATCAACAGTTTTATATCGTGCATAGTTAACATTTCCTGATATTGTGTAATTGAATAATCCTATCCTGTCCTGGTATGTAATAGAACATTCAATACCTCTAACACGATCGCTGTTTAAGTTTTCCTGTGGCATAACCCCTCCGAAGGTATTAGGGAGAGAAACAAGCCTTGTCGCGAGAAGACCTGTCCTGTCTCTGTTATAAACGTCTGCAACCAGTGAGAATTTATTATTGAATAATCCAATGTCAATACCCAGGTCAAGAGTTTTTGACTCCATCCATGTTAAATTATTATTGACAATAGCAGGTGATTTAACGCCGTTAGTTTCTTTTCCATTAACAAACTCCCAATATCCTCCGCCTGTTACAGTATATCCCGGTATGTACTGAAAAGGCTCTCCAGCATCCTGACCTGATATTCCCCATGAAGCTCTCAGCTTAAAATTGGATAACCATGATATATTATCTTTAATAAAATGTTCTTCCGAGATTCTCCAACCCCCGGAAACAACAGGGAATAGGCCCCATCTTTGCTCCGGTGCGTATCGGTATGACCCGTCATATCTTGCGGAAAGCTCAACCAGATATTTACCAAGGTAATCATAGTTTATCCTGCCAATATATGAAATGAACCGTTCGTGTATTTCATTTCCGTATGTTGTTTGTTTATCATTGTTTACAGCATAATCAATCTGATCGTTCGTAAAGAAATCATATTCTTTATTAATTCCTGAATAAGTTCTTTTCCTTTCACGAACTTCATATACAAAGAAAGCTCCTAAATTATGCTTTTCTGCAAATGTGTTTTTATACCTGATGTGACCCTGGAAAGAAAAGGTGTAATCATAATTATTATAAGCTGAAATTCTGGGAGGATATGAAAAACGAGTCGGTATGTATTTGTCGTTTTCCATGTCATAATCATATAAGTTAAAGTCTTTTTGTATTGATTTGTTTTCATTATGAGTTTGATCGTATGCACCCAATACTTTGAATTGGAGTCCCTTTAAAAATGGAGCATCATATACCAGATCAAAAGAAGTCTGTATTACCTGATTGTCGTATCGTCCGTATCCGGTTAGATCTTTTTGTGCTAATGCCACAGGATTTTGAGTATATCCGTCCATTACCCGATTCAAGTATTTCGGATTATCATTTGCATATACAGAATGAATAGGTAAACTGGCAACTGAAGCCTGCCAAACTCCGGGAAATTGTAATCCGTTTCCTGTAGGAGTTTCTTTTTTATCTGTAAAACCGGAAATCATTACATGAGTTGAGAAGTTATCAGTTAATTGGGCTGTCAGATTGGAGCGGAAATTAAATCTTTTATAATATAGATCTTTACTTTTCAATATACTTCCATCATCTACATAGCCTAAATTAACATGGTAAGTTACCTTGTCGCTTCCTCCGCTTGCTGATATGTTATGCTCCTGGCGGAAAGAAAAATTATTAAATGTCTCGTCGTGCCAGTTTGTGCTTTGATAACCGGGGAGGCCCTGTCTCCATTTGTCAAGTTCACTTTGTTCAATGAACGGACCTAATCCCCCGAATAGATTTGCATCGTTACGCATTTCAAGATACTTTACTGCATCCGCCATTTCAGGAACACCTGTTGGTTGCGAAAATCCGGCAACTCCGCTATACGTAAACTTTGTCCTTCCTTTTGTACCTTTTTTGGTCGTAACAATTATAACTCCGTTTGCTGCATTTATGCCATAAATTGAAGCAGAGGCATCCTTTAGTACACTAATGCTTTCAATGTCTTCAGAATTAAGTCGTTGAAATTCTGAGGCATTATTTCTGATAATTCCATCTATAACAAATATTGGCTGTCCAAAACCACGTATATTTATAGAATTATTGTATGACCCCGGTTCCCCAGTGTTTTGTCTGATATTTAATCCAGCAACTTTACCTGAAAGTTTTTGGGCAATACTTGTAGCCTGAGTTGTATTAATATCTTTGCTGTCAATTTGAGCAACTGCAGAAGTAAGGTTCTTTCTTTTATTAGTTCCGTATCCTGTTACAACAACTTCTTCAAGCGATTGGTTATCATATTGCAATATAACATCTATTTTCGTTCTGTCTCCAACTTTTTCTTCATCTGTTCTGTAACCAATAAAACTATATGTTAAAACAGTTTCTTTGTTTGGAACACTTAAGGAGTACTTCCCTTCGTTGTCGGTAATCGTTCCATTATTGGTTCCTTTTATGAAAACATAAGCTCCAGGAATTGGACCATTGTCATCAGAAACAACCCCGGTGACAGTGATGTTTTGGGTCTGACTAAATACTAAAGAAAAAGTAAACAGGAAAGAAGTTATCAGGATAATCACTTTCCTTAATTTTTCTGTATTTCTTAAAAATACTAATTTATTTTTCATTCTTATCCATATTTAGATTTAACAATTAGGTTAATAGATTTTTAATATAGAATATCATAATGCCTTAATATACAATAAATCAAGATGTAGTGGCTTTTTGATAAGTGTTTGCATTTTATTCGACAGTCTTAAATGTTAATTAATGTTTCAAAAGTAATTTAAAATTTAGAAATAAAAAAATCTAAAACGATTTAAATTTAATAAAAGAAACACACATATATATTTAGTTAAATTAATAAATGCCTTTAAGAAGCAGTTAAACAATGCCTTAAAATTAATTTGTTAAAAAATATAAAAGAATAATACTTGTTGGATTATAGTGTAAAAAATAATAAAAATATATTGCAGTAATATTTTATTAAATTTGTATATTTAACAATTTAAATTAATTAAATAAATGAAAAAGGCATCGTTGAAGGATATTGCAAATCAATTGGGAGTATCTATCACACTAGTTTCGTTAGTATTGAACGATCAAGGAGATGCGAAAGGAATTAGTGCCAAAACTCAAAAAAGAGTTAAAGATCTGGCTAAGAAGCTTAACTATAAGCCTAACCAGGTTGCCCGTAGCCTGCGAATGGGAAATTCTAAAACTATAGGTCTTATCATTGCTGATATTTCGAATGTGTTTTATTCTGCTATCGCTAAAAGTATTGAAGATAAAGCTTTTGAGAATGGGTATAATATAATGTTCATGAGTTCAGAAGAGAATCCTGATAATGAGGCTGAAATGATCAGGATACTTCTTGACAGAGGCGTCGATGGGTTAATCTTATCTACTTCTTTTAAAGAGAGAAAAGAAATTCGTCAGTTAAGAGATGCAAAAGTGCCTTTTGTTTTAATAGACAGATATATTCCCGGAGTTAAAACAAATTATGTTCTTGTAGATAATTATCAGGGGTCATTTGATATGACAAAACATTTGTTGTCAATGGGGAATAATAAAATAGCAGTTCTAAATGTTACGCCTTCTCATTTAACAACGATGAAACAACGGATTGCCGGGTATAAAGATGCATTAAGAATGCATGGTCTTTCTGTTAATAATAAGTTGATCAAGGAGATATCCCATGATAACATAAATTATTGCATGGAGAAAGCATTGAAAACATTGCTGTTGGAGGAGAAGGTTCATTCTGTTTTTTTCTTAAATAATAAATTAACTATAGCCGGTTTGGAATTATTAAAGAAAATAAATATTCGGATACCTCAGGATGTTTCAATAGCTTCATTTGATGATATAGAACTGTTCAGATTCTCTTATCCGTCAATTACATCAGTTATACAACCGAAAGAAGAAATTGGAAAATTAGCTTTTGAAGTTCTGCTTAAACAGATAAATGATCCTGAATTAGAAAAACAACAAATAGTATTGCCTGCTAAACTGGTAATCAGGGAGTCTTGCGGGAGTACTATGCATAGTGCATTTGGTATGTCTGTATTAAAACAGAACAACTTAAACGTTTAAGTTGTGAGAATATTAATAAATCCTTTGCTTAATTCGACATATTAAAGCATCATCTCAAACACTCCTGCGATCTTCAAACCTGCCAGTAAAACGGCTATTAGCAAGATGTATCTGATCACTTTTGTCCCTATCTGTTTTGCATATTTCGATGCAATGAAAGCGCCGGCAGAGTTACCTACAGCAAGCACTAACCCGTATAGATAGTTTACCTGTCCTGACCACATGAAAATTCCCAAAGCTATAACTGTGTACGAAAGTACGATAAGAA
>JAOZOF010000346.1 GCA_029933425.1 Marinilabiliaceae bacterium
GTTGATCCTGCATATTTCCGTCCTACCGAGGTTGAACTTTTGATTGGTGATCCCACTAAAGCAAAAACCAAGCTTGGGTGGGAACCGGAATATGATCTGCCGGCATTGGTGAAGGATATGATGGAATCTGATATTGAGATTATGAAGCGTGAGAAATATCTTAAAGACGGTGGTCACAGGGTGATGAATTATTTTGAATAGAGAACGCGAATTCTGCGAATGATTTCGAATTTCACTAATTAACAAGATATGGCTGACATTATCTTTAAAGAAGAAAGTTATAAGATAATTGGTGCATGTATGACAGTGCATTCCATTCTTGGACCGGGATTCTTGGAGGCAGTTTATCATGAAGCTTTGGAAAAAGAATTTAAAAAGCAGAATATCCCATTTATCAGTCATAAAAAGTTAACTGTTTTCTATGATGGTGAACCGTTGAAAAAGTATTATGTTGCTGATTTCTTATGTTATGATAGTATTGTGGTTGAGATAAAAGCAACAGCAGGTTTGATAAAGACACATTATGATCAAACAAGTAATTATCTGAAAGCTATACGGATGAGATTGGGATTGTTGGTTGATTTTGGGACACCATCTTTAACCTATAAACGTATATTGAATTCCGATCATTCGCATTAATTCGCATAAATTAGAGTAATTTGTAAATTATGGATATACATTCTAAAATATACGTAGCAGGACATCGCGGCCTTGTGGGTAGTGCAATCCTGAATAATCTTCGATCGAAAGGGTATAACAACATAGTTACAAGAACTTCGTCAGAGCTTGATCTTCGTGATCAGTCTGCTGCGAAAAGCTTTTTTGAGGATGAGAAACCTGAGTATGTTTTTCTGGCAGCTGCAAAAGTAGGCGGGATAATTGCCAATAACACATATCGTGCGGATTTTATTTATGATAATCTGCAGATACAGAACAATGTTATTCATTACTCATTCAAGGCCGAAGTGAAAAAACTTCTGTTTCTTGGCAGTACCTGTATTTATCCGAAGGAGTGCCCGCAACCGATGAAAGAGGAGTATCTGCTTACAAGTGTTCTTGAGTATACGAATGAACCGTATGCAATTTCAAAGATAGCAGGTATTAAGATGTGTGAGTCGTACAACATTCAGTACGGGACAAACTTTTTTTCAGTGATGCCTACTAATTTGTATGGCCCGAATGATAATTTTGATCTTGAGAAATCGCATGTTTTGCCTGCTCTGATGCGAAAGATACATCTTGGTAAGTGTCTTGAAGACAATGATTGGAGTGCTGTTCGTAATGACTTTGATAAAAATCCGGTTGAAGGAGTTGACGGGAAGAGCAGTGAACAGCAGATCCTTGAGAAGATGGAAAAATACGGCATTAAGAAAGATTCAACAGGGAAAGTTCAGATCGAGATATGGGGTTCGGGTAATCCTATGAGAGAATTTTTATGGTCTGAGGAGATGGCAGATGCCTGTGTGTTCATTATGGAGAATGTGAATTTTGATGATGTGGTGAAGGACAGGTCGGAGATACGTAACACTCATATTAATATTGGCACAGGTCAGGATGTGTCAATACGTGAGCTTGCCGATCTTATAAAATTCAGGGTTGGGTTTAAGGGTGAGTTCTATTTCAATACGGATAAACCTGACGGTACAATGAAGAAATTAACTGATGTGTCAAAGTTACACGGATTGGGATGGCACCACCGGATAGGAATTGAGGAAGGAATAGAAAGGATGTATGAATGGTATTTAGCGTAATGAGATTATTTTACTTTTACAATCTTATTGATTAACTTTGCTTTATGCGTAAAGTTTTTATCATATTATTACTATTGTTGTCAGCGGTTTCTTTTGCTCAGGATAATAATACTCCTGTTTCTTTTACGTTAGGTGACAGGGATAGATTAATGCGTAATGAGCAGAAAATTGAAAATGTTCGTACAGAAATTAATTCACTTCGAACAGAGATGAATGTAAGGTTTGAGAGCCTGGAACAAAAAATGGATATAAAGTTTGAATCTCAGCAGAAGCAAATAAATATGATAATAACTTTATTATTCTTTTTATTGGGAGGTATGATGTCATTAATAGGGTTTGTGATTTATGATAGACGTACTGCAATTAACCCGATTAAACGAAATCAGGAAAAACTTGAGGATATTCTTGTTGAATATTCAAAAGAAGATAAAAAGCTGCGAGAGATACTGAAAAATGCCGGAATATTATAACAAATAGCCTATATTTGATATTTGAGATCAAAAACCTGCGAAAGCAGGTTTTTTTGTTTATGGTTATCAAAACATTTCATATTTTCGCAGTTTGATATTAACCGGATGTTTTTTTGTTATGGTCAATGTCCGTATATCGCATAAAATGAAAAATTTAGATAGTAATGGAATACAATTTCAAAGAAATTGAGCAGAAGTGGCAAAAGTATTGGAACAAGAACAAGATCTATAAAGTTGATGTAGATAAAGATCGCCCTAAATTTTATGTGCTGGATATGTTCCCGTATCCTTCAGGAGCAGGATTGCATGTAGGCCATCCTCTTGGATATATCGCATCAGACATCTACAGTCGCTACAAGCGTTCAAGCGGGTTCAATGTTTTGCATCCCATGGGTTATGATGCATTCGGGTTGCCGGCTGAGCAGTATGCGATACAAACGGGACAGCATCCTGCAATTACTACCGATAAAAATATAAAGCGTTATCGTGAGCAGTTAAATAAAATTGGTTTTTCTTACGATTGGGATCGTGAGGTGCGTACCTCTGACCCAAAATATTATAAATGGACACAGTGGGCTTTTCAGCGGATGTTCAAACATTATTACTGCAATCAGGCAGAGCAGGCCCGTCCGATCTCTGAGCTGGAAGAGGTTTTTTCTAAAACAGGTACTGAGGGGCTTGATATCGCCTGCTCCGAGAAGCTGGAATTTACTGCAGAGGAGTGGAACGCAAAATCGTATAACGAGCAGCAGGAGATATTATTGAATTATCGTCTTGCATATCTTGCCGATACAATGGTTAATTGGTGCCCGGCTCTTGGAACTGTGCTTGCAAATGATGAGATAAAAGACGGTGTTTCCGTTCGTGGTGGACATCATGTTGAGCAGAAGAAGATGCGTCAGTGGTTGCTCAGGGTGTCGGCTTATGCCAAGCGCTTGCTCGACGGTTTGGATACCATTGAGTGGACTGATTCGCTGAAAGAGATACAGCGTAACTGGATAGGACGATCTGAGGGAGCCGATATGATTTTCAAAGTGGCTGATTCGGATGTGGAGATGAAGATATTCACAACAAGAGCAGACACTATTTTTGGTGTTACTTTTATGGTTTTGGCTCCCGAGAGTGAACTTGTTGAACAACTGACAAAGCCTGAGCATAAAGATGAGGTTGAAGCATATCTGAAAGAGACAAAGAAGCGTACCGAGCGTGAGCGCATGAGCGATGTGAAAAAGGTAACAGGAGTGTTTACCGGTTCGTATGCCGTCAA
>JAOZOF010000347.1 GCA_029933425.1 Marinilabiliaceae bacterium
AGCATGCGTGGTGGTGTGAGAGGGCGGGGGAGTAATCCCCCAACCTACTCGATTGCTCTGTATTGAAACCAGCCTGTCCCAAGGCAGTTCTCGGGAGGGTTACCCATACTAAATGCAGACCTACCTGTTCGGTCAGGTGGGCTTGCCCAACTAGTATAGTCAGGTGGGTGGTTAACTATTTCATAGCTTTTGCTGCATAAGTCGGGCTGAATTATAGCAATGTGGTTTTTATCTAATTTCGCTAAAATAATGCAGTACTCTTTTTCACAGCTAACTAACTGATATTTTTACCGTTTAACTCAAATTAGCCGTTAAGATATATCACTTTTGCTGTAATCTTACTTTTCCAACTAAAATCTCAAGTTCTTTAGATTGAGTGCTTTACTATCTGTCTGCTTTCCGGCTTCAAGCTTCCCCTTCGATTCAAAATTAGAGAATTGGATATGTTGCAAAAGCAGCAGTGGTACTAAAGGCCAATTTAGATTTAAAATCCGGTCAGATACTTATAGTAATGCATACGTGAATGAGATATACCCTTTTTCACCATTATCGTTGTAGTAATTCGTAAACCGTATTTTGTAATGATTTCCATTGCCATCCATGATGAAATACATGTTTGATTTATCGATCTCGTAGCTCATCGATGTACGGCTGAAATGTTTCCAGCCATATCCAATGACATCAGCATCAATGCTGAACTTTGTGCCGTCAATATCAGAATTTATAAGATCATTAAAGATGTTGATGTACTCTTCATCATCTGCTTCTCCCGGGTCGTATCTGTACGATTCGACATTGTATGACCTGTTTGTGAGTGTTCCGTGCAGATCGAAAATGAATGACTGGGTGCCGTCAAAGATATTTCCGGTGTACGATGTGAATATCACGTCGTAATCAGCAGGAGACGGAGGCTGAACATCTGCTTTACCTCCTGTTTCGAATGAGAACCATGTAAAAGGATGTGACTCTGCTGTTCCTGAAAATGTAAATTCATGCACTTCGGATTCTCCGGAGAATACCCATTGTATTTTGATACCGTCATCTGTTTTAACAAATGAAACCCTGGCATAAGCTGCAACCGAAGGTGTGGTGGGATCAAAGCTTTCGGATTTTTTACCTATAATATATACCTCGTTATCTTTCCATCCGTAAAAAGCGAGCTTTGAAGGATTATATGTAGGGTCGTCGAAAGTCCAGTCAGTGATATCGGGTAAGATGATCTCGTCAGTTATGTCATTGGATAAGGTTTTGAACACCCGGTATCCTTTGGCAGGATTCAGCTTTATTGATTGCATACTGCCTGAGGTCTCGACAGACAGGTCCCACATGCTGACATCAACGGAAAGCACCTCTTTGTTTGAGCTCAGATCGTAATAGGTCTGATGGGTATAGACCGAGTTTTCGATGTTGACTTCGTTGTTCTCTCCTTTCGGTATGAGAAACTCATTGTCGTTCTCACTGCACGATACCAATACCGATATCAATGCTGTTGCTGCTAAAATGTTTTTTGTTTTCATGATCTTAAATTTGTTTAGTTATTAATAATGTTTTTATGTCAGAATTTATTCAGTGAATAAGTCAGTTTTAAAAAGAAGCTTCTGCCGTAAGCAATTATGTCACTTCCGCGCAGAGAAACATAATCCTGCCCGTCAAGTGTTTGTTTTACATCGGTGACATTGAACAGATTCTTCACGCCTGCCATTATCCTGAATTTGTTCTCAAAGCAGGACTTGCTTGCCGACAGTTCCATAATGTTGTACTTGTCTCTTTCAAATAATCCTATGGTCCCGTTTTCAAGAATATATCGTGGCGCTTTTCCGTTGAACTTGTAATTCATCGAAAGGTTGATCCTCTGTTTGGGAAAACTGTAATTGAATGTTGAAGAGATATCGGTATAACAGGTGTATTTATCGGGAGTATCGTATTCGTTTCCAAAATTATTCCACAGGCCTGTCGTTGTCCAGCTTAGTGTGAATGAATAACGCGGATGATTGCTGAAGTTAAGATCAAGGCCATATCCTGCTGTTTTTATCTCATTGATGTTCATATAGCTATAGATCATCTCGTTGTTATTTATTGAAACGAGTTCTATTTTATTGTCGATGCTGTTATAAAAAGCCTTTGCCGATATTGTGTAGAGAAACCTGAATTTTGAAAACTTAACGGTACTGTAAAAATTTATGTTGTATGAATTTTCAGCGTCGAGGTCAGGGTTCCCGGTTATCGACAGGTTCGACAAATGAAAATCGAGGTATAGCTGTTTCAGGTCCGGTGATTTGAATCCTTTGCTGAACGAGAATCTGTTTTGCCATAGCTTGGACGGTGAGTATAAAAGGTTGATGGAATATATTACAGGTGCTTTGTATCTTGTGTTGTACATTGCCCTGATGCCGGGCTGGATATTAAGCTTCTCAACCGGACTGTAATGCAGTGTTGCAAAAAGAGCATAATCACCTATGTCCTTTGAGTTGCCGAGCACACGATCTCCGCTGTATTTCTCCCAAAGAATGTCGTAACCTGCTGACCAGTTAAGTTTCTTAGCTTTTCCTGCCGAATATATCATTCGTGAAGATATCTGATCGAAACGTGTGCTGTCTGTTCCTGTTTCAATTGATGTGTTGTCGTCAAAATCAAGGAAGGACTTTTTGTTCAGGCGTTCGTAATAGTTGTACGCCAGGAGAACATCTACCTTGTATCTGTCTTTTACGGTATGAGATCCCTGCGTCATGAGGTCCCACCTGTTGGTAATATAGTTATGGTCAAACGCATTTTGGTTCCTGTCTCCGAACGGTTCGCCCCTGTCAAGGATATTTTCTCTGAAAAAAGTTGATGATGCTTTCAGCCTGAGACTGTTTTTCAGGTATTCGTAATATCCTGAAGCCGAATATTTCGTTTTGGGTTTCCATATGTCAGTGCGATAGAGGGTGTCTGTGTTACTCCATCCGTTGAAATAGTAACCCATACCTGACAATCCAAAACTGTTATGCTTCTTTTTGCGCATAAATGAAAAATCTCCGTTGGTGATGGCCACGCTTTCACCATAAAGATTGGCTGTCATACTTAAACCGTCATTGTTCTGTTCTTTGGTAATGATATTGATCGTTCCTGCCAAAGCCCCGCTACCATAGATCACAGACAAAGGTCCTTCTACTATTTCAATGTGGTCGACATCATTCATGTTTATCTGCGTGATATCTATATTACCGTCCATACGTCCGGTGACAGGCACTCCGTCGATAAGCACTTTGACATATTCACCCGACAATCCCTGCATGCTCATTTTCCCACCTATGTACATGTCCTGCCGGAGCCGTATGTTCGATTGGGTAGAGAGCATGTGGTAAAGATCAATTGCTGCTTTCCCTTCCTCCTTTTTCATGTCGAGTACCTTTACATTGTAGATCGACTTGTCAGCTCTGACCGGGGCGGCATGTCCTGTGACTACAACGTCACCTATGGTAACTGAGCCGGGTTTAAG
>JAOZOF010000075.1:0-1712 GCA_029933425.1 Marinilabiliaceae bacterium
ACTTCGTCCAACGGCTTTCTGCGGTTCTCTTTTACCTGCCTGAAGTAAGAGGGTGTAAGACCCGTGACTTTCTTGAATTGCCGCGACAGATGCTGAACACTACTGTATCCAAGCTTCCATGCTATCTCACTAAGAGTAAGCTCATCGTAAACCAACAGCTCTTTTGCTTTTTCTGTTTTTTGATGGATAATGTATTGTTCAATGGTAGTACCGTCTACCGAAGAGAACAGATTGCTAAGATAGGAATAGTCGTAACTAATCTCTTTGTATAGGTAATCGGAGAAGTTGATGTGCCCATCTCTTTCTCTCTGGTAATGTATCCGTTCGATTATATTGCTATGAGAAATATATCAGTACACTGATAGTAATGGGCGATAAAAACGTCAATATATTGACAATATTTAGCTAAATAAATATCAGCACATAGATATTTATGCTAACTTTGATAAGAAATAATTATAAATATGGATAAACTACTACAAAAATATTATAGCAAATATGCACTAACCCAAGTCGAACTTGTGCGTGACTTCCTGCATGTTATTGACTGGTCGAACCGGTTTGTCGGAATAAAAGGCAGCCGGGGAGTAGGGAAAACGACTCTTATTCTTCAATACATAAAACAAAATTACAAGGCGGATAATACATCTTTGTATGTTAGTCTTGACGATATGTATTTTGCAGAAAACAGTTTATATGATCTCGCAGATACTTTTTATAAAAAGGGTGGTGAGTTATTGGCTATTGACGAAGTTCACAGGTATAAAAACTGGGCTATAGAGCTTAAAAACATTTATGATGATATGCCCGATTTAAAAGTGATCTTTACAGGATCATCGTTATTGCATCTTCAAAAGGGAAAGGCAGACCTTAGCAGACGTGCAGTAATTTATAGCATGCCGGGATTATCATACAGAGAGTTTTTGTTATTTGAAAAAAATATTGCTTTCCCAAAATATTCACTTGAACAAGTAATTGAAGACCATGTGTCTGTTGTAATGGAGATTATAAAAAAAATTAAACCGCTGGCAAGTTTTGAGAATTATCTAAACTATGGTTATTATCCTTTTTTTCTTGAAAACATTCAAACTTTTCATCAAAAACTTGAGGAAATTATTCTCACAGTCCTTGACATAGACCTGCCTCAATTTGCTTCTATAATGCCGGCAAACATTATCTACTTAAAAAAACTGTTAAAAATAATTAGTAACTCTGTTCCTTTTAAGCCCAATATGAATTCATTGAGTGAGAGAACAGGGATTAGTATAAACACTCTTAAGCATTATGTAAACCTGTTGAAAGAAGCAGAAATGATAAAGCTGTTACATTTTATGAATAAAGGTATTAACAGCTTAAACAAGCCGGAAAAGATATATTTGAACAATACCAATCTAATGTATAATCAATGTGATAATGGCATTAATAAGGGTAATATTAGGGAAACATATTTTTTTAATCAGGTTGGTGCAGTTTATAAGGTCAATGCGTCAAAAGAAGCAGATTTTTTTGTAGATGAAAAATACACTTTTGAAATTGGAGGGAAAAATAAAACACGTAAACAAATTTCCGGATTAAAAAATTCTTTTGTTGTTAAAGATAATATTGAGATAGGATATGACAATATCATTCCTCTTTGGCTTTTCGGTTTTTTATATTAGTTTCTTTTCTGAATAAATCTTAGAACTATTCTATACTTCGTCCAACGGCTTTCT
>JAOZOF010000075.1:1812-3701 GCA_029933425.1 Marinilabiliaceae bacterium
GCCATGATCCATACAAAAAATTTGATATTTCTAAAAATACAACAATCAATTAAACATTTTGTTGGTTTTTATTTAATATCAATCAAAAAAAAATCGGGAATTCCTGATAAATGAAATTCCCGTTTGATGAAAAAGCTATGGATGTAATGTTAATGCTCGTGAGCTTCTTCATGCATTTCAAGATGATGACCCTGCGGTCCTACCCCCTCTATATGTGTAAGCTGCGCTCCAAAGTGTGCTGCAGTAGCTATAAAGTATGCTGATGAGGCAATTACAATGAATACAGCGATTTCAGACCATAGTTTCCGTTTAAAGACGAAACAGCTGACACCTTTAAGTATAAGAGCTGCCAGACTTGTGTACAAAGTCAGGTCTGCATATTTTTCATGTTGTTCAAGTATCCATGCCTGCACTTCCGAAAGACCGGTAGTATGCGGATGTACATATCGTACTGCTATCAGTGAACCGATAAATCCGAAAAGCAAAAGAATGGCAGTTGCTAAACTTAATTCTTTTTTAAATACAAAAAGAGCCAGTAACTGTGTAAAAAGGGCCAGAACCAGTAACACAATGGGAAAATGAACAACGAGAGGATGGAGTGTCGGGAACTCGTCAAGCTCTGCCTTCTTCATCATCGATACATGTTGCGTCTCCATCTCCTCATCATGAACATGACCGGCAACTGCATGGTCATTTCCATGTTGTTCCATAACCGTTTCCATTTTTGCGGAATCGGTCTTTGTCTTCTTATGTGCTCCGTCATGGGCAAATGCCGTTACGGAAATTAAAAAGACGATGCTTAATGTAAGTATTGTTTTCATTGTGAATTGTTTTAGTGCTTATGAATAATTCGGGATGCAACTCTCAGTCGCGCTTCGAATCCTTAACTTACTATTTTAACACATCCTTAATCTCTCCGCATTTCAGCATTTTGTCACCGAAGTAAGGATTTCTGATATCTTTACTCTCACTCAGCCAGTATGCTCCTTTGTTATTGTTTGCCATAGGGCAGAACTCAACATAAACAGGTTGTGGAAAACTGACATCAAATTCCTTAAGCGACTTGGCCAACTCATCGGATACAAGCCTGAAGTGAGTTCTTTTCATCTCAATGCCGTCCATTGTCACTATCCCGTTCAGGTTACTTTTAATAACCGAATGATATTTCATCCATTTATTGTGCAGATCACCTTCAAGAAGCATCATGTTCACCCCTTTGAGAGATTTCAATGTCTCTTTTGCTGCTGTTGCAGCTTTGCTTTCGTCAGACTCAACGAGGGCATCCTTAAGATCAAGATACCTGGTAAGAACTTCGGCCAGTTGTGATTTAAAGGCATCAGGAATATCCGTTCCATGAGGAATACTGCTTTCCGTCACACCTGAATTTGAATTAGTGCTGAATCCTGTTACTGAGAACAAGGATATCACTACCGCTAAAAATAATGTTCGTGTTTTCATAATATATCTGTTTTTAATGATTTAATAATTATATGTCAAATGTACGGAAGCAAGGAAGGCTATGCGTTATACAATTTTTGAAATGATGTGCATCATTTTTGGTTATAACCAAATTGGGGGTGCAACTCAGAGTCGCGCCCCCAATTTAATTCGTATTTTTCAGAAGATGATCTATCTTATTTAAACTCCTTCTTAACTTCTCCGCAAGTCATCATCTTATCGCCAAAATAGGGGTTTTTGATCTCTTTAGTTTCACTGAGCCAAAAAGCTCCTTTATTGTCAAATGCCATGGGGCAGAACTCAAGGTAAACCGGTGCTGATGTTTTCACACCGAATGTCTCAACTGCTTTGGTAAGTTCATTGGAGATGATGCTGAAATGTGAGCGTTTCATCTCTATTCCATCCATCTGTACGATCCCGTTGAGGTTGTT
>JAOZOF010000075.1:3801-4973 GCA_029933425.1 Marinilabiliaceae bacterium
GCCGAAGCATCGATCTTGAATACTCCGTTCGCTGCAATTACTTCACCCTCTTTCAGTCCGTCAGCCACAACATAGTAGTTCCCTGCTTCAGGGCCGAGAGTTATCTCGCGATAGATGAATGACGGGATCTCCCTGTCGGGCACTTTCACATAAACAACAGCACGTTTCCCTGTCCACAATATAGAAGTTTTGGGTATCAGAAGTTTTTCCGATCTTTCTGCTTTTTGAGATATGAGAACGCCGTTTGTGAACATGTCAGGTTTAAGCTGCTGCCCTGGGTTCGACGTGGATATTCTGACATTTGCAACTCTTGTTTTCGGGTCGATCAGAGGATCGATGAAAGAAACTTTTCCTGTGAATTTTTTAGCCGGTAAGGCCTCTACAGTAAACTCAATTTTGTCACCAAGACTGATCCACGGCAGGTCGGTTTCATAAGCATCAAACATTACCCAGACACGTGAAAGGTCGGTAACCTCGAACAGAGGAGCACCCTCTTTCACGTAGTCGCCCATTGTAACGTTACGTTTAGTTACCGTGCCTGATATGGGAGAAAGAATATCGAAGTACACAACAGGAGAACCGCTGTTCTCTATGTCATCTATCTGTGTCTCTGTAAGGTCCCACAATTTCAGCTTGCTCCTTGATGCTTTGTAAAACGATGGATTTGTATCCTTGTATTTTGCGGCTTCGAGGAGTTCACGCTGTGCAGTGATGAGATCGGGTGAATAGATTACTCCCAGTTTCTCTCCTTTTCTCACTTTCTGACCTGTGAAATTAACAAACAGCTTTTCTATTCTGCCACCGAAACGTGCAGTTAATTTTGCAATATTTCGCTCATCAGATTTTACCTTGCCCTGTAAAATGACATCCTTTACAGGTTTTCCGCGTCGTACGGTTACGGTCTGAACATCTGCCAGTTTCATGGCTGCCTCTGTCATCTGGATCTCATTGGGATCAGTTTCCTGTTCGGTTGCAGTTTCCGATACAAGAGGAATAAGCTCCATGCCGCAAATAGGGCAGTTACCCGGATGATTTTGTTTTATCTGAGGGTGCATCGAACATGTCCATATCTGCTCCTTTTCTGCTGATTCTATATGATCGTGAGCATCATCGGCAGTAGTTTTGTTACCTGAAGGACTAATGATCCAACCGAAGATTATTCCGATAACCAA
>JAOZOF010000075.1:5073-7664 GCA_029933425.1 Marinilabiliaceae bacterium
TTAGAGGGGGTCACCTCCCCATCAAATAATTAATGAACGCTATTGCTGCCTGTTTGTCTGCCCTGGCTTTTTCAAGTTCAAGGGAGTACTTTAACAGACTACGTTCCATTCTCAATACCTCTTCAAAATTCTTTCCGCTGAAAGAGTATTCGCTTTCAAGTATTCGTGTTGCTTTTGATGCCAGGTCACTCTGCTTTTTGAAAAGTGTGATCCTCCGGTTGGCATCGGCATATTCGCTGTAAACCTTCTCAAAAAGTGTTTCAAGTGCATTTATCTTATCTTCTTTTTGATCTTTTGTTGACTGTTGCAGGTAAAGTGCTTCATTAACCAGAGATGTGTATTTTTTCCGGTAGAACGGCAGAGTGATACCCACTTTGAACAGGAGGGCGTCTTTACCGCTGTTGTCAACTCCGCTCACTTTACCAATATTAATGTAATCGACTCCGAGGATAATATTTGGCGTACCGTTCTTTTGTGCCAGCTCTTCTTTACTTTTAAAAGATTCAAACTTGTAATCAAGCGATCTGAGCTGATGGTTTTTCTGCAAAAGAGTATCAAGCACAGCCTGACGGGTAAGTAACAGGTCATCACTCCACAGAGTGTCCGGTATTTCGATACCGGCATTGCTGTCAACATTCAGAAGGTTGTTGAACTTTACTGCGAAAACCTGATAACGGTCTTTAAGTAATGCAAGGTCATTCTCTAAATTGGCCAGGTCCATCTCCACCCTCAATTCGTCGACACCGGATGATTTGCCGGCTTCTACTTTTATGAGTGCAAGTCTCCTGAAGGATCTTAATATCCGGATGTTCTCCAAAGTAACATCAATACCCTTTTTTACGAAATAAAGGTCATAATAGCTTGATCTCACATCGAAAAACAGTTTTGATTTTGATTCTTCAAAAGCCTCGTATTTGGCCTTGGCTGTGTTAGCAAACACATCTTCACGAGAGCCAAGAGTCCCGAACCACGGGAATAGCTGCGTAAATGAGATATTGAACCTCTGAGGGCCATTCTTCGTTTCAACAGGCATGGCAAAGTACCCGAATACAAGCTGAGGGTCAGGCAGTGTGCCTACCTGAGGTATCTTCTCCAGTTCAGCCATGTAATCATTGAATTTTGCTTTCAATGCAGGATTGTTTTGGGCAGCTGTTTCCAGATACCTGTTAAGCGGCTCCTGGGCCAGCACCCCGTATCCCGTTGCCAGAATTATTAATATGGTAATTATCGTTTTCATTGGTTTTGTTTTTCTATGTTTTTTACCCCCTGGCCCCCTGAAGGGGGAATTTCTACTGCTTCCCCTTTATGGCCTGCCCGACGGTCAGGCGGGGATTGAGGGGTGGATTCTCGTAGGGTCGCACGGCCGTGCGACCCTACGATAGATAATTTATTTAATATTGTCATTTCAACCCCTTCTCTTTCCACATGCTGTAAAGTATCGGAACAACAAAGATCGTCAGGATGGCAATGGTCATACCTCCGAAAATCGGGATAGCCATCGGTACCATAATGTCGGAACCTTTTCCGCGCGATGTCAGTACAGGTAACAGTGCGATCAGCGTTGTTGCAATGGTCATTATTGCCGGACGGACACGTTTTTGTCCTGCCTCCATGACGATGGCCCTGACCTCTTCCACCGTTTTTGGCGAATGTTTTTCGAACAGTTGTTTCAGGTATGTGCTTATCAGAACACCATCGTCGGTAGCAATACCGAACAGGGCAATGAAGCCTACCCATACCGCAACACTAAGGTTGATAGTATGTATCTGGAACATGTTCTGCATACCTATGCCTCCTATCGAGAAGTTCATGAACCAGGGTTGTCCGTACAGCCAGAGCATTATAAACCCGCCTGAGAATGCAAGCAGTATACCCGAGAATATCAATGATGCACTGACCACCGACCTGAACTGGAAATAGAGTATCAGGAAAATAATTACCAGAGCAATAGGTATTACTACCATCAGTCGTTTTGTTGCCCGTATCTGATTTTCATAGTTACCCGTGAATTTATAATTAACTCCGGCAGGCAGAACAAGTGTTCCGTCATCTATTTTTTCGTTCAGATATTTCTGGGCATTTTCTACCACATCCACTTCGGCATATTCAGGTTTTTTATCGAATATCACATATCCTACAAGAAATGTGTTCTCACTTTTTATGAGCTGAGGGCCACGCGTGTATTCTAAGGAAGCCAGTTGTCCCAAAGGTATCTGGGCTCCTGTAGGTGTGGATATCAAAATCTTTTTCAGGTCCTCGGGATTATCCCGGTATTCTCTGGCATAGCGGACACGAACGGGGTATCTCTCCCGGCCTTCCACTGTTGTTGAGAGGGTCATTCCACCGATAGTTGAACTAAGATAGTTCTGCATGTCTTTAATTGTCAAGCCGTATCGCGCAATAGCATCACGGTTGATGTTTATCTCAAGATATGGTTTGCCCACAACTCTGTCGGCGAATACCGACATTGGTGATACTCCTTCCACATTTTTAAGCAGTTTCTCTATTTGAAGACCTGTTGTTTCAATTGTTTCAAGTGTGGGACCAAATACCTTTATCCCCATCGGAGCACGCATCCCTGTCTGTAACAT
>JAOZOF010000075.1:7764-13017 GCA_029933425.1 Marinilabiliaceae bacterium
AGAGCCGAATTAACACGCCCCCATTTGCCTACTACATTATCCACTTCCGGGATAGTAGTTATTTTTTTGTCAAGCATCCTGATCACCTCAAGGTTTTCTTCGATACCGGAGTGAGGCATTGTTGTGGGCATCAGAAGGAATGATCCCTCATCAAGTGCCGGCATGAATTCCTTACCTATTCCGGGAAATGTTTTGGCAAGCGATTTCCATGCTGATGTCCCTTTCACGGCATCAGGCATAAAACCAAATATCTTGTCAATACCTGTCCAGGCCGTCATTCCAAAAATGAAAATAAATATCGGGAGGCTCAGGAATTTCCATTTATTGTTCAGTGCAAACCTTAATATCTGCGGATAGAAATAGATGAATGAACTAAGTATTCCCAATACTGCCGCTATCATGAATCCCACGAACAGGAAGTTTGCAAACAGAGAGTTTTGCGCTCCCAAAGGCATCCAGTGTTCGGTAAGGAATCGTATTACAACTATCAGAATTATTGCAATATTGATGATATTGACATACTTCTTTTTATTTGAGCTCCATCTTTCAGCAAAGAAATTATTCACGGCATAGGCAACGATTGCCACAGAAACCAGCCAGTGTCCCCAGAACAGAAATGATACTCCTGCCAGTGCAAGAGCTATATTAGAGTATTGTCTGACTTTCCTGCTGTTTATTTTTATTGAGAAAATGACGTGTGCAAGTGCCGGAATGATTATCAAACCAACAACCAAAGCTGCAAGCATCACAAAAGTTTTTGTGAAAGCAAGAGGCCTGAACAGTTTTCCTTCAGCAGCCTGCATAGCAAACACAGGCATGAAACTGATCACTGTTGTTGCTATAGCCGTGAGTACTGCCGGTGCAACTTCGATGGTAGCTGCATAGATCACATTACCGAGGTCTTTACCCCGCCTGTTTTTGTTTTCGGGTAACGAAGTATGCCGGATAATATTCTCTGTGAACACTACCCCCACATCCACCATCACCCCGATAGCAATGGCAATCCCCGACAAGGCAACAATATTGGCATCAATCCCAAACTGGCGCATTGCGATGAATGTCATCAGTACCCCTATGGGCAACAGACTTGATATAAGAAATGATGCCCTGAGATTAAAAACAAGGATCAATACAACGATAATGCTTATCAGTATTTCAAGCGAAAGCGCTTCTTCAAGAGTGCCGAGTGTTTCGTGTATCAAGCCCGAACGGTCGTAAAACGGAACTATTGTAACTTTTGATACCGTGCCGTCGGCCAATGTTTTGGAGGGTAGTCCGGGTGCAGTCTCTTTGATCTTCTGTTTTACATTGTTGATAACTTCAAGTGGGTTTGCTCCGTAACGGGCAACCACAACCCCGCCCACAGCTTCCGCTCCACTCATGTCCAGTCCTCCACGTCGTGTGGCGGGGCCGAGATTAACCCTTGCAATATCTTTAATGCGTACAGGTACGTTATCTTTTACTGTAACAACCGATTTCTCAATGTCTTCAACACTTTTCACATATCCCAGGGCACGTATCAGATACTCGGCACGATTAAACTCAATGGTACGCGCACCAATGTCAAGGTTACTCTTTTTTACCGCATTCATTATCTGTGCTATGGAAACGTTGTACGCTTTCATGGCATCAGGGTCTATGTCTATCTGATACTCTTTAATGAACCCGCCTATGGAAGCAACCTCTGAAACTCCCGAAGCCGATGTCAGGGCATATTTCACATAGAAGTCCTGCAAAGAGCGTAGTTCCTGCGGGTCCCATCCTCCTGCCGGATTACCATCTTTATCTCGTCCTTGAAGGGTATACCAGTAAACCTGCCCCAATGCTGTTGCATCAGGCCCGAGTGCCGGTGTTACACCTTCGGGAAGTGTACCTGCCGGAAGGGAGTTCAATTTTTCGAGAATACGGCTACGGCTCCAGTAAAACTCAATGTCTTCATCAAAGATCACATAGATACTTGAAACCCCGAATATGGAGTTACTCCGTATGGTATTTACCCCGGGGATTCCCAGAAGAGCTGTTGTAAGGGGATACGATATTTGATCCTCGATATCCTGAGGTGAACGACCCGCCCATTCTGTGTAAACTATCTGCTGATTCTCACCAATATCAGGTATGGCATCAACAGGTACCGGATCTTTAGGCAGGAAACCTGTATCCCAGCCAAAGGGGGAATTAATTATACCCCACGATAAGAATACTGCCAGTCCCAGAAAGGTAACCAGCTTATTTTCAAGAAAGAATTTTATGATTTTGTTTAGCATAATATCCGCTGTTTGATACTCATCCGATGACTCCAAGTCATCTGATGAGTTAGTTGTTAAAATCGTTGATACAAACATACTGCAATGCGACAGGCGGTGCGTTACACAATTTTTGAAATGATGTGCATCATTTTTGGATGGAAGAAAACAGCCCCTCCCAACCCTGCCTGAACATCGGGCAGGCAGGCTCCCCTATAGGGGAGAAGGAGTTGTTTTTATTGTTGAGACGACATGATGGTCTCCACTACGTTTCGATCTGTCAAATGTCTTAAGGGGTTTCACATTCATCAATGATAAGTGTGTACTGCTACTTTATCTGTTTAGAAATAAACCCAAAATGGTCATTAGAATTGCAAAACAATTCTAATAACCATCGATTAAGACATTCATCTGTTTTGTCATTCGCCAAAACAGTGAATCTCTAAATCGGGGTTAACCCGCATGGGGCCTTTAGTTCAGCTCGTTCCTCGCTTCCTAACGGCCAATTTGGGATAAAAAAAGATTAAGACATGTAAAAAGACTATGCATTAAAGAATATTTGCAGTAAATTTGGTTGTAACCAAACATGGCCCATAATGAAAAGGACGATTTTTAGTATATTCCTGATTATCCCTTTGATTGCATTCTCACAAAATGAGAACAGGGTAAAACTTGACCGGCATGATGTTTTTCAAAAAAACTTAAAAGAGATGCCGGAGGATATCAGTAGTGTAAAACTAACACTGCCGGATATTAAGAATAGCATTGATTTGTCACCATACAAAAACGGGATGGTTATCGTAAATGAAAAACAGTCAGAATTCATCAGGATAAATCCTCGTTTTTTCATAACCAATAGCAGCCGCTATGTACGTTATCCCGGATTGGGTGAGGTGTATTCTATTCGCAGTGTTAATTCATTCAATGCAACAGACCGGCTTATACTATCGTTTGGGTACGGTGCCGTAAGAAGTTTCACTCCCCTTGATTTTAATGCTGTACTTCAGTTGAGTTTTTACTCTTCGGTTGAGTATCAGTTAACCGACTGGCTTTACCTGAAACTTTACGGGCAATACATCACCTCCCCCATAAACAAGACAAGAAGATCACCTAATGTGTATTCGTACATGAATCCGATGTATCCGCAATCGCAGGCCGGCGCCGATCTGTTTTTAAAATACAAAAATCTGAAAGTTAATGCCGGACCGAAATATCTTTTCGATACCGAATTCAATCAGGCACCTGTTGTCCGATCATTTAATACAAAAGTTTCAATAGGATTTTAGAAAATTGCTATCTTTAATTAATATTTATTTACAGTTAAAAAATTTGTGATCATGACAAACGGAAACAATGTACCTTCTATCGGACAATGGATGTTGTATATTTTAGTAGCAGGTATTCCTTTGGTGGGATTTGTAATGCTGATAGTATGGATGCTGGATAAAACAAATACAGCGCGCAAGAATTGGGCATCTGCAATGCTGATATGGATGCTAATTGCTTATGTATTGATATTCCTGTTTTGGGGAACATTTTTTGCAATGATGGCCGGTAGCATGTCAGGTGATTATCCGACTACGATGTAAAAGTTTTACTTCTGTCGTCCGACAGTTTTCTTATGTAAAATGTATCTTTGCCCTGCAGACTTCTTTGTCCTCACGTTTGATACTGCCGAGCAGAAGGTTTGTGCCATCATCAGCAACCCCGATCTCAATATTCAGAGTTTCATTGGCAAAAACCTCTGCAATGTAGTTTATTTCAAAACGGGAAATATTTTTTTTGTTATGAAGGTCATCGGGCAGGGTACTTAATACCCAGTCGGCATACCGCACATTGTTGATATGCCCGTTAATATCGATCTCCTTTTCAGTAGTCTTTATTTCGGAACTGAATTCCGTTTGCCCGACAGCAGGTATTTTGCCCAGTTTTTCATCAATCGCGGAAAGGTCGGGGTAATCTATATCACGGAAAAAAGAACTGATCATCTTGGGCCTTTTAGTGATTCTATCAACTATCAGCCAGTATGATGCAGCACGGATAATAACGTTATTCTCACTGTCCGTCAGCATAAAATCTCTTATGGCAAAAAGGCGGTCGACACCTTTTGGCCATGTTTGCAGTGTCACTTTTTCTCCCGTCAACGGATACCGGTCTATCTCAACACATAATCGTGACAATACCCAGGTATCATCTTCTTTATGAAGATCCTTTATGCCAAAATGAAGAATATCGGCATGCTCTCCTGCTATTGTTTGAAGTTCATCAAGCAAAGTGATCAGTGAAAGCTTTCCTGTATTGTCTGACCTACCGGTATCTATATCAATTTGTTTTTTGTGTACGAGTTCCATGGTTATCACAATTTATGACCATGAAAGATACGGAAAAATAAGGAATTTGATGAGAAATGGATTCCTCAGGGGCTGTCGCTGTTAAGATGATCAAACAATAAATTTTTCTTTATTTTCTTGTAGGAACACACGGCCCCCGAAATAATCGGGGCAGGCTGTGTGTTCCTACAAGAAAAATAGTTATGAAAATATTTTATTTTATATCATCAGTTTGTTAAAAGCGATATCCCTAATTCTTCAGGAATGCACGACAAAATCAAACAATCTTGATTTTACAATGTATGTTGTCGGATAATTTACCCTCTCCCTTCCTCAATATCACTCTTCAAAAGTAAAGACTTCCTCAATAGTTTTGTTGAATACCTGTGCAACGTCATGAGCCAGTTTAAGTGACGGGTTATATTTCCCCTTTTCAAGGAAAACAATGGTCTCTCTGCGCACATTCACCTTATTTGCAAGATCAAGTTGTGTCAAATTGTTTGCAGCCCGCAACTCTTTTATTCTGTTTTTCATGTTTCTACAGTTACAGGATTACCGGTTCAACATCTCTTTTTTTACAGTATATTTTTTTATGAAAAATATAACGGCAGACAGAAGAATTCCTCCTCCTATCATTGTTTCAACATCGGGAAATTTATCCCGCAAAAGAAAAATGAACA
>JAOZOF010000348.1 GCA_029933425.1 Marinilabiliaceae bacterium
CATGCTTGGTGGTGTGAGAGGGCGGGGGAGTAATCCCCCTACCTACTCGATTTTTCTACCGAGAAAGTAATTTCCGGGATGTACAGAATAAAAATCAAAAATTTGTTTTAAGAAATCAAAAAACTGTTTAGCTTTACATCATCTTAAAAAATGGGGTGCCTTAATATTAAGGGCTGAGATCATACCCTTTGAACCTGGACAGGTAATGCTGTCAAGGGACAGAGTAATCTCCAACGCTATACTCCATTTTTCATTTGTTTATTAACCTTTAATTTTTAAACGATGAATCGTATAGCATTATTTTTATTTGTGTTTTTTATTTTGAGTGCCAATTCATGGGCACAATACCTGATATCGGGTACTGTCACTGATGAAACGGATAAGCCGATGCCAGGTGTGAATGTGATTGTTGAAGGTACTTTCGACGGTACGATAACAGATGCATCCGGGAAGTATCAGATGAAGCTGAAGAAAAGAGGTAATTATTCTATGGTGTTCTCTTTTGTCGGATATGAGAAACAAAAGGTCTCTTTAGATCTTACAAAAGAAAATATCACGATAAATGTGAAGATGAAACCATCGGTTGTGATGACAGGTGAAGTGATAGTGTCAGCGATCAGGGCTACTAAAGAGATGCCTGTTACATATTCCGAACTCGACAAGAAAGAGATAAGGAAGATGGATTATGGTAAGGATATGCCTTACATAATGGATCAGACACCAAATGTTGTCGTTACATCTGATGCCGGGGCAGGTGTGGGCTATACCGCTTTCAGGATCAGGGGTACGGATATGACCCGTATCAATGTGACAATAAACGGCATTCCTTTAAATGATGCCGAATCGCAAGGAGTTTATTTCGTTGATATTCCCGATCTCGCTGCTTCGGTGGATAAGATACAGATACAGCGGGGAGTAGGAACATCGACCAACGGAACGGCATCTTTTGGTGCATCGGTCAACTTCAATACTTTGGATTACCAACCTGAAGCAGGTGCAGTTGTGGATAACAGCTACGGCTCTTTCAATACCTGGAAGAACTCGGTTTCACTGTCAACAGGATTGTTGCCCGGGAATTTTGCTTTCAGCGGACGATTGTCACGGGTATCGTCTGACGGATTTATCGACAGGGCAACATCAAACCTGAAATCCTACTACCTGTCGGGCGGGTACTATGGAGAAAAATTCTCCATGAAATTCATTACGTTCGCAGGTTATGAAAAGACTTACCAGGCATGGTACGGAGTGCCTAAAGTCAGGCTTGAGGATGATATGGAAGGAATGCAGCAGCTCGTGATGATGGCAGGGTGGAGTGAACCTGAGGCAGAAAACTTGTACAACTCCAATTCGAGAACTTTCAATAAGTACATTTATGATAATCAGACAGACAACTATTATCAGGGGCATTACCAGCTTCATTACTCACAGGAGTTCAGTAAGCAATTCAATTTAAATGCAGCATTGCATTATACCAGGGGTAAAGGTTACTATGAGTCGTATGAGTATGATGAGAAATTTACAGATTACGGCTTAAGCTTCGATCAGATAGTAGTAAACGCCGATACTGTTACTAAAACCGATCTCATAAATCAAAAATGGCTGGATAACTATTTTTATGGAGTTGTATTTTCCGGGAATTATGATTTCGGCCGTGCAAGGCTTACGCTGGGCGGAGGTTACAACTACTACGACGGAGGACATTACGGTAAGGTGATATGGACAGAATATAACAACGGCATTGAACCTGATCACGAGTGGTATAACAATACCGGGACCAAGGGTGATCTTAATATCTTTCTTAAAGGGATGTATAATATCAGTCACAATGTTGGTCTTTTCGGCGATGTTCAGTATCGCAATGTCAACATCGACATGAAAGGAACCCATGACGACCTGTCGGATATCACACAGTCGTATCTGTTTAACTTCGTAAATCCGAAACTGGGGCTGAACTGGACTTTTGCAGAGAAACACCGGATGTTTGCCTCGTTCGGAATATCGAACCGTGAACCAACGAGGAATGATTTCAGGGATGCACCTGCCGACAGAAAGCCAAAACCTGAGAGGCTTTACGATTATGAATTGGGATATACTTTCAGAACGAACAGGGTAACGGTGGATGCTAACCTGTTTTACATGGATTACAGCGATCAGCTTGTTCTTACGGGAGAGATCAATAATGTGGGATCTCCGATAATGGTGAATGTTCCTGACAGTTATCGCAAGGGAATAGAATTGTCAGGTAATTTTGTTCTGAGATCGAATATAAACTGGGGACTTAATGTTTCATATTCTTCGAACAAAATAGAGAACTTTACCGAGTATGTAGATAACTGGAGCTATTGGGATGATCCGGAAAATGAGCCTTATCAGATAGTGACAGACCTGGGATTAACGGATATTTCATTTTCGCCCGATGTGGTTGCAGCCAGTAATCTGGCATGGAAACCTGTGCCCGATGTTACTCTTGCTTTTATCTCAAAGTATGTGGGAAAGCAATACATTGACAATACATCGAGTGAGGAAAGAAAGCTTGATCCATGGTTTGTGAACGACTTCACGGCAAACTATGATTTTAAAATAAGAAATATCGGTAGTTTTAGCCTTAACTTGCTGGTGAGTAATGTTTTTAATGAAGAGTATGAATCAAATGCCTGGGTTTATCAGTACTACTACGCAGGGCAGCATGATGTTATGGACGGGTATTTTCCGCAGGCAGGAACAAATTTTTTGTTAAGACTTGTGATGAGATTTTAAATATAGCTCTTTTGTTGTTACTTTTAGCGTTTTAGATCGAAGGTTTCGTTTTGTGCGAAGCCTTCGATAAACAATGTTTTTATGCAGACAATTATACTTGCAGACGGAGCTTTTCCAAAGTCTGAAAAACTGAAAAATCTTTTGGATAATGCGAAAAGGATAGTTTGTTGCGATGGTGCAGCAAACAAACTTGTGGATAGCGGAAGAGAACCGGATGTGATAATTGGCGATCTCGATTCGGTCAGGCCTGAACTGAAAATAAAATATCGCGATATTCTTATAAAAGTTTCTGATCAGGACACCAATGATCTTACAAAAGCTGTTAACCTGTGTGTGAAGAATGGCTGGAAAGACATTGTGATACTTGGAGCTACCGGTGACAGGGAAGATCATTCTATTGGTAATATCTCACTTCTTGCCTCTTATTCAAAGGTGGCGAATGTTAAGATCCTTACTGATTATGGTGAGTTCATTGCTATTAACCGGACTGCTGTATTTAATTCATTCCCCGGACAGCAGGTGTCGGTATTTTCAATATGTGCTCAACTTAAAATTTCTTCGGAGGGACTGAAATACCCTTTGAATGAGATGAAGCTGACAGCCTGGTGGATGGGAACGCTGAATGAAGCTGTTGCCGACAGTTTTACGATAAGTTTTGAAGGAGACGGAGATGTGATCGTTTATCTGCTTGA
>JAOZOF010000349.1 GCA_029933425.1 Marinilabiliaceae bacterium
GTATCGGAATTTGTTGTCAGTTGAACGGCAGGTTTGCTTCCATCCTGAACCTGAATGTAGATCTCATCCTCACCGGTACGGTCGCTTATGAATGAGATGTACTTACCGTCAGGCGACCATTCAACATTGCGGTCGTGCACTCCCGGCGATTTGGTAAGGTTGCGTGTAATTCCCGATTTGGCAGGAACAGTAAACACATCGCCGCGGGCACCGAAAGCCACTCTTTCACCAGCCGGAGAAACGGCATAACTACTGATAAACTTACTGGCATCCACAAACCTGTCGCGGCCTGTAAGCAAGTCATTGTCGATGATAACGGGGATCTTGGTTATCTCACCGGTTGACAACTCGAAGTTGTACAGATATCCGCCATTCTCGTATACTATGGAATGATCGCCGAGTGACGGAAACTTAATGTCATAATCAGTGTAATCGGTAAGTTTTTTAGTCTCTTTTGTTTTGGTGTCGTAAACAAACAGGTTCATGGTACGGTCACGATCCGAAAGGTAATAGATCTTATCGCCGTGCCACATCGGGAATATATCCTGATAGATATTATCGGTAATCTTTGTGGTCTCTTTTGTATCAAAATCATAAATCCATACCTCATCGGCCATACCGCCTTTGTAGTATTTCCATGTTCTGAATTCGCGGAATATCCTGTTGTATGCCATCTTTTTACCATCGGGAGAGAATGTACACCAACCACCCGAGGGCAAAGGAAGCTCTTTCGAAATACCTCCTTCATCAGAAACTGCAAACAACTGTCCTTTAAATGAGTTGAAGGACTGTTTGCGTGAACGATAGATTATCTCATTGTTATTCTTCCATGTCATAACAATGTTGTTTGGGCCCATCCTGTCCGAAATGTCATCCCGCCCGAGTGTTGCCGTATAGGTCAGTCTTTCAGGCACACCACCTTCGGAGGAAATAAGAAAAACCTCAGTATTACCGTCGTACTGACCGGTAAAAGCAATATGTTTTCCATCGGGTGAAAAACGGGCAAACATCTCATACCCTTTTTCATCACTCGTAAGCCGGCGGGCTACACCACCCTTAAGCGGAACAGTATAAAGGTCACCCGCATAAGTAAAGACAACCTTTTCGCCATGAACGGCAGGGAAACGCAGCATCCGTACATTTTCGGTTGCCATCGCAATGCCGGAAAACAATATTCCGGCAAATAAAGTAAGAAAGATCTTTTTCATATTTTTTAGTTTTGATGCCCGGCATGCTCAAAATGCAGTGCAAAGACATAAAGGTTAATTTTTTATCTCATACCAAATTTAAGAAAGTTTTAGCAGCCGCTGAACAACAGGAATAAAAAAAGGATGTGATTCTTGTCATGTTCTCACATCCTTAACTTGATTATGAGTGACGGGGTGACTCTCTTACAACGAATAGAAGTCACCCCGTCACTATGAAATTACAACTTCTTTGGCTGCTGACCATACTTAAATCGGTTCTTGTAAAACTCGTTTTTGATGGAATCCATCTCTCTTAACATTTTATCTATCAGATCACTGTTTTCGAAAAACCTGTCGTGGAAAAAATCCTTCTTGTAGAAATCATATTGTAAAAGAGAATCAGTAAAAAAGAAGTTGTTAAAAAGCTGATCATCAGGCAATCCGAAATGATCATTAAAATGTTCCATAAACTCATTGAAGATGCTATCACGAAGCTGAACATTGTTTTTAATGTTTGAATAAACATAAGTATAAGTTGAATCATAACGGATCAGGTTTCCGTTCTCATCATACTCCTTGTTCACTTTGATATTAACGTCCGGCTGCACCTTCAATGTATCGTTACTGTCCTGTTCATTGTCTTTAGGAGCACGTTGTGCATTACAGCCGGTCAGTCCCATAAACATTATCATTGAAAAAAAGATCAATCGTTTCATAACTTATTGATTTTGGTTAATACTATTTTCAGTCCTCAGTCGGCAGTCACCAATTTTAAATAGCAATAAAAAAGACTGCTAACTGAGGACTGCTAACTGCTGACTAAATCATTGAATAGCAATTTTCTTCTTCCCCGTTTCGTATCCCTCTTTCTTGCCAACAGTAATAGCAAGAATACCATTCTTCATCTTTGCTTTGATCTTGTCGGGATCAGCACTTTCAGGCAGTTCGAACATACGCCGGAAAGAAGCATATCCATATTCGCGGCGAACCCAGTTACTGTCCTTCTCTTCGTTCTCATACTCTTTTTCCGAGGATATCACAAGACAGTTGTCGCGTATCTCAATATTCACATCTTTTTTGTCAATTCCCGGAAGTGCAACCTTAACTTCAAATTCCTTATCTTTGTCTGCAATATTAACAGACGGCACAAGTGAAACATCTTCATCCCACGATGCCTCATCGGTTATTTTTTTGCCGAAGAACTTCTCAATTACATTCGGGAATTTCGGCTTCAATCCTGATTTCCATTTAAATAGTTTCATGACTCAATATTTTTTATGGTTAGACATGTTTTATTCTTTAGGATGACCCAAAAGTCGTCATTCCGATCGGAGTGAAGCCTGCCTGCCGAAGCTTAGGCGCAGGCAGGGAATCTCCTAAATTCTTTGTGTTAATTTCCAGTAGATTGCCTGCCTGCTGCAGGCAGGCTTCGTCGTTCCTCCTCGCAATGACGGTGCATTAATACTTTTGGGACACCTTCATGAATAGTATTATCAAATAAAAAAGCCGGTACAAAGACCGGCTGATTAAAGTTAAGCGATGGCTATTTTTTTGGCCGGTTTTGGTTTGGCCTCTTCTTTTTTGGGGATGCTGATCTTCAGGATACCATCCTCATAAGATGCCTTGATCTTGTCCATTTCAACGATGTTAGGCAGTGTGAATGAACGGCGGAATGACTGGTAACTGAACTCACGACGAGTGAATTCTTCACCTTCCTTAACTTCATTCTCCACCTTTTTCTCTGATGAGATTGTCAGAACATCGTTGTTAAGTTCGATGTTGAAATCCTCTTTTTTCAATCCCGGCGCAGCCATCTCTACTTCAAATCCGTCATCATTCTCTTTAATGTTAACTGATGGCAGAGTTGTGTTAGTGCTGGAAAAATTCCTTGCTGTCCAATCGAACAAGTCGGTGTCAAAGAACTTGTCGAAAAAGTTCGGAAACATCGGAACCTGATTTGATAATGTTGCCAGTGTCATAACTTTACCCTCCATAATTTTTAGTTAGACATTAAGTTAATTCACTCTCACGTTTGAAGTATTCTGAAGTTCTGTTTCAAACTTCACCTACCATATTTCAAATTGCGTGCCAATATGCTGTAACAGAAAGGATGTCACTCTTTTAATGTGCCAGAATGAAAATTTGGCAATGACATCTTTACACCTTTTTCGTAAAAAATTAATTTTCAATAATTTTTTACGATAGTATCTGCAAGAGGGGGAAAACTGAAAAATTGTCACATAACTATTTTACCGTTTGA